>JAVBRV010000173.1:0-9241 GCA_031547585.1 Victivallaceae bacterium
CGGAATCGGGGTCGCCCTTAGCTGCGCGTCTCTGCCCACGGGCGGGGGTGGTTCAGGAGGGGAGTAAGGCCCCTCCTGACTCCCACGGCGCAATACGTATATCGCGCTGGGAGCTGCCGGACAAGTCCGGCAGTCGGCGAAAAAGAACCCGGTCTGAAAAACAAGGAAACCCGCCCATGAAAACTTCGATCGTCATACCGACGCTGAACGAGCGCGACAACATTGTGATTCTGCTGGAACGCATCGGCGCGGCGGGATTGACCGACTACGAGATTATTGTCGCTGACGAGAACTCCCCGGACGGCACTGCGAAAGCGGTGGAAGAGTATGCGGCGGCAGGACATCCGAATGTCCGGGTGGTGCTGAATGACGGCATTCCGGGGCTCAGCCCGAGCATCGTCAAGGGTTTCGAGGCGGCGGCGGGGGAGCTGCTCTGCTGCATGGATGGGGACCTGCAACACGATGTGGCGGATTTGAAGGGGCTCCTGACGACGCTGGAGGCGAATGACTTCGTCGTCGGTTCGCGGTACGTGGCGGGCGGCGGCTTCAAGGAGAAGTGGAACCCCTGCCGGGTGCTGATCAGCCGGACGGCGACCTTGATGGCGCGGGTGATTCTGGGGGTTCGGGTGAAGGACCCGATGTCCGGCTTTTTCGGGGTCCGGCGCGAGGCGTTCCGGGCGGTGCGCGGGAAGATGAGTCCGCGCGGCTTCAAGATCATGCTGGAATTGCTCTACCTCCTGACGCACGACCCGGGGAAACGCTGGCGGATCGTCGAATACGGCATCACCTTCGGCAAACGGATCCACGGCGAGAGCAAGCTGTCGCTGCGGGTGATTACCCAATACCTCAAGATGCTGCTGGCGCTGCGGCGGATCAATCCCGCAAAATAGCGGTTTCCTCGTTCAGGCGGTCGAAGAAGAACTTCATGTATTCGGCCCGTTCCTTGGCGATTTCGCGGCCCGGCTCGGTCAGCATGGCCGCGGGGAGCTTGCGGAGCTTCACCAGATACTCCCGGTAGGCGGTGTCTTCACGGCTGTATTCGGGGGAGCCGAGCGCCTCGTCTTCGGAGTTGTGGAGCTTCGCCCCTTCGCGCCCGGCGAAGAGGAAGGCGCGGCCGATGCCGACGGCTCCCAGCGAGTCGAGCTTATCCGCGTCGAAGACGATTTTCCCTTCGAGATGGGTGGGGCGTTTGCCGCCGTTGCGGTAGCGGTGAAGCAGAACGGCGCGGCTGACCTTGCGGACGATTTCGGCGTCGAACCCCGCCTTTTCGAGCAGGGGGACCACCATTTCGGCGCCGAGTTCGGCGTGGCAGATGCGCCCCTTGGAGGCCATCTCTTCCGGCCGGGCGAAATCATGCAGCACGGCGGCCAGGCGGACGATCCGGCGGTCCGCTTCGGGGAGGAGCTCCGCGAGGAGTTCCGCATTGTGGAGCACGCGGAGAACATGCTCATAATCATGACAGGCGGAAGCGTTGTCGAGTTTATTTTTCACTTCCGCCGCGATCATGGCGAATTTGGCTTCAAAGAGGGCGTCATCCATGGGTGTGAACTCTAGTGGGGGAAGAGGTCGGTTCCCAGCCGGAGAAAGAGTCCGAGCTGGTAGACGGCCAGGGTGATGAGATAGGCCGCGGCCACCGACCCCGCCAACTGCAGGAAGGCCGGCTTCCAGGAGGCGGCGGCGCGGCGGATCGCGAAGAAAACCCCGAGACAGGGCGAACATAACAGGGTGAAGAGGAGGAGGGAGATCGCCTCCAGGCGGTTGCGGCCGACCGGGTGGAACATCGTCTCCTCGCCGGAGGCGTAATCCTCGCGGACGTGAAGGATTCCGGCCTGGACGATGAAGAGCTCGCGCGCCACCAAGCCGCCCCCCCAGACGGTGGCGGTATGTTGATCGAAACCGAGGGGGGAAAGGCAAAACGCCAGCCCCTGCCCGATTCGCCCGGAGATCGAATACTCGAGCTTGCGTCGGGCGATCTCGCGGTGGAGGCGGGCGGCCTCCTCGATTTTCCGCGATTCGCTGAGGGTGGTGGAGAGGTCGAGCTGAACCAGCTTCTCGTCGATATCCCGGAAGTCGGTCCGCTCCGGGTAGGTGTTGCAGAAGAACAGTACGATCGCCCCCAGCGCGATCACCAAGCCGCCCCGGGTGAGATAGCCGCCCGCATAGCTTCCGAAACGGCGGAGGAGAGGGCCGAGCGGCGGGAAGCGGCAGGGGGGGAGCTCCGGCGCGGGGGGAAGGGCGGCCTCTTTGCCGAGAATCGGGCGCAGCAGCCGAAGGGCGACCAACGCCGCGCCGATGCCGCAGAGGTAGAAGACCCAGAGCGCCGCCGCCTGGAATACCGGCGGGAAATAGGCCGCGATCAGCAGCGCCGCGATCGTCAGCCGGGCGGCGCACGGCAGGAAGGGGAGGACGAAGAGAAGCAGCAGCCGTTCCCGCTTCGATTCGATGGCGCGGCAGGCGGAAAGCGCCGGGATGGAGCAGCCGAACCCCAGGATGAAGAGCCCGAGCCCGCGCCCGTCGAGCCGGAAGAAGCGCAGCAGCCGCTCCATGGCAAAGGCGGCGCGCGCCAGACAGCCGGATCCTTCGAGAACAACAAAGAGGAAGATGAATAAAAGCACGAAGGGCAGCAGGGTCACTACCGCACCGACGCCGCCCAGCACGCCTTCGACCAGAAAGCGGCTCAGGAATTCGGACTGCCAGTCCGGCCAGGCCGCGGTAATGTACCGGCCCAGCGCGACGAACCCCTTTGCCAGCAACCGCGAGGGATACTGCCCGATCAGGAAAATCACGCTGAAAGCGATGAACATTTTGACCAGAAAAAGGAGGGTGCCGGATCGCGGTCGGGTAGCCAGCCGTTCGAAAAAGCTGTCCCCGCCGGTTCCGGCCGGGGTGGTAATCATGCCGTTCCGGCAGGCTCCGGCGAGGAGGGCGCGGCGGCGTTCCGGAAAAATCGCCCCTTCGGTGAAACCGGTACGCTCGGCGATGGTTTCGCGCCAGCGGGCCACTTCGCCGAGCAGTACCCGAAATTCGGGGCGTTCGCAGATTTCAACGGTTCCGGAGAGCAGCCCGATGGCGATCACCCGCAGGGGAATTCGCCGCAGATCGGGACGTTTCAGAGGTTCGACCCGGCGGATCAGATCTTCGATCGCCTCATCGATCACCGGGCCGTATTTCGGCCGCGCGGGGAGCTGCGGTGAACCGGAACGCAGAAGGCGGGCAATCTCGTCGGTGAGCTGAACCATGCCGCGACCGCTCCGGGCTTCGACGGGAATAAGAGGAGCTTTAAAAAACTCGGCGAGTTTTTCGTAACTGAAACAGACCCCCAGCCTCTCCGCCTCGTCGATCTTATTGAAGACCAGCAGCATGGGAACTTCAAGCTCAACCATCCGCAACACGAGGATCAGCTCCTCGACGGCATTGGCGGCGTCGACCACGTTGACGACGAGATCGATATCGTTGCGGGCGACTTCCTGAAAGGCCGCCTGAATCCGGGCATCGGCGGTTTCATCGCCGGTCATGCCGGGCAGGTCGATGACCTCCGCCTGAAACTCGCCGATGGGGCAGCGCCCGACCCGGCGTTCAATACCGGTTCCGGGGTAGAGCGAAACATGCTGGCGGGAACCGGCCAACCGGTTGAGGATGGTGGTTTTACCGCTCCCGGCGTTGCCCGCCAGGAGGATGCGGAACAGCCCCCCCGCCATGGGTTCAGCCTTCGACCGGTTTGACCAGGATATGGCCGGCGTCGTCGGAACGCAGCGACAGGCTGCTGCCCATCACTTTGATGCGGAGGAGGTTGCCGAGGGGGGCGCGATTCTCCATCACCACCACGGCGCCGGGAACCAGGCCGAGGTCGGCGAATTTTTTGGCTCCGCGCAGCTCGGGGTCGATGCGCACCACGGTGGCTTTGCCGCCGCGGGGGAAACGGTCGAGGGGGAGCGGCGTCTGGTCGGCGAGGCTCCGCCCGCCGATGCGGGGCATGGCTTCGGCGAGATATTCGCGGAGGGCGGCGCAATCCTCGCGTTCGGTGATGGCGTCGGCGAGGGCGACGATGCGCGCCATGGCGGTTTCGCGGATGACGTGTTCGATTTTGCACGCCAGGGCGTCGGCCTTTTCATCTTCGAGCTTCAGGATGTTGGAGAAAAAGGCGCGCAGCGATTCATGCCGGTGGCGGATTTTCGCCGCCAGCTCGGCCCCTTCGGGGGTGAGCACCACCGGCAGGTGCGACTGGTAACGGATGAGTTCGCGGGCGGCGAGCGCCTGGAGCGCGTTGGTCACCGACGGCATTTTGACGCCGAGGCGGCCGGCGATATCCTTGGTGTGGGCGTGTCCTTTATCTTCCGTGATTTCGGCGATGGCTTCGAGATAATCTTCGAGGCTGCTGGACATGTCGTGATTTTTGGTCATGGCGCTGCGTTCCTGACTTCGTTTTCGGAGTTCAGTAATATAGCGGTCCGGGCGGCGGAAGTCAACCGGGAATCCGAAAAAACTATCATGCCGATTCTGTTTTTTTTCCGGTTTGGAGGCAAAAAAAACCGGAATTCCGGTTGCACAAACGGCAAAACAGAGTATCTTATACTCCATAATCAAGGAAATCGATATTTGTTTCAACAGTGAGGTCCAGGCATGAAATTCACCGTCAACCGTGAAAAATTCCAGAAAGCGCTGCAGCGGGTGGGGAGCATCATCAGTACCCGCACCATGCTGCCGGTGCTGAGCAACGTACTGATCCGGGCGGAAGACGGGGTCGTGGAACTGACCTCGACCGATCTTGAAATCCGGATCTCGACCCGGGTCGAGGCGGCTGTCGAAGGCGCCGGGGTCACCACCGCGCCCGCGCGCAAACTGATCTCTCTGGTGAGTTCGTTCTCGGCCCCCGAGGTCTCCTTCGACATCGACGACAAGGATCATCTGCGGATCCGTTGCGGCACCGGCCAGTTCACCTTGCTCGGGCTGCCGGCGGAGGGATTCCCCGAGGCGACCGAGTTCACCTCGCTTCAGGAAGTCAAGCTGAAGGAAAATGAGTTTAAGCGGATGATCGGCGCCGTCTCCTACGCGGTCAGCGCCGACGATGCGCGCAAGGTGCTTACCGGCACGCTGTTCAGCATCCGCGAAGGGCTGGTGACGCTGGTGGCCACCGACGGCAAGCGCCTCGCCATGCAGGAAAAATCCCCCGAAGCGGCCGAAGGCGGCGACGGGCAGGCGATCATTCCCCTCAAAGCGTTGACCGAAGTGCGCCGCCTCCTCGAAAACGAGGGTTCAGTGACGGTCCGGATCGGCGAGAAGCAGTGCGTCTTCGTGGCGGGCGGCTTCGAGCTGGCGACCAAGCTGATCGAGGGGAGCTACCCCAACTACCGGCAGGTGATCCCGGCTTCGTTCTCGCAGTCGATCGATGTGCCGGCGGCGGTGTTCCTCGCCAAGCTGGAGACGGTTTCGCTGGTGCTTTCCGATTCGAGTTCGTACGTCATTCTGCAGTTCGGCGGCAACCAGCTGAAGCTCCAGGCGTCCAGCTCCGAAGTCGGCGAAGGCAGCGATTACCTCGAAATCGCCTACGACGGGGAGCCGTTTGAAATCTCCTTCAACCCGGCCTACCTCGCCGATCCCCTGCGGAACTGCGACGCGGACGTTGTGCGCATGAAGCTCAACGACCCCCTGAATCCGGTGGCCGTCGAGAACAACGCCGGCTTCCTCTACGTGATTATGCCGATCCGGAAAAAATAGCCTTGGCGCTCATCGAAGAGCTGGAGCTGATCAATTACCGGAACTACGCCCACGGGCGGTTCCGGTTTTCCGGCGATCAGGTCGTACTGGCCGGACCGAACGGAAGCGGCAAAACCAACCTCCTCGAAGGGATTTTCTTTCTCAGCATCCTGCGCTCGTTCCGGACGGTTTCGGTGCGCGAGCTGATTCGCATCGGCGAACGCGCCTTCACGCTGGAGGCGAAGATCGACCGCGGCCCCTACCACGAAACCCTGCGGGTTCACCAGGCCGGCGTCGACCGGCGCGAGACCTTCATCGGCGGGAACCGGGTAAGGCGAGCGAGCGAATTCATCCGGGAGTTCCGGGCGGTGGTGTTCGTTCCCGAAGACCGCAATACGACGAGCGGCAGTTCGCTGTTCCGCCGCCGTTTTTTCGATATGCTGATTTCGACCTTGGATCCGGGCTATCTGACGACGCTGGCCGACTATCAGCGGGCGCTGGCGCAGCGCAACCGGGCGCTGAAATTCCGGGAGAAGGCGCGGGTGGCCGCTGCTTTCGAGCCGGAACTGGCAAAACATGCGCCGGAGATCGCCCGGAAACGCCGCGAATTCGCCCTTCGGGTTGAAGGGGAGATCGCCCGGATGCTGTCGCTGGATGACGGTTTCGAACTCGCCATCCGCCACCGGGGCGACTACCCCGGCGATCCGGCGGCCTATCTGGAGGAACTGGAGCGCCGCCGCGAACGCGAACTCGGCAAAGGCTTCACCTCCATCGGGCCGCAGCTGGATGATTTCGAACTTCTCCTGAATGGGAAGCTCTTGCGGCACTACGGCTCCACCGGGCAGATCCGGATCGTCTCGCTCTTGCTGAAGCTGGCGGAGTTCAACCTGATCCGCCAATCCGGCGAAGGGCGGGTGGCGGTCCTGGTGGACGATGTCACGGGCGAACTCGACGAACGCAACCGCCATCGCTTCTTCACCACCATTGCAGGGGCCGACCAGCAGTTCTTTACCTTTACCGAACCGCCTGGCGACGAAATGTTTAAAGAGGCGGAATTGATCCGGTTCTGAAAAAAGTGACGGCAAAGTGACGGTTGAAATAACGGGGAAGTGACGGCAATATGACGAAACGATTCGGACTTCTTTTCGGTCTTCTGGCGGGCTTTGTTCTCAGCGGCGCCCACATCGGCTACCTGTTTCCGGCCGGGGGTGAAAGGGGAACCACCATCGAAATATTGGTCGGCGGCCAGCGCTTCTGGGCCATCCGCGACGGCGTCGTCTCCGGCAAGGGGGTCACGATCGAAGCGGTGGAGATCGTCCCCGGCTTTCCCCAGCCGGCGGGGAATCAGCGGACCTACTTCGCCAACCGCCTGAAGGCGATGGAGACGGGCGCCCCCATTCCGGCCATGCCCGAAAATACCGAAGGCTGGGTCAAGAACGACTGGTACGACAAGCTGGAAACCCTGACGCCGCAGCAGCTGGAGCTGGTGCTGCGCTTCCTCTACATTCCGCGCAATCCCCTCCAGATGAGCCCGGCGATTTCCAGCAACCTGATCCTCCGGGTGCGGATTGCCCCCGACGCGGAACCGGGGGAGCGCGAATTGCGCCTCACGGGGAACGGCATCGTCACCAATCCGGCCCGCTTTATCGTCGGAACCGTTCCGGAGGTTCGCGAGCCCTACTATCGGCGTCCGCCCGCCGAGCGGGAGACGCCGCAATTCACCCTCCCCGCCGTGTTGAACGGCCAGATCCTGCCGGGCGAAGCCGACGATTGGCGCTTCCGCGCCGAAGAGGGGGAGAGCGTCACCTTCACCGTGACGGCGCGACAGCTGCTGCCCTTTATCGGCGACGCGGTTCCGGGCCACTTCCAGACGCTGCTCGAGGTGCGCGGCGAGGACGGGCGGCTGCTCGCCTTCAACGACGACCACGGGAACAACCCCGATTCCCGCCTCATCTTCACCGCCCCCCGTAAGGGAGAGTACACGCTGACCCTCCGCGACGCCCTCTACCGGGGCCGCGAAGACTTCGTCTACCGCATCGACGCGGCCAAAGGACGGGTGGAGGAGCCGGCGACGCCCTTTCCGACCGGTCCGGCGGTCCGTTTCGCCGGGGTGCTGCATACCCCCGATGAAGTGGTGCGCGTTCCCTTCGAGGCGGAAAAGGGCGAGCGGCTGATCCTCGAAGTGTTCGCCCGCCGCCTCAACTCCCCCATCGACTCGCTGCTTCAGATCTATGACGAAACGGGCGAACGGGTCGCCTTCAACGACGACCACCGGGGGGAACTGCTGGCGGGGACCATGCTGCAACCCTTCGACTCCAAGCTCGATTTCACCGCCCCCGAAACCGGAACCTACACGGCGGCGGTCTCCAGCCTGAACGGCGAAACCGGCCGCCTGGCGCTGCTGATCGACCGGCCGCGTCCGCGTTTCATCGCCTACCTATCCCCCTCGGGGCTGGAGGCGCAAGTCGGCGGGAACGAAGCCGCCACCCTCCACATCGAGCGGATCGACGGCTTCAACGGTGAAATCCGCCTGAAGCTCGATGCGCCCGACGGCTACCAGCTGTCGGGTTCGCCGGTGATTCCGCCGGGAACGCTCCGCACGCCGATCACCATCGCCGGGAAAGCAAACGCGGCCAAACCGAAAACCGCCCGCCTGTTTGCCATCGGCGACAACGGCTTTGAAACCGAAGTGATTCCCGCCGACCTTGTCATGCAGGCCTTCGCCTGGTATCATCTGGTTCCGGCGCAGTCCTTCTACCTCGCCCGGCGCTGGAAGTACAGCGGCGGCGAACAGTTCGCCTGGGAGAAATCCATCACCGAGATGACGCTCCGCAAAACCGAAGACGGCGGCTACGCGGCCACTCTCTCCGTCACCTTCAAGAGATTGGGGACCAACCCTGAAGTGGAGCTGCTCCTCTCCGAACCCCCAGCCGGCTTGACCGTCGAACCCGGCGAGGCGGAGAAAAACCGTTACACCTTCCGGCTGAAATCCGTCACGCCCTTTACCGCCTGCCGCCAGCTCTTCCGGGTACAATACCGCTACGACAGCAAACCCGACAAAGAGGGAAAAGTCAAGCGGATCGCCTCCGAAGTCCCGCTGCCGGTCCTCCTCCTCACCGCCCATTGACGCAACGATCGCCCCGATCGGGGCAATAATGGATCAAGAGGAAGCGAGTTCGACAAAAATCGCCCCGATCGGGGCAATTTTATACGAATTCACTTTCAAATATCGAGATAATTGTAAAATTCAATACCTGTTGTGGCGACCGGCTCAGTCGGACTGGTCCGACTGCCAATGGCGTAACCAGCTTGGTGATATTTGATTTTTCTATAATATTTCTACCGCCATGCGAGAATCGCCCGGCCTAAGCCGGGCAGGGTGCAGGACCCCCGTCCTGCCGAGGGTCCAGGGGGCGCGGAGCCCCCTGGCGCCAAACGGTTTCAGTCGCTTGCCCTCTCCCCGCAAAAAAGCGGGGAGAGTGGCCGACTGAGGCCGTTTGGAGGTTCCCCCCGATCCCCGGGGTCCAGGGTGGTAACCCTGGCGGGT
>JAVBRV010000342.1:0-6550 GCA_031547585.1 Victivallaceae bacterium
TCGAGCTTGGGATCGAACATCCCGGAGCGGTTGCCGTTGAAGAAGTAGGTGACGTGGCCGAACTTCTGGGTTTCGCTGATCGCGAACTGGGCGACCTTGGAGGCGCAGAGGTATTCATCCATCGTGCGGTCGATTTCGGGCGGATTGACGAGGTAGAGCTTCGGCGCGTGGA
The DNA here is from genome assembly GCA_031547585.1 of Victivallaceae bacterium. Lineage (GTDB taxonomy): Bacteria > Verrucomicrobiota > Lentisphaeria > Victivallales > Victivallaceae > Victivallis. The sequence goes on from JAVBRV010000342.1 coordinate 173, forward strand.
GGTCGCCGTCGTACTCCATCATCCCGGCGTACATCACCTTCGGGCGGACGCCGCGGTCGAACTTGTCAAACTCGTCGTTTTCGAAGGCGGCGGTGATTTCGAGCGAGCGGTCGCCGCGGAAGTTGAAGTAGATCACCGAGTCGCCGTCATTCATCGCGCCGATGGGGGTCTTGCCGTCGTCGGAGATGACGAAGGGGGGGAGGTCCTGGTCGATGGCGCCGGAGCGTTTGCGGAGCTCCACCACCGCCTCATGGGCGCACTTGAACATATCGCCGCAGCCCTTGACGTGGATATCCCAGCCCTTGCGGACCATATCCCAGTTGGCGCCGTAGCGGTCCATGGTGATGACCATGCGGCCGCCGCCGGAGGCGATCCGGGCATCGCAGCCCGCCTGGCGGATGCCGGCGAGGAACTCTTCGAAGGGGTCGATGTAGTCGAGAGCGGAGGTCTCGGGGACGTCGCGCCCGTCGAGCAGCGCATGGATGCGGATCTTCTTCGCGCCCTTCGCGGCGGCTTCCTTCACCATCGCCTTCAGGTGGCCGATGTTGCTGTGGACGTTGCCGTCCGAGAAGAGGCCGAGGAAGTGGAGGGTCGAACTCTTCTCGAGCACGTTGGCCACCAGCTTCTTCCAGGTGTCGCCCTCGAAGAGCTTGCCGGATTCGACCGCGTCCTCGACCAGCTTCGCGCCTTGGGCGAAGACCCGGCCGCAGCCGATGGCGTTGTGGCCGACTTCGCTGTTGCCCATGTCTTCGTCGGAGGGCATGCCGACGGCGGTGCCGTGAGCCTTGAGGCTGGTGGCGGCGACGTTCTTGAAGAGGCAGTCCAGCACGGGGGTGTTGGCGCGGAGCACGGCGTCGCCGTCGGTATATTTACCGAAACCGACGCCGTCCAGAATGGCAAGCACCACGGGGCCGCGGCGCGGAGTGAAACGGGGATTCTTCTTCAGAGCTTCGAGCATGATATGATTTCCTTAGGGTGATTTTGTCAGTTGCGGTGGCCGCCGTCGAGGTGGGGCGGCAGGACGCCGCGCTTGCTGCTTTCGCAGAAATCGATGAATTCGCGCACTTCCGGAATCTGCGGCAGTTCGTTCTTGATCTTCTCCAACGCGTTGGAGGGGATCAAGCCGCTGCGGTAGTAGATCCGGTGGATGTGCTTGATGACGGTGATGGTTTCGGAGCTGAAGCCGGCGCGCTGGAGGCCGACCTTGTTGATCATCTTGACGCCGCCGTTGCGCCCCTCGGCCATCATGAAGGGCGGAATGTCCTTCGAGAAAACCGAGCCGCCCGAGATGATGGCGAAGCGACCGATCCGGCAGAACTGGTGCATCCCGGAGAGCGCCGAGAGGAGCACGTTGTCGAAGACTTCGCAATACCCCGCGCAGCCCGCGTAGCCGACGAAGATTACGTTGTTGCCGATCACGCAGTTGTGGGCGACGTGGGTCGCGTTCATGAACATCGAGTGGTTGCCGATTTTGGTGGCGGTTCCGGGCTTGGTCCCGGTATGGATGGTGCAGCCTTCGCGGAAGACGTTGTCGTTGCCGATTTCGAGGTAGGTCGCTTCGCCCGCGATCACCGCGTGGTCCTGGGCGCACTGGCCGAGGGCGGCGAAGGGGTGGATGACGTTCCCGGCGCCGATGGTGGTATGACCGTCGACGTTGCAATGGCCGATGAGGCGACAGCCGGCGCCGATCTTGACGTTCGGGCCGACGTAGCAGAAGGGACCGACTTCGACGCTGTCGTCAAGGATGGCGCCGTCGGCGACGATGCTGGAAGGATGAATTTTCGGCATTTGAGGGACCTCGCTCTTCTCTTCTAGGGGTTTCCTACTTCATTTTCCCGATAATATATCATCAAAATGCCTCGCGGGCAAGCCGCTTTGCTTGCAAACCGGGGAATATTGCAGTAATTTAATGTTGATGAGAGAGCAGTCATAGATCGAAGCGGTTTAAGATTTTGAGATGGATTTTTGACGTAAACCGCAGGTCGATACAGCGTATCGAACGAGGATTTGCGACAAAAATCGGCTCAAAAGATAAACCGCTTCGTCTATGAATGAGAGCGAATCAACATAGTTCCATGAAAAATCGGATAACCATCGTACTCGACCGCCTGCGGAGCGCCCACAACACCGGCAACATTTTCCGGATCGCCGAAGCCGTGGGCGCGGCGGAGATCATCGCCTGCGGCTACACCCCCGCGCCGCCGCATCCGAAGCTGGAGAAAACGGCCATGGGGGCCGATAAACTGGTTCCCTGCCGGGTCATGCCCGATTCCGTCACGGCGGTGCGGCAGCTCCGCAATGAAGGCTGCCGGATGATCCTCGCCGCCGACTGGCTCCCCGGCAGCCGCTTCGCCTGGGAGACGGAGTATGAATTCCCCCTGGCGCTCATCTTCGGCAATGAAGCCCTGGGCATCGCCCCCGAAACGCTCGAACTGGTCGACGGCGTGGTCGGGCTGCCGATGTTCGGCGAAAAAAGTTCGATCAACGTCGGCAACGCCGCCGCGGCCATTCTCTACGCGGTCGTCGCCCGAAGCAACCTCATGAAACGAGAAGCATGAAAATCAAACTGGTCGGCAAGAACCTCGACGACATCCGTCCCCTCCTCGGCGAATTCGGCATGGAAGAGGCAAAGGAGGGATTCGAACTCGTCATCCCCCACGGCGGCGACGGCGCCCTCCTCGGGGCCGAACGGGAGTTCCCCGGCATCCCCAAGCTGCCGATCCGCGACGAAGGAACCGCCCCTGTCTGCAGCGAGCACCGCTGCCGTTCGCGGCTGGCCGATTTCATCGCCGGGAAAACCCGCATCTCCCGCCTGCCGATGGTCGCCGGAGAGAAGGGTGAAGAGATCATCTACGGCGTCAACGACGTCTACCTCCGCAACGCGGACCACTCCTGCGCCCTGCGCTACCGGGTCCGCATCGACGGCGAACTCTACGCCGACGGCGTAGTCGGCGACGGCGTCTGCTTCTCCAGCGTCCACGGCAGCACCGCCTATTACCGGAGCATCACCCACAGCATCTTCCGCGTCGGCGTCGGCCTCGCCTTCAACAACTCGACCGAAGCGGTCAACCACCTGGTGCTCGATTCTCATTCGCGAGTGGAAATCGAAGTCCTTCGCGGTCCCGGCGTTCTCCTCGGCGACAACGGCCCGGAGATCATCGAAGCCACCGAAGGCGACCGCATACAGCTCTACCAATCCGACCGTATCGCCGAATTTTACGGCCTCGACGCCTTCATGTGCCCCCGCTGCCGCGTGCTCCGCCATCCCAACAAGCACCCCTTTGTCGGTTTCCCGTAAAGTTCCGCTTGCAATTGCCGCTTCGGGCCATTACATTATGGCGTCCCGAAAGGAGTTTTTTCGATGAATGCATCCCTGTATAAGGCCGTTATCACCATCGTCGGCGGCTGCGGCCACGTCGGCTTCCCCCTCGGCCTCGTCCTGGCCGACAGTCAATACCGGGTTCACCTTCTGGACGTCAACGGGGAGTGCGTCGAACGCATCAACCGCGGCGAAATCCCCTTTCAGGAAGAGGGCGCCGAAGCCCTGCTGAAGAAGCATGGGGGGAGCTCCCTCACCGCCACCACCGACGCCGCCGTCCTTCGCGACTCCTCGATCGTAATCTTCTCCCTCGGGACCCCGGTCGATCAGCACCACAACCCCCGGATCGCCGACCTGGTCGCAGGCATCCGCGAGTATATCGATCACTTGAACCCGGAGCAGCTGATCGTGCTGCGGAGCACCCTCTACCCCGGAACCTCCGAATTCCTCGCCAATCTGCTGGCTCGGGAGCTCGGCTCGACCAAGCTGGCCTTCTGCCCCGAGCGGATCGTCCAAGGCAAGGGCATCGCCGAAATCCATACGCTGCCGCAGATCGTCTCCGGCAATACCCCGGAGGCGGCGGAGGAGGCGCGGGCGCTGTTCACCGGCATCGCCCCCAGCGTCATCGAGCTTTCCCTCAAAGAAGCGGAGATCGGCAAACTCTTCGTCAACTCCTGGCGCTACCTGGAGTTCGCCATCGCCAACCAGTTCTACTCGCTGGCCGAAGAGAACGGGCTCGATTTCTACCGGATCTTCCGCGCCATCAAGCAGGACTACCCCCGGGCGGCCAGCTTCGCGGGAGCCGGCCTTGCCGCCGGCCCCTGCCTCTTCAAAGACACCATGCAGCTGGCGGCCTTCAGCAACAACGTCTTCTTCCTCGGCCAGGCCGCCATGCTGGTCAACGAAGGGCTGCCCAACCACCTGGTGATGGATATGAAACGCAAGCTCGGCGGGGTCATCGCCGGGAAGTCGATCGCCATCCTCGGCATGATGTTCAAAGCGAACAACGACGACACCCGCGAAAGCCTCTCCTTCAAGCTGAAGAAACTGCTGGAGTTCGAGGAGGCCCGGGTGCTGGCTTCCGACCCCTATCTGCCGGATTCGGTTCCGCTGGAACAGGCGCTGAAAGAGGCGGATGGAATCATTCTGGGAACGCCGCACCGTGAATATCTCAATCTGACCCCGAGCTGTCCCTTCGTCGACTGCTGGGGCGTCTGGCGCTGAAGCATCAAGAGGTAAAATATGAAAATTCTGGTAACGGGTTCCGCCGGCTTCATCTGCGGCTATCTGGTCGAAGAGCTGCTGAACGCAGGGCATGAGATCTACGGCATCGACAACTACTCCAAATACGGCAAGGTCGAAAAAAGCTACGACCGCCACCCCCGTTACCACTTCGTCGAAGGGGACGTCAAGGATACCGCCCTCTTGAAAGAGCTGATCGGGGACTGCGACCAGATCGTCGCCTCGGCGGCCATGATCGGCGGCATCTCCTACTTCCACGAGATGGCCTACGACCTCCTGGCCGAAAACGAACGGATCGTCGCCTCCACCTTCGACGCCGCCATCTGGGCGCATAAACATCACCAGCTGAAGAAGATCAACGTCCTCAGCTCCAGCATGGTGTACGAATCGGCCGTCCGCTTCCCGAGCCGCGAAGGCGACCAGCGGCTGTCGCCGCCTCCCCTCAGCACCTACGGCTTCCAGAAGCTCGCCTGCGAATATTTCGCCCAGGGCGCCTGGGAGCAATATCAGCTCCCCTACACCATCATCCGCCCCTTCAACTGCGTCGGTACCGGTGAAAAGCGCGCCCTCTGCCACTCTGACATCCGCTCCGGCAACGTCAAGCTGGCGATGAGCCACGTGGTTCCCGACCTGGTGCAGAAGGTGGTGAAGGGGCAGGACCCGCTGCATCTTCTGGGGTCGGGCGGGCAGATCCGCCACTACACTTACGGCGGCGATCTCGCGCGCGGCATCCGCCTCTGCATCGAGAAGCCCGAGGCGGTCAACCAGGATTTCAACCTCTCGACGCCGGTCTCCACCACCGTATTGGAGCTGGCGGAGAAAATCTGGAAAAAGCTCAACGGTCCGGACCGCCCCTTCCGCTACACGTCGGACGAACCCTTCAAGTACGATGTACAGAAACGGGTTCCGGACGTGCAAAAAGCCGCCGAACTCCTCGGTTTCACCGCCGATACCACCCTCGACCAGCTCCTGGATGAGGTTGTGCCGTGGATCGTCGAACAGGTCCGGACCGGGGGGATCTGATTTTGGCGGAACCCCTCGCAACCATCCTGATCCCCGTCTACAATGAGGCGGAGAATATCGGGGCCCTCCTGCGGCAGATCAAGGCCGATGTCGACTTCCCCTGCGACATCGCCATTCTCTACGACATGGAAGAAGATACCACCCTCGCCGCCCTGCCGGAAATCGAAGCCGAACTCGGGATCCGGGTCGGCCGCATCCGCAACCGCTACGGACGCGGCGTCCTCAACGCCATGAAAACCGGCCTCGAGACCGTAACCACCCGGTACGCGATCATCACCATGGCCGATCTCTCCGACCCGCCCGCCGTCATGAACCGGATGATCGAAGCCGCCGAAAAAGAGAACACCGACGTCGTCTGCGCCTCACGCTATATGAAAGGCGGGCGCCAGATCGGCGGCCCCTTCCTCAAGGGGCTGATGTCGCGCTCGGCCGGCCTCTCGCTCTACTGGCTCGCCGGAGTCCCCAGCCGCGACTCCACCAACAATTTCAAGCTGTACCGGAAGTCCTACCTCGAACAGATCACCATTGAAAGCACCGGCGGCTTCGAACTGGGGATCGAACTGACCGTTAAAGCCCATATCAACGGCTTCAAGGTCACCGAGGTTCCCACCTCCTGGACCGACCGGGTGGCGGGAAAATCCAACTTCAAACTGCTGAAATGGCTGCCCCGCTACCTCAAGTGGTACCTCCTCGCCCTCCGCCACCGCCTCCATTAAAATCGCCGCGGGAATCGGGGAGGGGAAGGGAAACTTTTTTTCACTAGTAAAAAAAGTTTCCCTTCCCCTCCCCGAACC
>JAVBRV010000502.1:0-3740 GCA_031547585.1 Victivallaceae bacterium
GGTTCGGCGGAAAAACATTGAATATCGACATATTCCGGCGTGATGTTCAGCACTTCATACCCGGTATTGGAAGGGAAAAGGGAACGCACCTGAAAGTTGGCAACAGTGATTCCGCAACAATCCTCAACGTGCATGCAGTCGGTGCTGTGCCGGTAGTTTTTTTCGCGATCGTTGCGGATGACCAGCGTGGCTCCGCCGCCGTCGAGAACGATATTCTTCTTGTTTTGAAGCAGAAGTTTTTGGGTGATAAGATACTCCCCCGGTTCAAAAACGATTCGCGTACCGTCTCCGGCTTCCCGCAAGAGTCGGTTGATGGTTTCGGAACAGTCGGCGGCCCCTTCGGTTCTCCGTATGCGGAGGATTTCCATGATGAAACCTTCTCTTTTGTGGTGTCATTCAAAATGTGCTTTGGAATAACATATTGTCACAAAGCCGAAACTCAACAACTTGAAAACGAGAAAATGTATGTTATATTGCCAAAAAGGAATGCTATTTTTTTATGAAAAAAGACTCTCCCTCCGGGGCCGTCCCCCGGCGTTCGTCTTACACTCTCCGCCGGGTCGGGCTGTTTCCGTGCGATGCATTCCATTATCTATTTCCCATGGGGCTGCCCGACGGAGACTATGCTCCGGTGACGCTGTATTATGCGGGGTACACCAAGTGGTCAAGAGGGGTGAAATGCCTCCGGGAGCACTCGTCGCGCGCTTCGGTGGAATATGTATCCAGCGGAACCTTCCGCTATTCCGACGCCGAGGGACGCGATTTCCAGGTAAAAGAAGGAGAACTTATGCTGCTGCGTCCGGATTTGTCGACGACGCTGTCATGCGAATCGGAACGGGCGGTAAAGTATGTTTTTTCGTTTCAGGGCCATATGCTGTCGATGCTGCTGGAATATTTGCAACTGACGCAGAATCCGCATTTTCATCCGCGCGATCCGGAACGCTGGCGGCGGAACTGTGACGAAGGCGAAAAAATATGTACGGATTATTCTCCCGGCCAGATGATTCGCACGGCGGCATTTTCTTACTCGCTGCTGCTGGAACTGGCAGAGGAGCGCGAGTGCGGAGAAATTCCCGATTTCCTGCAGCGGACGCTGGATTTTATCCAAATGCGGCTGACCGGGAAACTGACGCTCGAAGAACTTTGCGCGGTGGCGGGGGTGAGCCCTTCAACACTTTTCCGCGAATTCAAACGCCATTTCCAAACAACGCCGCTGGGGTTCGCGCGGGACCGGAAAATGCTGTTGGCGCAAGAGATGCTTAAACAGGGAAATTGCTCGGTCAAGGAGGTCGCCGCATACTTGAATTATCCTTCCCCACAATATTTTTCGTCGGAATTCAAGAAACGCTACGGTACCGCCCCTCGCGCTTTCGCCGTGACCAAAGCGGTCAAGCAAAATTAATACGAATTCGCTTTCAGACATAGATAGCGAATTCGTATTAAGACTAAGAGCTTATCTACTAATAAGCTCTACGTTACCGCTGGCCGTTGGTGAAGTAGTCGACGAGCTCCTGCCGCAGGGGCGGAACCTGGCAGGGGATGTTGCCGTTCCGGGCGGAGTAGTGACCGAGGACTCCGGCGGCCACCGCGTCGCGAGCGTCCACCGGGGAGGTGTCGGGGGTTTTGCCGTCGGCGACGAAGTCGACGAAGGCCTGGACCAGCAAGGGATCGGAGCCGCCGTGCGAACCTTCGATGACCGGCAGCTCGAAAACTTCGTCGGGCGCGCCGGAGCCGCGTTTATTCCAGAGCAGCACCCGGGTGCCGGGTTCACCGTTGCCGATGTTTTCGATGCGTCCCTCGGTGCCGATGAAGGTGTAGTTGCGTCCGGAGTCGGGGGTGTACATGCAGTGCATGTAGGTGGCCTGAACGCCGTTCCCCAGCTCCATCATCAGCATATTGTGGTCTTCGACGTCGATTTCGGCGGCGAGTCCGGTCAGCGACAGGGGCGGCCAGGCCTCGTTGGTGAAGGAGATTTTTCGATCCGGCTGTTCACCGGGGGCGAGACGGTCCAGGGTGCGATTGTAGACCGAGAGTTTGCCCATCGCCACCACCCGCCGCGCCGGAGCGCCCGCCAGCCAGTGGATGACGTCGATGTCGTGCGCTCCCTTCTGCAAGAGGAGCCCCGTGCAATTTTTCCGCTCAGCGCACCAGTGGCGGAAGTAGCAGCTGCCGTAGCCGACAAAGTGGCGGCACCAGACCGCCTGGAGTTCGCCGATGGCGCCGCCGTCGATCAGCTCCTTCATCTTGCGGACGAAGGGCATATAGCGCATATTGTGGCCGAGGAAGAGCTTGCTCTTCGTCCGGTACGCGGCCTCGAGGATGCGGTCGCAGCCCTCGACGGTGATGGCCATCGGTTTCTCGAGGAAGACGGCCTTGCCCGCTTCGAGGGCGCGGATGGCGAGCTCCTCGTGGAAGCAGTCGCGCACGACGATGATGACGCCGTCGATTTCAGGGCAGGCGAAGAGTTCGCCGACATCGCCGGTCAAGAGGGGTTGCTCCTCCGGATGAAGCGCGGCATACGCCTGCAGCATGGCGGGGTCGGTATCCGCGACGGCGGTGATGGAAGCGCGTTCACGGTCGAGGCCCTTGACCAGCGCGCCGGAACGCAGTTCCGGATTCGCCCCGATCAGGCCGAGCTGAATTTTTCGCATGATGGATTCTCCTTGGTTATTCTACCCACTATACCGGAAAATGCGAAAAAGACAATTTCACTTTTGATGTTTATCTGTCAATTTTGATGCACCCATCCTCAAAAAATGTTGCAGAGCCCGCGATTGACGCGAGGGGGACCCCGTGCTATATTATCCGTACGATGAATACGGAACAGGAAAAAAAGCCGCTGATCCAGGTGCTGGAACGCACGTTCGACCTCTTGGAATTGCTCGCCCGGGAGGGGCGCGCCATGAAGTCCGCCGAAATCGCGGAGAAGCTCGAGCTCGGCTCCACCACCGTCAACAATCTGCTCCGCACCCTCTACGGACGGGGATATCTTTCGCAGGACTCCCGGCGCAGTTACCGCCTCGGTCCGCAATGCTTCTATCTCGGCTCCTTCGCCGACCGCTGGAAGGAGCTCCGGAAACGCTCATCACGCCCCCTTCAGGAGCTTTGCAGCGGCTTGCCGTTCGCCGGCTTCGTCGGCGTCATCGAGAATGACAAGCTCTTCTGCATCGCCATGCAATCCCGCGACAATGGCCCCCGCCGCGAAGCGTCGGAGGAGCAGCGCTGGGCGGAAGAGCTCCACTCCACCGCCAGCGGACGGGTCCTGCTGGCCCAGCTCCCCCCCGCCGAGCGAAGCAAGCTCTTCGCCCGCCTGGTCCGGGGGAAGAAGACCCCGGCGACCGTCACCGGCATTCCAGAGCTGGAGACCGTCTGCAAACTCGTCGCGGCACAGGATTATTGCGAAATCGCCGACGAATCCGTCCTCGGCGTCTGTTCAATCGCAGTACCGATCCGCCGAGAAGACGGGCGGGTAATCGCCGCCATCGCCCTCTCCGGGCACCGCGGCGACTGGAGAGCCCTTCCCCAAGACGAAAAGCTCGCCCGCCTCCGCAAAACCGCCACCGAGATCGCGACCATCGGCTGAGGTTATGTGGTTTAACAACGGTTCTCGCTGGGGCAATCTGCCCCAGACCCCCGACCAGGGCGCTGCCCTGGACCCGCAAGGGCCGGTAGGCCCTTGACCCGACGTACTGGGGGGAACCTCCAAACGGCATCAGTCGGCCACTCTCCCCGCTTTTTTG
>JAVBRV010000519.1:0-3639 GCA_031547585.1 Victivallaceae bacterium
CGCGAAACCGTCGACGCCCTGCGGGTGACGGCCAAGCTGGAGGGGAGGTAGCCATGGAGGGAGGAGTCTTCAACCTGCCGTTTCTGCTCGATGTCGGGCGGGTGCTGCTTGAAATCGCCATTCTGACCTTCGTCATCTACAAGGCGCTCTACTACATGCGCGGTTCGCGCGGCTCCTACGTCCTCGCCGGAATCTGCACCATGCTGGCGCTGCTGGCGCTGGGGGCGCAGTACCTCAAGCTGGAGGTGTTGGGGTTCATTCTCCGCTGGGTGCTGGTGTCGCTGCCGACGGCGATGTTCATCATCTTTCAGCCGGAGCTGCGGCGGGCCTTCGCCCAGCTCGGCAGCTACTACACCTTCGGACAGGGCAAGAAGCGGCGCGAGACGGTCGGCGAGCTGGTTTCGGCGACGCTGTCGATGGCGCGCCGGAAGTGCGGCGCCCTGATCGTGATCGAGCGCCGGATCGGCATGCAGTCGACGATCGACGATTCGGTGCGGCTCGACGTCAAGATCAACGCGCTGGTGCTGGAGTCGATTTTCTACCCCAATTCGCCGCTGCATGATGGGGCGGTGATTATCCGCGACAGCCGGATCGTGGCGGCGCGGGTGATCCTGCCCCTGACCCGGACGGAAAATATTTCGCAGCGGCTGGGAACCCGCCACCGCGCCGCCCTCGGCATCTCCGAGGAGACCGATGCGGTGACCATCGTGGTTTCGGAGGAAACCGGGACCATCAGCATCGCCTGCCGCGGGGTGCTTCACCGCGACCTCGGCGCACCGGAGCTGGAGAGCTATCTGGAGAAACTGCTGATCCAGGAGCAGAACGAAGCCGACCTCGCCGAAACCGTCCAGATGCTGGAGGAACAGGCCGAGATGGCGGAGACCTCTTCGTCGCTCGACGCGCTCCCGCGCAAAGAGAAGGGGCCGGAAGCATGATGAATTTCTCCAACCTCCTGTCGCGCTGCTGGCTGCTGATCCGCCGGGATTGGCCGCGCAAGCTGATCGCGCTGGTTTTCGCGCTCCTGGTGTACGGCGCGGTGCAATGGCAGCTGGCCGACGAGCAGAAGCTGATCGGGGTTCCGGTGGAGATCCGGATGCCCTCCGAACTGGTGAACCTGGGCCCGCCGGAGATTCCGGTGACGGTCAATGTGCGGGGGCCGAAACGGGTGCTGCGCGACTTCGACCCCGCCGAACTTCGCGGGGTGGTCGAGGTGGATATAAACCGCTATTTCCCCGGCGTTCCCTACCGGGTGCAGCTTCAGCCCGGCAACTTCCGCAGCGTCAACGGGGTCAGTGTCACCGGGGTCGACCCCGCCTATCATGAACTGGTGCTCAATCTGCAGCGGCGGGTGGTCCGTTCGGTGGCGATTCAGGCGCGCTTCCGGGGGCAGCTCGGGCGGGACTACAAGCGCTCCGAGGTGCGGGTGATTCCGTCGCAGGCTCAGGTGACGGGGCCGGAGAGCCTGGTGCGCGAATTGCGCGAGATCTCCACCGTTCCCATCGTGCTGGATGAATCGGTCACGGAATCCTTCGAATACACCGCCGTGCTGGAAGCGCCCGAACAGATTCTGCTCTCTCCCGCCCGGGCCACGGTCCAGGTGGATATCGTCCGCAACTTCGAGCGGCGGGTTTTCCCGGATATGCCGGTGATGCTGCTCTCCAACTCCGCCGGCGGGCGCAACGTCAAGATCGAAGTCCTCGACAAGCCCCGCGTCGACGTCACCGTCAACGGTCTCGCCCAGGGCGTGGCGGCGCTGCGTTCCAGCGAAGTCAACCCCTATCTCGATATCTCCGCCCTCAATGAACCGGGGGTCTACACGGTGACGGTCGGCTGCTACGTCAAAGGCGACGGCGTCGACGTCAAGGAGATCTCCCCCGAAAATATTCGCGTCAAAGTCACGAAGCAATAACCATACAGAAAGGCTTCCTCGATGATTATCAAGAAACTGAACACCATGTTCCACAAACACAGCCGGGTGTTGTGGGGATCCATCACGGTGGTGATCGCCGTCTCCTTTCTCGGCTTCCTGACCCCGGGAACCTTCTTCGGTGTGGATCTCTTCGGCAGTCCCCTCAAAGCCCAGGTCGGCGTCGCCTTCGGCGAACCGGTGACGGCGAAAGAGCTCCGCGACCAGTCGCAGCGGCTCCAGGTGTTCAACGAGACCTTCTACGGCGCGTCGATGCGCGAGCTCGACATCCGCCAGGCCTTCGCCCCCTACTGCATGGTGCTCGCCGCCAAGCGGATGGGCCTCGTGGCCAGCGACAAGGACGTCGCCGAACTGCTCCGCCAGGCGCCCGCGCTCCAGAAGGACGGCCGGTTCAGCCATGAACAGTACCAGATCGTGCTGACCGAATGGTCGCGCCGCGGCCTCGGCGAACGCGATATCAACGACGCCTTCCGCGACATGGTGCTGATCAACAAGCTGACCAGCTCCCTGATTCCCGGGGTGATGGTCACTCCGGGCGAAGTCGAGAGCTTCTACCGCCAGATCAACACCCGCTACCAGGTGCGGAGCCTGACCTTCGACACCGCCGAATTCAAGGCCGGGGTCGACGCCAAAAACGCCGAAAAGGTGAACGCCTGGTTCATGGAAAACCGGGCGAACTACACGATCCCGACCAAAGTGGCGGCGCTCCTCGCTACCTTCCGCTACCGCGACTTCCTGCCGCAGGCGCAGGCGGCGGCCACCCCCGAGGCGCTCCAGAACTTCTTCGCCGCCAACGGCGCCCAGTTCGCCGACAAAGACGGCAAGGCCCCCGAATTCGCCAAAGTGGCCGACCAGGTCAAGGCGAAATTCATCGACAGCGCCAGCCGCGACCTGGCGCTGCGCCGGGCCTACGAATTTGCCTCCGCCGCCTACGAAGCGGTGGGCGAGACGGGCGACAAGGCCAAGGCCTTCCGGGCTTTCGCCGAACGCGAAAAGGCGCCGCTCCTCGAAGCGGGCCTGACCCCGGTGAACGCTCCGGCGGTGGCGGGCGTGGTTTCACGCCAGCTCCTGGAGCAGCTCGAAGCCGCCATGGACGCGGTCCCGGTGACCAACGCGGTCCCGACGGACGACGCGGCCTACGTCGGCTTCGTCACCGAGAAGGTGGCGGCGCGTCCGGCCGAATTCAATGACATGCCGCAGGAGATCCTGAACGACTACGTCACCGCCGGGGCGCGCGGACTGGCCCGCCAGGCCGCTGATGAGGCCGCCACCAAGCTGGCGGAGATCAAGGACCCGGCCCTTCGGGCCAAGGCCTTCAAGGAGTTCAAGGGGGGCAAGGTGAAGGAGTTCGAATTCTCCCTCATGCAGCCGCCGATGGCCGACTACGAAGCGGCGGCGGCGGTGCTGAACCTGCCCGCCGGCGAATTTTCGAAGGTCTACGAGAGCGCCGCGTCCGCCGGGCTGGCCGAGCTCGTGAAGCGGCTGCCCGCGGATATGAAAGAGTACGCCGCCAAGAAGACGCAGATGGAAATCATGTACCGCGGCACCAAAGAGCAGCTCGCACAGCGGGCCTTCGAGGAGAGCATCTTCTCGCAGTGCCAGCTGACGATCGAACGCTGACCAAACCGATATGACTGAATTGCACGACACCGGGAAAAGCGCCGAAGCGGCCGGCATGGCCCTCGGACGCATCATGACCGTGGAGTTCTATG
>JAVBRV010000490.1:0-5446 GCA_031547585.1 Victivallaceae bacterium
CGGCCAGGGTGCAGGACCCCCGTCCTGCCGAGGGTCCAGGGGGCGCGGAGCCCCCTGGCGCCAAACGGTTTCAGTCGCTTGCCCTCTCCCCGCAAAAAAGCGGGGAGAGTGGCCGACTGATGCCGTTTGGAGGTTCCCCCAGTACCAGGGGTCAAGGGCGGTAGCCCTTGCGGGTGCAGGGCGGAGCCCGCCGGAGGGTCTGGGGCAGGCTGCCCCAGAGAAAACCGTTTGATGGCTATAGCGGGTATTGAAAAGTCTGTAGGAGTGATGTATTTTAAGATATGCATAGAAGTGAATTCCATCCATCCGAGATCCCTGCCAAGCCTGGAGTCTATGTTTTTCGCGACCGCTTCGGGCGGGTGATTTACGTCGGCAAAGCCTCGAATCTGCGACGGCGGATGAGCTCTTATTTCCAACCTTCGCGGCTGAACCGGGCCGACCCGAAGCTGCGGAGTCTGGTCAATTCGATTGAGGATTGGAGCTTCGAGGTTGTCCGTACGGAGGACGAGGCGCTGATTCTGGAATCGCGCCTCATCAAGGACTTCGCTCCGCACTACAATGTGCTGATGCGCGATGACAAGCGGTATCTGCTGTTGAAGCTCGATCCGCGCGAGGCGTTCCCGACGTTGAAGCTGGCGCGGCTGAAGAAGAGTGACGGGGCGCGTTATTTCGGACCTTTCCCGAATGGGGGGGCGCTGCGTTCGACGCTGGAGTATCTGCTGGCCCGGTTCGGACTTCGCGCCTGCCGCGACTCCGAGCCCGATGCCGAAACCCGCAAGCGCTGCCTGAAAAGGATCGTCAAGGATTGCTGCGCCCCCTGCATCGGCGCGGTGACTCCCGAGGAGTATCGCGAACGGGTGAAGCAGACAGTCGCCGTCCTCGAGGGCGACATCGGCGATCTTACGGCCGAACTGCGCGAAAAAATGGCAGAAGCCGCTCTCGCCGAACGCTATGAGAAGGCCGCCGGCCTCCGCGACGTGCTCTTCAACCTGGAAACGGTGTTCGGGCGGCGGAACCGGGTTTTCGCCCGTCCCGAGCTGCCGGGGGGCTCACCCGGCATGGCCGCGGTGGAGGGGCTTCGCGAGGCGCTGGGGCTGCCGGTTTCGCCCCGGCGGATCATCTGTTTCGATATTTCCAACATTCTCGGCAAGCTGGCGGTCGCGAGTTTAGTGGCGTTCAAGGACGGGCGTCCCGACCGCGACAACTACCGGCGCTTCCGCATACGCACGGTTCACCAGAGCGACGACTTCGCGATGATGCACGAGGCGCTGACCCGCCACTTCGGGCGGCTGGTGGAGGGGAAATTCCCCCTGCCCGACCTGGTGGTGGTCGACGGCGGCAAGGGGCAGCTCTCCGCCGCCATCGAGGCGCTGGTGGAGATCGGCTGCCCGCCGCTGCCGGTGATCGGCCTTGCCAAGCGCAATGAGGAGATTTTTCTCCCCGGCCGGAGCGAACCGGTGATTCTGGGGCGGCACGACCCGGCGCTCCGGATGCTTCAGGCGCTCCGCGACGAGGCGCACCGCTTCGCCATCACCTACCACCGGGCGCTGCGCAACCAGCGGATCGAACAGTCGAAGCTCGACGAAATTCCGGGGATCGGCGACAACCGCAAGCGGCAGCTTCTCACGGCTTTCGGCTCCCTCCGCGAACTGGCGAAAGCCTCGGCGGAGGAGATCCAGCGCCGCGTTCCCGGCGTCGGCGAAACCCTCGCCCGGAAAATCGCCGAATATCTGCGGTAAAAACATTGGTAAAACCGCTTCCGCATGGTAAAGTATGAAAAATATAACCATGGGGATGTAACGATGGATGAGGCGATACAGGCCGGAGCGGCGCTTCTGGCGGAGCCGGTTTTCGTTCCGGCGGTCAACCTGGTGCTGCAGCAGTGCTCCCTGCCGGTGGTTCGCGAGTTGAAGCTGAAGAATAACTCGGCGGCCGAGTTGCGCGACCTCGAATGCACCTTTTCTTCCACGCCGGAGTTCCTGCGGCCGAAGTCGCTCTGCGTCGCCGCCCTCGCGCCCGGCGAAGAAGCGGCGCTCGATCAAATCGGGCTCGAGCTCGATTACGCCCTCCTCGCCACCCTCGCGGACGCCATGACCGCCCGGTTGGAATTGGAGATCCGTTCCGGCGAAGAGACGCTGTTCCGCCGCGACTACCCCGTCGCCGTCTTCGCCGCCGACCAGTGGCTGGGATTGGAGATCCTGCCCGAATCCCTCGCCGGTTTCGTCACCCCGAATCAGGAGGCCGTCGCCCTGCTGATGAGCGCCGTCGCCGCCGAACTCGAAAAGGCGACCGGTTCCTCCGCCGTCGACGGCTATCAAGGGGGCAAAAAGCGGGCCTACGAGATCTGCGCCGCCATCTACCGGGCCATCCAGGCGCTGGGGATCAACTATGCGAATCCGCCCGCCTCCTTCGGCACGCCGGGGCAGAAGATCCGCTTCGCCGACGCCGTCATCCGCTACCGGCTGGGAACCTGCCTCGACACCGCGCTCCTCTTCGCCTCGGTCATGGAGCAATGCGGCCTGCACCCCGTCATCCTCCTTCAGAAGGGACACGCCTACGTCGGCTGCCACCTGGTCGAGCGCTACTTCCCCGATCTCCCCCTGGACGACCTTCAGGCCATCCGCAAGCTGGTCAATCTCGACGAATTTCTGGTCGTCGAAACCACCCTGGCGACCGGTAAAGAGAGCTTCTCGATCGCCGAAGCCAAGGCGCGCGCCGAGCACCTCAATGTGGATGACGAATTTCAATGCGCCATCGACGTCGTCCGGGCGCGGGCCAGCGGCATCCGCCCCCTGCCGCTCCGGAAAAGCACCGGCGGCATCGAGATCGAACCGTCCTCCCCCGCTAAAGGGGATAAATCGGCGGCGGAAAAGGGACGCACTCTCGAAGGCGACCTTGACCTCTCGCAGCTGAAGAGCCGCGACCGCTCCGGCCGGGTCGCCCGCTGGCAGCAGAAGCTGCTCGACCTCTCCTTGCGGAACCGGCTGCTCAACCTTCGCGACACCAAGCAGGCGGTCTCCATCGTCGTCCCCGACATCACCGCCCTCGAAGACCAGATGGCGGCCAACCTGAGCATGACCCTGAATCCCCTGGGCAACCTGCTCGGCGAAAAGGATCTGCACGATATCGCCATGCTCCGCACGACCGACGTCAAGACCGAGATCCTCGACCTTCTCACCCGCGAGCTCGGCCAGCGGCGGCTGTGGTCGCAGCTGTCGCCCGGCGAAATGAAGCACCGGATGACCGCCATCTACCGGCAAGCGCGGAGCGATCTCGAGGAGACCGGGGTCAACACCCTCTTTCTCGCGCTCGGGCTCCTCGAATGGAAACCCTCCGAACGCGACGCGAAGTCCTATCTCGCACCGATTCTCCTGATGCCGGTGAAGCTGCAGCGCAAATCGCTGGGCGAAGGGATCACCCTCTCGCGCCTCGACGAGGAGACCGTCGTCAACGTGACCTTGCTCGAACTCCTGCGGCGCGAATACCACTTGGATATTCCGGGCCTCGACCCCCTGCCGACGGACGACTCCGGCGTGGATGTCGGGATGATCCTGCGGATCTTCCGCGAAGCCATCCGGGAGATGAAGGGGTGGGAGGTTCGCGAGGAGGCCCGCCTCGGGCTCTTCTCCTTCAACAAGTTCATCATGTGGAACGACTTGACCAACCGGGTCGACTCCCTGAAGCATCATCCCCTGGTCAACCACCTGATCGAAGGGGGCGGCCTCTTCGACGACGGCGTCCCGGTCTTCCCGCCGGAGGAGATCGGGCAGCGCGTGGAACCGGGGCGGCTCTGCTGCCCGATGAACGCCGACGCCTCCCAGTTGACCGCCGTCCTCTATTCGGAGCGGGGCAAATCCTTCGTCCTCCACGGTCCGCCGGGAACCGGCAAATCGCAGACCATCACCAATATCATCGCCCACAACCTGGCGCTGGGGCGGCGGGTGCTCTTCGTGTCGGAGAAACGGGCCGCGCTGGAGGTCGTCCACCGGCGGCTCTCCGCCATCGGGCTCAGGCCCTTCACGCTTGAGCTGCACTCCCATAAAGCCGGGAAGGGGGAGGTGCTGGAGCAATTCGCCGAAGCCCTCGCGGTCGCCGACGCCGCCCCTCCCGCCGCCTGGGAGGAAACCGTGGCCGGGCTGGAGCGGCTGCGCGGCGAACTCAACGGCTACGTCGCGGCGCTGCATCGCGAGTACCCCAACGGACTCACCGCCTACCTCTCTTTCTCCAGCCTGCTGGAGGAGGGAGAAGGGGGGCCGGAGGGATTGCTCGACTTCGATCCCCTTACCCAGAGCCGCGCCGACTATCTCGCCGCCGGGCAGCTGGTCGCCGAGCTCGGCACCCTCTTTGCCGAAATGGAGAAGGAGTCGCTGCTTCCCCTCGAAACCGTCGCTGCCGCGGACTGGAATCCCCTGCTGGAGAAAACCCTCGGGGAAGCCGCCAGCCGCCTTCTCGCCGCCGGCGACGCCCTCGGCGAAGCCTTCCGGGCGGCCGCGCCGCTCGTCGGGGGCGAGACGGAAGCCCCCTCCCCCACCCACCTCTACCACACCGCGCTGCTGGCCGAGACGGTCAAGAACGCCGGGGATATTCCGCCGGGGTTCCTCACTGCGGAATTTACCGCCGACGCGGCTTTTCTCGGCGACTTCCGCCGCCTCACCCGGCAGCTGGAGGAGACGCAAGCGAAGCTCACCGGCTACCGCCCGGAAACCGTCGCCGAACTCGACTGCGACGGCATCGAACGACGGCTGGCGGAGAACGGAAAGAAGTTCTTCCTCTTCCGCTTCTTCGCCGACCGCGCCCTCCTGAAAGAGCTGGCGGGGCTGAAGAAGCTGGGCGGCGGCCCGCTGACGAGGGAGGAGCTGACAACGATCCTCCCCGTCATCCGCGACCGCAACGCCGCCACCGCCGAGTACGGCCGGGTCGCCCCCCGGGCCGAATGCCTCCTCGGCTTCCTCTGGGAAGGGGGCAAGCCCGATTGGCCCCTCCTCGACAACCGGCTCGAACGCGCCCATGCCGTGCACCACGCCGTCGCCGCCGGAGATCCGGGGCGGCGGGAAGCCGTGCTCACCGCGCTCCGGGAGCTCCTCCCCTCCGGGAGCCGGCGCGTCGCCGAAGGCTCCCCCGAGCGGCAACTGGTCAACCGGCTGCTGAAAGCCTGGAACGACTTCGACGAGTGCCGCCGGGCCTTCGAGCCGCACGCCCCCGCCGCAACCCAAAGCGCCACGCTTCCTCTCCTCGCCGACCGGCTGCGCGGCATTCTCGGCCACCTCCGGAATCTGCGCGGCGTCCTCCGCTACCGGAAGCGGCGGGAGGAGGCCCGCGCCGCCGGGCTCGCCCCCGTCGCCGCCCTTCTCGAAGCGGGAAGCCTCCCCCCCGATAACCTCGCCGTGGTGTTCGACCGCGCCTACCGCCGCAGCATGCTCAACCGGATTCTCGCCGAGACGCCCGA
>JAVBRV010000471.1:0-3078 GCA_031547585.1 Victivallaceae bacterium
CGCGATTTACGCCAAACGGCGTTGCCGATTTGCGGACATATAACACCTTTAGGAGAATTAGGCGAGAGTCAGTAGGGCTCCGGAGTTTGGCGGCATATGGAGTTTGCCGTCTTTCAGGGTGACCGGCGCGTCCGATTCGCAGCGCGTGAAGGGGAGGGCGGTTTGGAGAGTGAGCTCCTTTGCTGTCGGGGAGCAGTTGCAGATTACGCAACAGGTGTCGGCGCGTTCGCTGACAATGACTTCCGGGTCGTCCACGGTGAGGAGCCGGGCGGGCAATGCGTCCGCCGCCAGCCACTCGTAGAATTTGTAGAAGGGGATGGTCTGGTAGCTTTCGGTCTTCGCCAGCATCAGGTTTTCCAGCGGCAGGAGCGCGGTAACGATCCGCCCCTTGCCGCGGCGGAATACCCAGACGAGGCCCGCTTCATCCAGCTTCTCCGCGCCGTGCGGAATCACCGAGAAACGGTACTGCGGCGTAAAACGCATCGCGGGGAGGCCGGGAATCCGCAAGTCCACCGGCGAATGATTCTCCACGCGCTTACTGATCTCGAAGCCGAAAAACGACTCCATTTCCGGCACGTTGGCGTTCCAGTTGAAGGAGAAGTAGACGCACGCCCCCTCTTCCGCCCGGCGCGCCAGCTCCCGGTAGGCGGCGCGGTTCAGGTTCCCCTTGCGCTCGATGCAGGGAGCAATGTAAAGCTTGCTCTCGGGCAGGGTAGGGCGGTCGGCAGGGATGAAGGAGAGCGAGATCCCCGCCTGCTGCGCCGGAATATTCACCGACTGGGCCACGGGATTCGGCGGGTTGGCGATGCCGATCAGGCAGACCGCGTTCCGCCGGGGGGGCGGGAGCTGTTTCACCGAAACGGTTTTCTGGAATTTGGAGAAGTCACGCAGGGCGCGCCCGGTGGGGTTAAGCTCGTGCTTTGCCGTCAGGGTTCCGTGCTCCATCCCGGCGTAGTCGGTGTCGTAGGGCGAGAACTCCATCCCGGTCTGGTCGAAGGCGCACCACCAGAGGAGAGCGCGGCCGTCGTGCGTCCAGAGGAGCCAGAGAATGTTGCGCAGCTGGTCGCCGAGCATTTCGAAGGTGGAGAAAGTGCGGCGCAGGGTGCCGATCTCCTCGACGATCGCGGGCTTGCCGGACATGGTCGCGTACATCCGGTTGTCGGTCGGGGCCTGAAGCACGAAGCGGAGGGTGTTCGCCGGGTCGTTGTTGATGTGGGGCGTCCACATCGGGTAGGGGTGCGAAGTGAGCACGTCGCAGCAGTACGCCTGATCCTCGAAGAGCCATTTGGCCTTCCCATGGTTTTCATCCCCTTGCAGGCTGTGCATGCCGGAGAAAACCGGCCGCCCGGGGTCGGCGGCGCGGATCGCGTTGGTGACGAGGGCCGTCCAGCTGAAGGCGGTGGCACGGTCGTCCGCCACCGACATGCAGTTGCTCTCGTTGCCGATCTCCCAGGCGTAAATCGCGGGGTGATGCTTCAGGCGCTTCACGAAACAGGCGATGAATTTCTGCTGCCACATCAGCGACATCGGGTCGCGAAAGTGGTCGAGCCCGTCCACCGCGGGCGGCGCGTAGATGCGGAAGGTCATATGTCCGTTGAAGATGGGGACGATCAATTTCAGGCCGTTCTCATGGGCGAGATCGGCCAGGCGCTCGAAGCGTTCGAGCATCACCTCGTCGACCCCGGCGCGCCCGGCCTCGGTATCCGGCAGCGGCCGGTCGCCGGCAAAGGAGTAATCCATCGGGTAGCCGCCCTTGTAGCAGTTGGAACGCAGGACCTTGACCGGCTGGAAGTCGTCCCATTTCGGGAAGGCCCGCACCCAGTCGCAGCCCATTTCGCCAAGCGCTTTCATATCGGCGGCGACCACCGCTTCATTCCATTCGATCCACATGCGGGTGGCGGCGTGGCTGGCCCAGTAGTTGACGCCGACGGTCATGGTATTCGCTTCAAGCATTGTCAGTCTCCTTTGTCGTTGCATAAGTATACGATATTCGGGTTTGAAAAGCAATCCGGGGAGACCGGTTTCGTACGTAAATAAATTATATCAAAATTAAATTCACGCAACAAAAAACTTGCAAACATCGATATTGCAATATATATTCATGGATATGAGAAAGAAAAATCCCATCACGATCCGGCAGATCGCCGAAAAAGCGGAAGTGACTCCGGCGACGGTTTCGCGGGCGCTGAACCGTCACCCGTCGATTTCGCTGCCGACCGTGGAGCGCGTGACCCGGGCGGCCCGCGAACTCGGCTACGAAGTTTCTCCGAAACGCCGGGTGATTGCCGTACTGTTGCCGAAAAGCGAGGTGGCGTTCGGCCCCTATTTCACCGGTCTCTCCAACGCGGTACGGGGGGAAGCGGCAAAACGGGGCTGGATTCTGGAGGCGTTCGAGTTGGGCGATATCGACTTTCTGCATGAACGGCTGCTTTCCGGAATTATCGCTCTCGATTTCATTCCCGGTTCGGTCCGGAAATTCTGCGACCAATACAACCTGCCGCTGGTCAGCATTAACAGCGCCCCCCGGCATCCCGACCAGGCCCGCGAGGTTTTCAGCAATAACCGGAAGGCCCTGGCGGACGCCGTCGGTTACCTTCACGGGTACGGCCACCGGCGGATCGGCTGCCTCTACTCCTCCAGCATAAACCAGCGCCGGCTCGACGCGTTTCAGGAGGCGTGCCGGGAGTTCGGCGTATTGACCGGCGACTCCTGCTTTCACGTTCCGGGCCGGACGATCGACCGGAAGCACTGCATCTTGTTTCACGGGGCGATCAGGGAGGTGATTGCGCAAAAACTGACGGCGGTCATTCTTACCGGAGAGACCGGGGGGCCGAACCTGCTGGCCGCCCTCCGGGAGTTCCGGCTGTGGGTCCCCGAAGATCTTTCGGTGATCGCCTGGGAGACCCCGCAGGTCAGCGAATACCTCGACCCGCCCCTCACCACCTTCGAGCAGGACTTCCGGGGTATGGCGGCGGCGGCCTTCAACATCCTTGATGAATTGATGAACCGCCGTCCGGCCGCCGCCGACGTCGCGGTCGACTACCTCTTCCACGAACGCCGCTCGGTGGCGCCGCCCGG
>JAVBRV010000025.1:0-12234 GCA_031547585.1 Victivallaceae bacterium
TGTTCGCCCCCTTTGCCTCGAGGTCGATGTTTTCAAGGGTGAAGTTGGTGAGCCGGTATTGATCGGACTCTTTTACTGCGAATGGATTGTCGCATTTCAGTTTGATGTTGGCGAGTGTGATGTGATCGGCATAGGACACGCGGTTTTCGCCTTTCGGGTCATAAAACTGCGTCCAGGGTGAAATCGTGATCAGGCTGTGCGCATTGCCGCTGATGTCATCCACCTGAATGTACTCATATCGCTGAGGGGTGTCCGGGCGCATTTTCAGGTGAAGGATCCGCCGGACGTTGTCGAGCGTATTGCGGCGGAAAATGATGTTGCGGTTGTGAATGGATTCACTGCCGCAAGTCAGGGTGCTGTGGCAGAAGCCGAAGGTGTTGTCTTCGATGAGGATATTCCGGTTGGCGCCGTTGTTTTCGTCTTTGCCGGCAAACGGCCCCTTGCCGCCCTTCAGGGCTATGGCGTCGTCATTGACCGATATATAGCAATTCTTGATATGAAAATCGATGCAGGCGTCGATATCGACGGCGTCCGTACTGGGGGCCCTCACCGGCGCCACGGGCGAAAAGATGTGAAGGTTCAGTAATTTAACCCGTTCGCATTTGTAATAGTGCGTCGTCCAGTAAGGAGAGTTGAGCAAGGTGACTCCCGACAGCTGCACGTCTTTGCTGTTGGAGATATAAACGAGGCGCGGACGCATTTCATCCATATTGGTGCATTGGGGGTTCACCTGGCGGCGCAGCCAGAAGGCCTTCCAATACCGCAGGCCGTTGCCGTCGATCGTCCCTTTGCCGGAGATGGTGAAGCCGTCCACCCGGTCGGCGTTGACCAGGGCCGGGAAGTAGTTCAGCGTCTGCCCTTCCATGCGGGTCGGGACCACCGGGAAGTCGCTGATGTCGTCGCTCCCCTTCAGTACGGCGCCCTCCTCTAGGTGCAGATGGGTCTTCGGCTTGAAGAACAGCGCGCCGCTTAGAAAGATCCCTCGGGGGACGACGATGACCCCGCCCCCGGCTTGATAGGCCTGATCGATAACGGCTTGTATCTGCCGCGTCTGGATGGCGTCGGCGCTGTTGACGGCCCCGTAATCGGTGAGGCAATAGTTTTTTCCCAGTTTGGTGATGTCGGCGATTTCATTTTGCCTGAACCAGTCCGGCATGGGGGTGCCATCCGGAAACAATTCCTGCGCAAAGGCATTGGCCCCGAGGAGAAGCAGGAGCAGCAAAGCGATGCCCGTCCTCATTTCACGCCTTCGGTCGAGGTGATTTCCACATTCCGGAACTGATAGGGTTCGTCTTCGCCGGAGACGACGGTCACCCGGTCCAGCGTCAGCCCTTTGACGTTGTTGGCTTTGAAGCCGAATTTGCCTTTGGCCCGGACGTTCGTCAGGTGGATGTTCTCCAGCCGGCGTTCGGAGAGGCCCGTCAGGTAGATGGCGTTGCCGGTCAGGGTTTCGATGGCGATATTCGAGAAATAGATATCCCGGATCACGGCGGTTCCTTCGTTCACCGGCTCCATGGCGTTGGGGTCGAAGACCTCGTGGCCGTAAAACTGATCGACGTAAAGGGCGCCGCGAAACCATCGCGTATCCTGATAATGCAGATCGCCGTTATAGAGGGTGCAATTATCGTAACGGATGTTCTCGATGACGCTGCCCCGGCCCCGCGGCGCCTTGACGCTGGCGATGCTGTAGGTGTTTTCAAACCGGCAGTCCTGTACGAAGACGTCGCGGACGCCGCCGGACATCTCGCTGCCGATCGCGACCCCGAAGCCGCTCTTGAAGAGACAGTTCTTGATGTGGATGCGCTCGGAGGGGACCCCCAGGGCGCGGCCCTCCGCGTCGCGCCCGGATTTGACGGCGATGCAGTCGTCGCCGCTGGCGATCAGCGAATGAAAAATGTAGACATCTGAAGTTGAATCCGGGTCGATCCCGTCGGCGTTGACGATTCCGTACAGATTGCCGAAGCGGTCGAATTTCGAATGGACTTCGATGTTGTTGATGCTGACGTAACGGCAGAGAATCAGGTGGAGGTTCCAGAAGGGGGATTGCCGCAAGGTGATATCCTTGAAATAGATATACTCGGTGTTGCGGAGGCAGACGCACCGGCCGCGTTTGGCCTCGCCCGCGTTCTCCTTCGCTTCAAGCACCGCCCCGGAGGCATCGATGGTTCCTTTGCCGGCGATGGTTATATGCTCGGATCTCGCCTCGTTCGATATGGCGGTATTCAGCAAACTGGCATAGCAGGGGAGCATCCGCCCTTCGAAGCTGTAGACGAAGATCGGGTAGTCCGCCGGCTCTTCGCTGCCGAGGAGGGTGCCGCCCTCTTCGACGAAAAATGTCATGTTGCTCTTCAAAAACAGCGCGCCGCTCCGGAATATTCCCTTCGGGATGTAGACCGTGCCGCCGGGGGTGCAAACGTCGATCGCTTTCTGGATGGCCGTGGTGTTGAGGGTTTTCCCGTCCCCCACCGCGCCGAAGGTCGTGACGTCGAAACGTTTGGAGGCGGGCTTGGTTCGGATTTTCACCGGCTCGGAGAGGAGGGAAGCCTCCCCCGTTCGTGAAACGGAGGCCACCCGGACCTCGTATTCGGTATCGCTCTGTAAGCCGGAAAGCGTATAATCGGTGCTTTCGCTGAAGCCGGTCAATTCGCCGTCGAGCCAGATCCGGTACCCCAGCAATATTTGTGTGCCGGCGGGTTTATCCCACAGCAGCGCCACGCTGTCGTGGGTTTGGGCGGCCGGGGGAGACATCAGGTTGCGAACGATAGCGTTCTTCATGAAAGAGATCCTCGAATTATGGAATGACCAGGGTTGGTTTTGCCTGATAGGTGAGCTGCTGCATTTCGGGGTGCCTGATCCGCAGCAGCAGCGCTTCGACCGCGAGTTTGCCGAGGCCGGGGGAGTCGATGTCGATCCATACCGGTTCATGCTTCAGGTAGCCGCTGTAGACGTTTTTGTCGCCGGCCACCAGCTCGACGTCCTTCGACGGAATGATCTGATTGGCGACCAGTTCCGAGTAGATCGGGAAGCCGAGCATATTGGCGACGAAGATGCCGTCGGGGCGGGGCGACATTTTTTGAATCTGTTCAACGGCCTCGCGCGCGGCTCTCAACTGGTCTTCCGCCGGAGTGCCGAGGCCGTCGCGGAAATCGAGTTTGATGATCGTGCAATCCGCGCCGTCGTACTCGGCGGCATTTACGAAGGCCCGTTCCCGGGTTTTCCAGTAGGTGTTTCGGGAGGCGGCTTGGCAAGTGATGCAGCAGAGCTTTTTGCAGCCTTTCTCCTTCAGGTGCTGATACGAAATTTCACCGGCGTATGCGTGATCGGGCTGAACCCGGTCGCCGACGTCGTTCAGCCCCGGCTGAAGCAGCCAGACCAGCGGGAACGATTTGATTTTCTCCACGAATTCCGGCGAGAAAACGCCGCCGTTGATGAAGAGCCCGTCGGTTTTCCGGGAGTTCAAAACCTCGGGGATGTCATCGGGGGAGGGCATGATCTCGATATTGGCGGAGATCCCCATGGCGTTCAATGCTTCCGAAATCCCCATCAGCAGCGCTTGCCCGGTCAGGCTGGAGGGGGCGCCTTTGCCGTTCGCCCAGATCATGGTGAACGTTCGGTGCTTCAACAGGGATGCCGAGGCCGTTTCCGCCGGCCGGTTCTGGGCGTGGGAGGGTTTCTTTTCGCACTCGTTGATGATGTTCGCAATCAGCTCGCGGGTTTCGTCTTTCACATAGCCGTTGTTTTTCAAGGCGCGTGAAACCGTGGTGGGGGAAACTCCGGCAAGTTTGGCTATTCTTCTCAGGGTGATGGACATAACTTCGCCTCCTCTGTCTTCATGCTGTCACATATTCTCTGCATGGCTGTCACATGTTCTCTATATTATATATCATAAATGATTGCGTGTCAATACCGGGAATGAATAATAAGCATATTTTTTTCTGTAACATTAGTTGGCGGTAAAGCGTGTCTTAAACCGGTTCTGCAAGTGAATGTCGAAAGTGTATTTTTAAATTGTGTTGCAGGTTGACGATGGTGGTTTATTTGTGTTAAAATATTTATTATAAATTAATTATGATTATTTATGTTGCTAATATGAAACATATGTGTTATTTTGTGTTGATGCAATAGGAACATAATTTTTGAAATTTCTTTTGTTTATGTATTGACAAACCATTGGTTCCAGGGTATAATTATAGTAGAGAAGGCAGAAAACACATATGGCGCATATCGTGTAACATAAAAAGCAAACGATAGAGACAAAGTCCGAAGGCATTTAAAATTCATTCGCCGCATTGAAGCAAGAGGAACCAATCATGTCGAAACAATGGAAAATGAAAGCTGTCAAGCCGGGATCGAAATGTTTCACCCTTATTGAACTCCTGATCGTGATCGCCATCATTGCCATTCTGGCGTCGATTCTGCTGCCGGCCTTGAACAAGGCGCGCGCCCGGAGCAGGACCATCGCCTGTAACGCGCGGATGAAGCAGATCGGCCAGGTCTTTCACTTCTACTCCAACGATAATACGGATTGGATTCAGAATAACCCCATGGGGGTCGCCGCCTATACGGACGCCAGCGACCGGCATTGGGCGAATACGACCGCGCCGAGATGGTATTGGAGCTACTTCGACCAGGGCGGGAAAAATATCAAAGTTTTTCGCGCCTGTCCGCAAGTCGATGAGTCCGGCATCTATAACTATGGGTACAATTCCTATCTATCCAAGAAGCTTTCGCAGATCCGCCTGCCGAGCGAACGCGTCGTCGCGATCGAATTGTCGGCAAGCTCCAAGAATTATTGGACGTACGACCCTTACAATCGCGCCCATATCACCAAAATCGCCCAACGCCACGCGCTGGGCACCAATTTGCTCTATGTCGACGGCCATGTCAAATGGGGTGCTTATTCCTGGATCATCAGTCCGGACGTCCACAAGAAAAGCCTGCAGATCGATATGCTGTAATGGCGGCAGGAGGATGGTATAATGTACGGTTTCAAAAAACTATCTAAAGCGCCTTTGCTTGAAAATCACCTGAATCTCGGCGGCGGGGAGATCGGTGTGAACAGCGCTTATCTGACCCGCGCGGGGAAGCCCTGGGTTCCCATCATGGGGGAATTCCACTTCTCCCGCTGCGACCGGTCGCTCTGGGCGCGGGAGCTGGCCAAGATGAAGGCCGGCGGCATTACGCTGGTGCCGTCGTATCTCTTTTGTATTCACCATGAGGAGATCGAGGGGGAACTCGATTTTACCGGCAACCACGACATCCGCGCCTTTGTCGAGGAGTGCGGGGAAATCGAGTTGGAGGTCGAGATCCGCATCGGCCCCTGGTGTCACGGCGAATGCCGCAACGGCGGGCTCCCGGACTGGCTGCTGAAAAAGGATTTCCCGCTACGGAGCAATCACCCCGGCTATATGGCCTATGTGCGGAAATGGTACGCCGCCATCGCCGCCGAGGTGAAGGGCTTGTTTCATGGCGACGGCGGCCCGATCGTCGCCATTCAGCTGGAAAACGAGTATACCTGGAGCGCGGATCATCTGGCCGCGCTGAAGGAGCTCGCCGTCGCCTGCGGCATGATCGCCCCTTTATACACCGTCACCGGCTGGAACGACCGGGCGGGCGCCCGGATTCCGGTTGACGAAGTCCTGCCGCTGTTCGGGGGATATTGCGACGCCCCCTGGGATCCGGATACGGAAGAGCTGCCCCCGTCGCCGCACTATTTCTTCCAGCAGATGCGCAACGATACGGCGATCGGCGAGGATTTGCGCGCGGTTCATGAAGAAGCCGGCGACGGCTGGCGGCTGCCGTACGAGCGTTACCCCTTTGCCACTTGCGAGCTGGGCGGCGGCTTGCAGAATACCCATCACCGGCGGTATATCATCGAGGGGATGGATATCTATGCCGTCTCCCTGGTGAAGCTGGGCTGCGGCAACAATCTGCCGGGGTATTATATGTACCACGGCGGCACCAATCCGGTCGGCCGGCTCTCCACGTTTCAGGAGTCGAAGGCGACGGGGTACCCCAATGATTACCCGATACTCTCCTATGATTTCCAGGCTCCGCTTTCGGAATACGGTGAAGTGCGCGAGCAATACCGGCTGCTGAATCTGCTGCACCTTTTTTTGCAGGATTTCGAGGGGTGGTTCGCTCCGCTCGCCGCCGTGGACGCCATCACCGAAGTGTCGCGCGGCGATGTCGCTTTGCTGCGCTGCGGCAT
Source organism: Victivallaceae bacterium (assembly GCA_031547585.1). Lineage (GTDB taxonomy): Bacteria > Verrucomicrobiota > Lentisphaeria > Victivallales > Victivallaceae > Victivallis. Next base: position 6,212 of record JAVBRV010000025.1, read on the forward strand.
GCGGACGGACGGCAAATCCGGGTTGGTGTTCATCAACCACTATCAGCGCCGGAGCAAACTTGCCGATATCAATGGTGCGGTGATCGATACCGGCTGCGGAATCATTTTCCCGCCGATCGATGTGCGGGGGGAGGTCAGCTTTTTTCTGCCGTTCCGCATGAAGCTGGGCGGCGTTGAACTCCTATATGCCACGGCGCAGCCGGTTTGCCGTCAGGGGAATACGTTTTTCTTCGCGGAAATTCCGGGCATCGCCGCCCGGTATCAGTTCGTGTCCGGCACCGTGATGACCGGAGCCGATTTCACGGTTGACGGCATCCGGGTTATCACGCTGCGCTGGGAGGATGCAAGATATCTGCGCCGCCTGAACGGCGAAATCCATATCGGCAAAGCGTGCGATCTCTATTGGTTCGAAAACCGGGTGCACGCGGTCGGGGACGGCCGGTTCGAATATTTGCATTGGACGGGGAGTGGGTTCGAGCTCCTTCAGTTCGGCGAGGCTTATACGCCGGTCATTCCGGTCTTCGAACCGGTCGCGAAAGCTCCGTTTGAGATCCCCGAGCGGTTTGCCCCGGAGCTGAAACTCGGCGGTGAACGCAAGCTGACCTGGCAGAAAATACAAGTCGACCGCGCGGAAGGCTTTATCGAAATCCCGGATCTCTGCGACGCCGCGCAGCTCTATGCGGATGGGGAATTGGTCGCCGATCATTTCTATTACGGCAAACCCTGGCGGCTGCCGGCCTCGCTGCTTCATGGCCGGGAGTGCTATTTGGTTTTCTCGGAATACAAAGGCGAATTCTATCATGAATTCTGAACCGTAAGGATTGAATGATGAACGAAACGAGCGATGAAGAGAACGCGAAAACCCCGAAGGTCTGGCGCGCGGGGACACTGACGTACAGCACGGTCGGGCTGGTCATGCTCGGCGTGTATCTGCTGGGCGGCGACTTCCCGTGGGCGCTCAAGGACCGCGCGGTGTGGCCCTCCGCCACGCTGCTGATTAAGCAGATCGGCGTGTCGGAATTCGTCTACGGCCTCATCATCGTCTCCTTCCCGAATTTCACCAATATCATCCTGTCGCCGGTCATCAGCTATATTTCCGACCGCCACCGGGGGCGCTTCGGGCGACGCATTCCGTTCCTGATGTTCACCACGCCGATTATTGTGATCGGGCTCTATCTGTTGGGACTGACGCGGATGCTCGGGAACGGGATTCATGACCTGATCCCGGCGGTTTCCCCACACACCGGCATGCTGGTCGTCTTCTGCGTGGCGTGGGTGCTGCTGGATTTCGGCACCACGCTCTCCGGCTCGCTGTTCGGTGCGCTCGCCAACGACGTGGTGCCGCGGGAGGTGATCGGGCGTTTCTTCGCTCTCTTTCGCATGGTCAGCCTGGGCGCGGGCATCGTGTTCAACAGCTGGCTGGTCGACAAGGTGGAAACCTACACCGTGGAAATCTTTTTCGGCATCGGCACGCTGTACGGATTGGGCCTCCTCCTCCTCTGCTTCAAGGTGAAAGAGGGGCAATATGCCCCGCCCGTCGAAGAGCCCGTACCGGCCGACGGCGTCCGGGGGTCGGTGTTCCTCCGGGTGATGGGCAAGGTCGTCACCTACTTCCGGCAGAGCTTTTCCCTGCCGTATTACCGGTGGTATATGATTGCGACGGCGCTGGCCGCGCTCTCTTTTTCGCCGATCAACTTCTTCGCCATCCAGTACGTGCAGAAGCTCGAACTTGGTATCGCCTCCTACGGCAAGTTTCTGGTGATTACCTATCTCTTCTCCATCGCTTTAAGCTATCTTCTGGGGATGCTCGCCGACCGCTTTCATCCGCTGCGCTGCGGATTGACCGCGTTGGCGGCCTATATGCTTCTCATGTTCGCGGGGTGGATGTTCATGAAAGACGCCGAAAATTTCGGCGTCATCTTCGTGCTGCACGGCATTATCTCCGGCAGCTACATGACCCTGACGGCGTCGCTGGCGGCCCGGCTGCTGCCGCGGCCGCTGTTCGCTCAGTTCGGTTCGGCGTGCAGCATCGTCAACGCGATCCTCTCCATGCTGCTGGGGCCGGTGCTCGGCCTGGTGCTCGATCAGCTGGAATACAATTACCGTTATCTGTTTCTCTTCGGCGGCGCCATCGCCGTGGTCGGCGGCCTTCTGCTGATCAAGGTATACCGGAATTTTCTTCGCCAGGGCGGGGACGCCGATTATCAGGCGCCGATGCCGTAATATTCACAAAAAGGAGTTGAAAATGAAAAGAGCACTTTGCATGACACTGCTGGGGCTGGGCCTCCTGGCAAACGGGGCGGATATCTATCTCGCGGGCGATTCGACGATGTGCAATTACGGCAGCAAACAAGCTCCGCAGCAGGGCTGGGGGCACGAGCTGCCCGCCCTGGTCAACGCGGGGACCAAAGTGGTCAATCTGGCCGTGGGCGGACGCAGCGTCAAATCCTTCCGCAGTGAAGGGCGCTGGGAGAAGCTGCTGGAAAATGTGAAAGAGGGGGATTACGTCGTCATCCAGTTCGGGCATAATGATTCCAATAAAAAGGATCAGAACCGCTATGCGAGGCATAACGGCGAATTTCGCGAACTCCTGAAAACGTGCATCGCGGAAGTCCGCGAAAAAAAGGCAAATCCGGTTCTGGCCACGGTGACCTGCCGCTGGGCGTTTACCGATGACAATACGAAAATCAGCAACGGCACGCCCGGCGCGTACGCCGCGGCGGCCCGGGCCGTCGCCGAAGCGGAAAAGGTGCCGGTGATCGACCTCAACACCATCGGCAGGACGAAGCTGCTCGAGGCCGGTCCCGAAGAAACCAAAAAATATTACATGGTGGCGACCGGCAAAAAAGACAATCTCCATCTGACCGAAGACGGCGCGAAGGCATATGCCGGCTGGTTTGTCGAAGCGGCCAAAGCGCAAAATCTCCCGATCGCCGAACTGTTCAAATAGAGGGCCGGTATGCAATACGATTTCTCTCCCTGCCAGACGCCGCACAAGCACGGTAAATGGATCATTGAGAGCTCGATGGTTCCGGCGCACTATAAAGCACTTGCCGTCGACTGCCCGTTCCCGTTCACCTGTAACGGCAAGCTGTATATGACCACCGTCGTGTTCGACGGGGAGGGATATCAGACCGCGCTCTGGTCCGGCAGCGATTACCTCCATTGGAATTTCGTCGATATGATCGTGCGCCGCGACCCGGAACGGCGGCATCTGGCGCACAACGCCGCTTTGACCAACATTCTCCGCGAACCCGGTCTGTACGGCATGGGCGAACTGGTTAAAGTCGGCGGCCGGTATCTGGGAACCTATCACGCCTATCCGAATTCGGGCTATGAGGCGGGTCCGGCGATGATCGGTCTCGCCTGGAGCGACGATCTGCTGCACTGGGAGCTGGACGACGGCATCCTCTTCGCCTCCGACGGGGCCGAATGGGAGTGCGGCGGCCTGTATAAATCGTCGTTGTTCGAAAAAGACGGCCGCTATTATCTCTTCTACAATGCCAAGACCGCCACCCGTGATTTCCCCTGGCGGGAGCAGACCGGCCTCGCCTGGAGCGACGACCTGAAACACTGGACCCGCTGCCCGGAGAATCCGCTGTTGAAGAATGGTCCAGCCGGGAGCTGCAATGATCTTTTCGCTTCCGACCCGCAGGTTTTCTCTCATGACGGCGTCTACTACTGCTTCCATTTCGGTTTATCCTCCGATCCGGGGAAGAGGGCGACTGAACTCATTGCGGCCTCCCGTGACCTGATTCATTGGACGCCCTCCGAAACGCCGCTGCTGGTTACCGGCGCTCCGGGGGAGATCGACGACAAATATGCCCATAAACCGGGCATTATCGCCGATCCGGCGGGCACACTGTATCACTACTACTGCGCCGTGTCGGAAAATCAGAAGCGCGGCATCGCCCTGGCGTTTTGTTCAAAAACACCATCGTCATTATAACAAAGAAAGCGGCAAAAAAAGCCTCTAAAACGTTTCTTCGATTGCATCCGACGTTTTTTCGCCTATACTTTATTGGAAACTCCAACACATATATGCGAAAGACCTCGTATGAATAAGCAGACATTTCGACTCGCTTTTCCCCTCCGCCGCCAGCATCTCGGCCTGCCCATGGGCAACGGCCGCCTCGGTGTTCTCGTCTGGGGGGAGGGGCGGGAACTCCGCCTGACCGTCGCCCTCGCCGATTGCTGGGATCACCGCTTCAGCGAATGCCTCTGGGAGAGCGGCAGCTACCCTGAACTCATCGCCGCCTGGACCCCCGAGTCGGTCGAAGGGGTGGGCGCCCGGCTCCGGCAGAACCGCTTCCCCTTCCAGCGCGACCCGAGCCTCCCGTACTGGCGCGGAACCCGCCTGGCCGGAGGCACCTACGCCCTGACGCTCGCCGGGGAGCTCCGGGGGATCGAGCTCGATTATTCGAGCGGCGTCGCCTCCGTCGAAACCACGGCGGGAGCGCTCGAGTTGGAGCTTGATCTCGCCACCGATCAGCTGGAGATCCGCGACGGCGCGAAACTGATTCTGGCGGTTGAAGCCAAGCCGATGTGGGATACGCTCGGCCCCTCTCTCGCGCCGGTCGGCTTTGCGCCGCCGGAGCATTTCGAAGGGGGCTGGTTCCAGCCTTGCCCGGAGGACCCCGGTTTCTGGACCCGACTCTCCCCGGTTCCCGGCGGGCGGCGGCTGGCGGCCACTCTGCAGCACGAAGCGGCCGCTCCGCAGCTCCCCGAACCCGATTTCGCCGCCTCCCGTGCCTGGTGGCGGAGCTGGTGGGAACGGGTCCCCGCCATTACCCTGCCGGAGGAGAAGTTCAACCGCTTCTACCGCTTTGCGCTCTACAAGTTCGCCGCCGCCACGCTGCCGGGGAAGGTCCCCGCTTCACTTCAGGGGCCGTGGCAGGAGGATTACCAGCTCCCCGCCTGGAGCAACGATTACCACTTCAACGTCAACGTTCAGCAGGTCTACACGCTGGCCTTTTCGCTCGGCGCCTACGAGCATCTCCTGCCGCTCTTCGATATGCTGGAATCCGAGGCGGCGCAGGCGGCCATGCGCACCAACGCCCGCAGTCTTTTCGGCATCGAGGACGGACTTCTTCTCTCGCACGCCGTCGACGATCGGGCGATGCAAGTCGGCGGCTGCAGCGCCGGGGCCTTCCTCGACTTCGTCTGCGGCGGCTGGATGGGAATGCTCTACTTCGAATACTACCGCCACACCGGGAATCGCGAATTCCTGAAGAACCGGGCCATGCCCTTCATGCGCGGGGTGATGCGGATCTTCGAGGAGGCGCTGCGCGAGGATGACGGCGGGCGGCTGATGATCCCCGTGGCGATTTCGGCGGAGTACGGCTGCACCTTCCCGGTCCGCCGGAACGGCAAAGAGTGCCGCCAGAACACCGGCAAAAATCCTTCGAATGAATTGACCTGCTGCCACGCGCTGGCCAACGCCCTGCTGGAAGGGGCGGCGGCGCTCGGCGAGGAGCCGAAACCGGTCTGGCTCGACATCAAGCGCCGCCTGCCGCGTTTTTCGACCATCGACGGCCGGGTGGCGGTCTGGGAGGGGCAGGACCTCGAGGTCTGCCACCGGCATCATTCGCACCTGTCGATGATCTACCCTTTCGACCTCACCGCCGAACTCTCCGCCGAAGAGCGCGAGGCGGTCGACCGGGCGGTGGAGCACTGGATCTGGCGCGGCATGGGCCAGTGGAGCGAATGGTGCTACCCCTGGGCGATGATGATCGAGGGGCGTTGGGGAATGACGGAAGCGCCGTCGGTCCTTCTGGAAACCTGGAGCCGCCTCTTCTGGAACGAAAGTCTGGCGACGGTCTATCTGCCGCGCTTTCGCGGACTCTCCTCGCACCGCCGCGACGATATGCGTAAACCATTGGAGAGTCATGAAATCATGCAGCTCGACGGCACCATGGCGGGCGCCACGGCGCTCTTGGAAATGCTGGTGCACGAACGGGGCGGGGTGATCGAATGCTTCGCCGGGATTCCGCCCTGCTGGGGCGAAGCCTCCTTCGACCGGG
>JAVBRV010000481.1:0-5863 GCA_031547585.1 Victivallaceae bacterium
AAGGCGGCGAAGCTCTTCACGGATCTCGCGGGCCCGGCTCCGGGCAGCTTCGAGGTCTTCCATGTTTTCGGCGAGCTTATGGATTTCGGCCACCAGCTCGGCGCTCTTGGTCTCTTTTTCGGCGAACGCCTCGCGCCGCCCCGAGAAGAAGCGGTCGAGCGCGGTGTTGAAACGGGTGAACAATTCATGCTCCTGCCGTCCGGCCGAAGGAATCGCCTGGAACTCCCCGCGCAGCTGGCGGGCGCGGCGTCCGGCGGCTTCGTCGCTGCCGAGCGCTTCGGCTTCGGCGACCAGCGCGGCCTTGGCGGCGGCGGCTTCGTCGAGCTTCTTATTGCGCTCGCCGAGGAAAAGGCTGCGGGCGTTGAAGAACTGGTCGGCCGCCTCGCGGAAGGCGGCAAACAGCGCCTTCTCATTGGGGCCCGCCGACGGGAACTTCTTCCACTCCTCCTGGAGCTGCTTGAAGAGTTCGGCGGTGGTCTTCCATTCGGTCGAGGGGGCCAGCTCCACGGCGCGATCGATCAGGGCTTTCTTGCCCTCGGCGGCCTGCTTCTGCTCCTGGCGGCGGTGGGCGTAGAATTCATCGACCCGGTGCTGGAGCTTGCGGGTGGTTTCGAGGTAACGCCCGTTGATCTCCTCGCTCTTGGCCTTCGGCTCCTTGCCCAGCGTCTTCCACTTGTCGCGGAGCTGGCGGAGCTGGGTGGCGATCTTGGGCAGCTCCGTATCGGGGAGCTCCTGCATCCGGTCGAGCTCCTTGCAGAGTTCGAGCTTCATGGTGTAGCTCTCCCAGCGGGCGAAATCGAGCGTTTCGTAGTGCTGGGCGAGGCGGCCGGCGGCGGTCTTGTGGACGCGCTGGTAGTGGTCGGCGGCCTTCTTCGGGACCCGCCCGAGGGCGGCGTAAGCGGCCTCGATCTCCGGCTTGCGGGTCTGGAGGACCTGCATATCTTCGCTTCTGGCGAGCTCCGCCAGCTCGTCGGCGAGGCGCATCGCTTCGGCGGCGCGGAGCGTTTCGGCTTCGGCTTCGCGGGCCAGCTCCGCCTTGAGGGGGGCCAGCCGTTCGCGGAAGGAGTCCTGAAGCGCCGGGTCGACGTCGCCCCGGGCGGCGTTGGCTTCAAAGCGCTGCTCGAGCTGCTCCACGTCGGTCAGCATGAGGAGCTCGGCGTTGGCGAGGTAGCCGTCGAGTTCGCCCGAGAGTTTTTCCGCTTCGCCCCGGCGGGCTTCGGCGGCTTTCAGCTTCTCGTCGTTGGCGGCGCGGGCCTGGTCGGCCTGGTCGACGGCGGCGAGGAAGCGCTTCTCCAGAATCTCGTTGTATTCGGGCGGCGGCTCGGGGAGCGCGCGGTAATCGCTCTTCAGGCGGCCGATCTCGCCGGAGAAATCGGCGACCGTGCGGTCGCCCAGGGTCTCCAGCTCGCGGATCAGCGCCTCGTGGCGGTGAAGCAGTTCTTTGACGGTTTCGGGGATGCCTCCCTGCGGAAGAAGGCCCTGCGGATTGAATTCAGAGGTCATTTCAGTCATGGCATGTTACTTCTGGACTACCCGGAAGAGGTTCCCCTCCGGATCGCGCCCCCGCAGATAATTGCCGAGGTGCGGTTCCTGTTCTAGTGAATATTCGAATTCGGCGGTCTCGAGCCGGAAGCGGAGCGATTCGATATCGTCCGACTTCAGCAGCCAGCCGGTGGCCGATGAGCCGTGTTCCAGATACTTGGCGTCGCTTTTCTCCAGCATCAGCGACAGGCCGGGGTGGAGTTCGAAGACCACCACGTAGCTGCTGTCCACCACCGGTTCGCCGAGCCCCAGCAATTCCCGGTAGAAGGTGCGGCAGGTGTCGAGGTCATTGACCTTGACGATTACCGCATAATTTGTGTTCACCATGGGTTTTTCTCGCTTTTCTTTCGAATATGTGAAATTTCCTTTTGCCAAAACCGAAAAGTTGCCGTAAATTATACGGTATCTACTTTTGCCGAAAAAGCAAACGAAAAAGACGATTCAGGGTATAAGAAAAACCATATTTTTTCAGGAAAGAGCGATTCACGTGGACAATTCCTCCTATCAGAACCCGTTGACCGACCGTTACGCCAGCAAAGAAATGAGCCGGCTCTGGTCGCCGCAATTCAAGCACTCCACCTGGCGCCGCCTCTGGCTGACGCTGGCGAAATGCGAACAGGCGCTGGGGCTCGCCATCACCGACTCCCAGATCTCCTCGATGGGCGCCCACCTCGACGACATCGACTTCGAACGGGTCGCCGCCAAAGAGAAAGAGCTCCGCCACGACGTGATGAGCCACATCCACGTCTTCGGCGAACTCTGCCCCGAAGCGATGCCGATCATCCACCTCGGCGCCACCAGTTGCTACGTGACCGACAACACCGAGCTCATCCAGATGCGCGAAAGCTTGAAGCTGGTCAAGGGCAAACTCCTCGTCCTCATCCGCCAGCTGGCCGACTTCTGCGAACGCTACAAGGCGATGCCGACCCTCGGTTTCACCCACTTCCAGCCGGCGCAGCTCACCACCGTGGGCAAGCGCTTCAGCCTCTACCTCCAGGATTTCTACCTCGACCTCGAACGGGTCGAAGCCGAAATCGAAAATATCCCCTTCCGCAGCGTCAAGGGGACCACCGGCACCCAGGCGAGCTTCCTCGAGCTCTTCGACGGCGACCACGGGAAGTGCCGCGAACTCGAACGCAACGTCGCCCGCTCGATGGGCTTTGAGAAAGTGGTGGCGGTGTCGGGGCAGACCTATACCCGCAAGGTCGATTATTTCGTGATGACCGCGCTGTCGGGAATCGCCCAGTCGGCCTCCAAAATGGCCACCGACATCCGCCTCCTCGCCAACCTGAAGGAGGTCGAGGAACCCTTCGGCAAGAAGCAGATCGGCTCCTCGGCGATGGCCTACAAGCGCAACCCGATGCGCAGCGAACGGGTCTGCTCGATCGCCCGCTACGTGATGAACCTGCCCGGCAACGCCGCCATGACCGAAGCCACCCAGTGGTTCGAGCGGACGCTTGACGATTCGGCCAACCGCCGCATCGTGCTGGCCGAAGGCTTCCTCGCGGTGGACGTCATCCTCTCGCTCCTCGTCGACATCACCGACGGGCTCCAGGTGTGGCCGAAGGTGATCGCCCGCCGCATCCAGTCGGAGCTGCCCTTCATGGCCACCGAGAACCTGTTGATGGCGGCCGTGAAGAAGGGCGGCGACCGGCAGGCGCTGCACGAAGTGATCCGCACCCACTCGATGGCGGCGGGCCGGCGGGTCAAGGAGGAGGGCGCCGACAACGACCTTCTCGACCGGCTGCGGAACGATGCCGCCTTCGCGGCGATCAAAGATGAATTCGATTCGCTGCTCGACCCCGCCGCCTTCGTTGGCCGCGCCCCGCGGCAGGTGGATGAGTTTCTGGGCGAAGTAATTCGCCCCCTCCTCGCGGCCAACCGCGAAGCGCTTGACGGCGCGGTCGTCGGCGCCGTCAACGTCTGAAGCAACCATAAAACTATTACAGATAAGGATTTTCAACATGGCTTTCCTCGATTGCAACTACCTCATCACCCGTGAAACCGGCAAAAAACTCTTCGCCGCCATCAAAGACCTCCCGGTGGTCGACCCCCACAACCACGCCAACGTCAAAGAGATCGCCGACAACCAGTGCTACACCGACGCCTGGCAGCTCTTCGCCGCGACCGACCACTACGTCTGGGAGATGCTCCGCAAGCGCGGCGTCTCCGAGACGCTGATCACCGGTCCCGCTTCGCCGCGCGAGAAGTTCCTCGCCATGGCGAAGGTCTTCCCCGAATTCGTCGGCAACCCGGTCTACGAGTGGATCCACCTCGACCTGTCGCGCTACTTCGGCGTCACCGAACTCCTCTCGGAAGCGACCGGTGAAACCATCTGGAACGCGGTCAACGCCAAGCTCGCCACCGACGCCTTCCGCCCGCAGTCGCTGCTGGCCGGGGCGCTCAAGGTCGAATCGATCTCCTCGACCGACGACCCCGTCGACCTGCTGGAAGAGCACGACCGCGCCAACACCGCGCTCGGGCGGCGGATGATCCGGCCGACCTGGCGCCCCGACAAGGCGATGAAGATCTTCGCCCCCGGATGGCGCGAGTACATCGCCCGCGTCGGCCAGCGCTTCGGCTTCGAAATCGCCACGCTCGGCGACCTCATGAAAGCGATGCGCCAGAGCCACGACTACTTCGCGGCCCACGGCTGCCTCGCCACCGACCACGGTCTCGAATACCCGGTCGGCGCGGATTGCTCCTTCGAAGAAGGCGACCGCATCTTCCGCAAGGCGCTGAAGGGCGAAGCGCTGAGCCGCTGCGAAGTCGACGGCTACATGGGCTGCTTCCTCGCCGAAGCGGCCGCGCTCAACGCCGAGAAGGGCTGGGTGACCCAGCTCCATCTGGGCGCGGTGCGCGACGTGCGGAAAACCCTCTTCGACAACCTCGGGCCCGACGTCGGCGGCGACATCAGCAGCCACTACCTCGACTACGCCCCGGCGCTCTGCAGCTTTCTCAACCGCTTCGACGACAAGCTGAAGGTGGTGCTCTACTGCCTCGACCCGGGCCACCAGGCGACGCTGGCGACCATCGCCCGGGCGTTCGGCGAAAAGGTGCGCCTCGGTTCGGCGTGGTGGCTCTGCGACACCCCCGTGGGGATGCGCCGCCAGCTCGAATACATCGGTTCGGTGGATCTCTTGATGAACTTCGCGGGCATGGTTTCCGACTCGCGGAAACTCTTGTCGTACGGTTCGCGGTTCGAGATGTTCCGCCGGGTGCTGGCCGACGTTGTAGGAGAGATGGTCGACCGCGGCCAGATGCCGGAAGCGGCCGCTGTTGAACTGGTCAAAAAGATGGCTTACGACGAACCGAAGCGCTTCTGGGGCTTGTAAAACCTTCATTGCGGCTGTATATTTCGCTAAGCGTTTTTTTGAAGTTTTGAGAAAGGAATCCCATGTCCACCAAAGTGAAAAGCGACCTCTACAAAGCGGCGGGGGTCGACATTGACCTCGCGACCAATCTGCTGGAGCAAGTCAAGAAAAAATTCGCCGCCACCCGGCGGCCGGAAATGCTCGCCCCGGTGGGCGGCTTCGGCGGTCTCTTCCAGATCGACCTCTCGAAGTACAAGGAGCCGGTTCTGGTTTCCAGCATCGACGGCGTCGGCACCAAGCTGATGATCGCGATGATGATGGAGAAATTCGACACCGTCGGCCACGACATCGTCAACCACTGCATCAACGATATTTCAGTGCAGGGCGCGGAGCCCTTGTTCTTCCTCGACTACATCGGCATCGGCAAGCTGCGGAGCCCCCTGTACGAAGAGGTCCTCTCCGGCATCGCCGACGCCTGCAAGGCGGCGAACTGCGCGGTTCTGGGCGGCGAAACCGCCGAAATGCCCGGCATGTACGGCAACGACTTCGACCTGGTCGGCGTCATTAACGGCGTGGTCGAAAAGTCGAAGCTGATCACCGGCGAGAAGATCCGCTCCGGGCACGTGGCGATCGGCCTCGGCTCCAACGGGCTTCACACCAACGGCTTCAGCCTGGCGCGCAAGATTCTCTTCGCCCAGTGCTCGTACAAGGTGGATACCTACCTTGACGAGCTCGGCGAAACCGTCGGCGACGCCTTGATCCGCCCCCACATCTGCTACTACCCGGCGATCAAGGAGATGATGGCGCGCAACCTGCCGCTCGACGGCATCGCCCACATCACCGGCGGCGGCCTGTACGACAACGTGCCGCGCATCCTCCCGAAGGATCTGTCGGCGGTGTTCGACGTCACCGTGCTGCCGATCCCGAAGATCTTCAAGGTGCTGGTCGAGAAGGGCAACGTCGACCCGGTGGAAGCCTACCGCGTCTTCAACATGGGCATCGGCATG
>JAVBRV010000429.1:0-20036 GCA_031547585.1 Victivallaceae bacterium
CAAGCAAGCAAGCAAGCAAGCAAGCAAGCAAGCAAGCAAGCAAGCAAGCAAGCAAGCAAGCAAGCAAGCAAGCAAGCAAGCAAGCAAGCAAGCATTTATTACATAAATGCTTGCTTCCCTCCCGGGAAAATACTTCCGGGCCAGCCTGTTTTTCCCCTGCCGGAACCCTCTCCTCTTTGCCCTGCTATTGCCGTAAAGTCCATTCTTTACGGCTGTTTTTCATTCCATACGAATTCCTATTTCCCCAATACACTTCGCCCCGGGAGGCCATGACGTGAAATCCAAAATCAAAATGATTGTGTGGCCGCTGTCTTCTCTGCTGCTTTTGTCGGCGGGTTGCCAGAATCACATTCGCAACATCGAGACCCAGACCCCGGAAAATCTGCGGGAGGTTTCCAATTCGGAGTACCTCGTCACCATGGATAAAGAGACTCCGGACGGTCCCTCCTTCCAGGTCTCCGTCGAGAAAAGCGAAATGGTGAAGATCAGCGTCTATCAGGTCAGGAACGTCGCCGAAGTCAGCACCCCGTACCAGGGGTGGCGGGAGATGTATGAAATTCCCTCCGGAATCGGACTTTTCCCGGTGTCGCTCATGTCGCACATCCTGGTGGTTTTCTCCTTCGGCATGTTCCCGTACTCCAATGCGGAAACCGTTACCAAGCTGGCTTTTGACGGCATGAATCCCTTCATGAACTTCGAGTCGGAGGAACGCAGCGTCACCACCCCCGTCTCCATCGATCGCAAACTGGTGGATACCTACACGGAGCAACGGAAAATTCCGGTCGCGCACGCCGCGGTCACCCTGAAATCGGGAGACCGCGCCTGGCCGCTGCGGACCAATGCTCTCGGGCAGGTGACCGTGGCCCTCCTCTCGCCGGAATTAAGTGAAGTCAAACTGTTGGATTCCAGAAGATTGCAGCTTTATTTGACGGAGGGAAGCGTCCTCTTGAAGGATATTCCCCTGAGCCGCCGGTACATCAGCCGCCTGAACGAAGGGCGGATGGCCCTCTTGAAATACTATGACGCCCCCTCCGGCGAAGCGCTGGCGGAATGCGTGAAGAAACTCGAAGAATTGAATTTCGAGAAGGTGTCGCTGCAATTGGAAGAAGAACAGCTCCGGAAAAATCGCGACTTCAAAATCGAGTTTGACGCCGCCTTCGACCGGTAAAGGAGTCGGAATATGTGGAGAGATCAATCAGGGTCGATGCTGTTCGAATATGTCATCGTCTGCGTCCTGATTCTTTCCGGCGGCTCGCTCCTCATGGGGAGCGGCGGCAAATTTTTGTATGAAGCGGTCGGCTTCCCCGTCGGGGAGACCAGTGATTTCGGCGCCGCCGGCAGCCTGGCCGTTGATTGGTTCAGGCGGCTCATGTGGATGACGGCCCAGCCGTTCCCATAACATACCCCAAAAGAGAGGAAAAAAATGAAACAGATCGGATTGCGGAAATGGCGGAACTCGTTTGTCGGTAAACTACTACGCCGCCTCGCCGGCGAAGAGAAGGGTGCGGTGATGATGGAGTATGTCATCGTCGCGGTGCTGATTGCCGCCGCCTGCGTGGTGGCCGTCGCCATGTTCGGGAAAACCATCGTCGGCATGTTCGATACCGCCGCCAAAGGGGCCTCCACGGATCACGGCGAAGCTGCGAAGACACTTGAAAAAACACGTGGCACCCAGTCTACAGATGCGACAAAGGCGTCGGAATATCACGACAGCATGCATAAATAAGAGTCTTCGATGTCGTCCGCACTTCTCCTGGGTGAAATCATAGCGGTGACTCCGTGGCTGGGCTTGCTGGCGAAGCATGACTGGCGGGAGCGGATCTTGCCGAATTACCTGACGCTCGGGGGCGCGGCGGTGTTTCTGATCTGGCGGTGCGGCTGGGGGGGGCTGCCGGTGCTCCTCAACGGACTGGCCGGCGGAGTCATTGCCGCCTTGCTGCTCTTGATCCCCTTTCTGCTTCGGGCGGCGGGGGCGGGCGATGTCAAGTTCCTGTTTGCGGCGGGAATTCTGGCCGGGACTCCGGCCGTGTTCCCGATGTTGTTTTTCATTTCGATCTGCGGCTTGCTTCTCGGCCTTATCATGCAGATCACCGGGCGTGTCGATCCGGCCAGGGTGAAACACTTCCTCCGCAGCCTCTTCGACTTCCGCTACAACCGGGGGGAAGGCCGGAAAAACCTGCCGCCAAAGGAAAGCGAGAGAGTGCGGATCCCCTTCGGCGTCGCCATCGCCGCCGGATGCTGGCTCACCCTGCTCCTTCAACTGATCGCCAGGAGTTGCGCATGAAGAAATTTCTTGACAACTCCGCGGGTTCTATGTTAATGGAGACGGTCCTGGTGATGCCGCTGGTGCTCTCGCTGGTCTTCGGTGCCTTGCAGTTCGCGCACATCTACATCGCCCGCCAGGTGGTGAATTACGCGGCGTTCAGCGCCGCCCGGGCGACCCTTTCCGTTCCGGTAGGGCAGGAAGAAGAGAACGCGATGAGTGCGGCAAAGCGGATTCTCTGCTGGCTGCTCCTGTCGCCGGACAGCATGCGGGACGGCGCGCAAATGCCGAACCCGGAGTCGGAAGAAGTGTCGAAACGGATCGAGTTGACACTGTCGAGAGAGGGCTGGAACCAGGCGGTTGAACTGCGTTTCGCCTTCCCCTTGGTGATGCCGATCGCCGCCCAGATCATCGGCTATGCCATGAACATCCCCGCCTACGATTTTACGCCGGAGGCGCGGGGCGGGCACATCGGGGAAATGGCATTGGTCGGCTCCGATATGCCGCATATTTTTTTGACCGAGCGTTGCGCGTTACCGAAACCGTACAAAATAAAGCAGTAAAAGATGACCAAGGTTTTTTGCAGCAGAATGAAGATGTTATACCGTGATGAAAGCGGCGTGGTGCTTGCTTTCACGATCACGGTATTTCTGCTGATCTATCTTTTCGGCATGGCGGTTTACGCCGTCGGCGACACGGTGCAAAAGCGCATCGAGCTGCAGAACGCCGCCGACGCCGCCGCCTACTCCGGCGCGGTGGTCCAGGCGGATACCCTGAGCCGGATCGCCGTCATCAATAAAGCCATGTCCTGGAACTACGTGATGATGACCCGGGCGCAGATGGATTACTGCGTAGAGAAATGGCTGACCCGGACCCTGCAGAAATGGCAGTTGCAGGAAAATATCGCCTGGGCCGTCAATATGCCCAGCTGCCATCATGCAACGCCTTGGAATATTCTCTGCGGATATGGCACCGGCTACAGCTTCTCCACCCGTTCGGCCGATGCGAAAATACGCTTGAATACAACCCAGGAACAAACCGCCCTTACCCTGATGCGCGGCCTGGCGGGGTTTGCCGTCAATCAGCAGATCAGCAATGTCTTCAGCAACCTGGCCTTTGTGGATGACTGGGG
This sequence comes from Victivallaceae bacterium, assembly GCA_031547585.1. GTDB lineage: Bacteria > Verrucomicrobiota > Lentisphaeria > Victivallales > Victivallaceae > Victivallis. The sequence continues at coordinate 3,396 of JAVBRV010000429.1, forward strand.
GCTTCTGAGCGGAAACGGCAGAAAAAACGAACCGTTCATCGAGTCGCACATCGATCAAAACGGCAACCGGGTGATCGATACGGATGATTTCACGTATGTCGAACGGTATTTGCCGACGATTATGAAAAACAAAGCCGCCGAGCTGGAAAACAGCGGCAGTTTTTCGTTCCCGGCGACCTCTCTCCCCGGAAGAATCTCCGCCGCCGACAAGAATATCAGGGCCATGAATACGGCCATCGACAATTTAGCCTCCCGGCTGGAAACCAGGATTCGAAACGCGGCCCGGTTTACCATCGAACAGAATACCCGGGGCCATGCATCAACCGAAGTGAAAGCCGAAATCAGCTGTTCCGCGGGCAAACAATATCTGGAGCAATTGAAAGATGAGGGGCGTTTCTTAAAGCTCGGCCAATTTACCGGCGACCCCAAGAGAGACATCGGGCAATCCGGCAACCACGGCGGAATTTCCACCTGGATGCCCCCGGCTCCCGGCGACGGCATCGTACGCGGCTATCGGCAATCGGCCGGATTGCTGGCCGAATGGCACTGGTTTTCCAAATTCTGCTGTACCACGCCCACGGGGCACTATGAGTTTATCGTCATTCCCCTATCCTACCAGTGCGTCACCGGCCAGGAGGTGTGGGATGGGTATTTCGGCGCCCAGACTCCCTCCAAGCCCTACGTGTTGAAACCAAATTACTTCCAGCCGGATGGAGCGGTCACCGTCGCTCTCTCCCTGCCGCTTGAAAATCCGTTCGCTTTTCTCGGCGATGTTTCCAGCGGTCTGTTTTCGGCCTTCACGGTGGGGGGCGGCAGCCGAAAGCTCTCCGCCGTCGCCGCCGCCCGGGCCGGCTACCGCCAGACCGGCTGGGGGAATGGCGAATACCGCAATCGCGGTTCCATCCGGGATGAGGACAATCTCTGCCTGACGGATTGGGATGCGATGTTCCTGCCGCTGAACCGCGAGGAGACGATCAAGGGTGTGGATTTCGCCAGCCTGCTGGACAAAATCGGCGTCGGCAAGGAGTTCATCCCGAAATCGCCCTCCGGCCAATACAGCCGTATCGATTATGCGCAAATACAAAAAAAACATATGTTTCACTAACCCGAAACGTTACGGAAAGGAACGGATCATGACCCTGAAATTACTGTACGGAACATTGTTGACACTGCTCGCCGTCTCCCTCCCGCTGATGGGAGAAGAGGCGGCAAAAACGCCTCAACCGACTCCCGAGCTCACCCAACAGGAGAAACTTGTGGTTACAGAAATCATGACCGCAACCATTGCCAGAGAACTCGCAATAACAGACCCGAAGAAAACCATGAAAAACTGGATGACTTCGGGAGCCTACGCCAAATGGGAGAAATTGACTGCCCCGATGTTTGACGGGGATAACTGCCCGGAACTTTCCGATTTCTTCTCGACCTCCTTGATTTTTGTCGGGCTCCAAAATAGTGAAACCGGCATTGTCGCTTTTTATAGCCCCTGGAGCGACACTATACTTTTGTGCAAAACGGATAATACAACAAAGTTGCAAGGGGTTGAAAACTTTGTTTTTCTGCCTGGTTCGGTTTTCAGAAAAGACAAGCAAGCTCCTGATGATTGTCCTCAAACGATAATTCCAACTAAATCTTCTCTTTCGGTTGCTTTGCTGGATACATATTTGCGAACTAAAGATGTCTTCCTCGCCAATTTCTCGACCGAGAAACAAATTGCAGCAAATGAGTTTTTTCGCAGTCCGCAAGAGCCTGAAAATCTTGACATCATCAGAAGAAACATTCAGACTAGGGGAGTGTTGTCTTTACCCCTAAAGGAGTCAGCAAATTTAGGGAACCGAAAGAAGCTTGAGCAAATCGTAAATGCACTGAGAACTTCAAATGCCGACGAAATCAGGCTGAAGCTTAAACGCAACAGCGATCAAAAAATGCTGGATGCATTTCTGACAACACCTGCAAAATTGCGGCAGGAACTTCAGGTTTTTTCTTTTTTGCAAAATAAAGAAAAATGTCTTGCGGCTTTATCTCATCCAAATTTCACCCAGTTCGTCGTCATCATTTCGTTCGCACAGAATAACACAGAGGATATCTCCTTTGAGTTTTTTATTTTTAACACTGCTGAAGAAGTCATCCAAGCATGGAAAGCAAATGCTTCTGGAGGTTCAAAATGAGCATAAAGTTACGATTCTATTTTTTCCCATTAGTTTGTCTCCTGCTTCTATTTTCTCCACTTCTTCATGCCGATGAAAAAAGTGACGTACTCACCGTAAATACGTCTCTTTTGCTTACTGGGTTGGATAGCCTGGGACACGTTATAGCTGGAGCCGGCAAAGAAACAGTACTGCGGGTGGCGGGCGGAGGAGCCAATGCATTGGCTGGAGCCGGAGGAGCGGCGCTATCAGGGTTTCAGATTTATCAAGATGGAAAAAAAATTAAAATCGAAGAGGCCAATTTAGATTCCGCCTTTCAGAGAAATGATCGCGAGGCTTTTGCAAAAGCTTTTGCCGAAATTCAAATTGCCGCGCTCAACCAAAAAATTAACTGGGTTGGAGTTGGGGTTGGAGTCGTAGGAACTGTTTCAGGCGTGGCAACTATGGTTTTTGGAGCTCCAACGGGGATACTTGCTGGTGCAGGATGGGCCCTAACAGCCGTTTCATTTGGAATAACCTTGACAAGTTTAGGGTGGACCTATGCAGATCATTCAGATCTTTATGACCGAGGCCGAGAGTTATACGATAAGCTTAAAGGCTATCAATCGTCGATCGATGATGCTCCAAACGGAAATAATATATGCCCCATACCAACCCAGCCCAAGCAAACGCCAATTGGGCCACTTCAGCTTCATTAGGAATCATTCAACATGAATAGAAACACGAAGTTGATACAATTCTTGATGGCCAGACTTAAGCACCTTCGCAGAGAAGAGCGCGGGGCGATCACCATGGAGTATGTGTTGCTTTGCGTCCTGGTGGCGGCGGCGGCGTTGTTTGCGGTCATTACCTTCTCCCGCGCGGTGTTTAGTGGATTGCATGTCGCTACTTATGCCATGACCGCCCAGCCGGAGAGGGCGGCGGAGGCGCAAACCCTGTACCGGCAGGACCGGGCCAAGGATGCCGAGCAATCCTACAAATGGAGCGAAGCGCTGCATAAATGAAAAGCAAAACGATGAACAGCGGATTCAACAGTACGGAAGGCTCCATTCTGATGGAGACGATTCTGGTGCTGCCGCTGTTCATCGCCGTTTTCAGCGGCGTCTTCCTGGTGGGCGACCTGGCGATCAGCCGGGCCAGGTTGCACGCATCGGACCGGGCCGCCGCCTGGAATGCCGGGAACCGGCATCAATCCATCGGCGACCTTAAACGCGAATTGACCAAGTGGTTCTTCCCGGCTGAGGATTTCGGCCCAAAAACCAAAATCAGCGAGGCGAGGCAGGATACCGAAACCCATAACACCTGGAGCCATTTCGCCAGGGGGACGGCGATCCTCGTCTTTACTACCCCCGATTGGACCGCCGGATGGCGCAAGGGAGCCCTGCGGATCATGGCGGATATCGGCAGCTCCCCCGATCAAAACCAATGGGATGCCGTCAGCATGCCGAACCCGGCCCTGACCAACTCCTGGCGGCACACTGCCCTGATGCGGAAAGCGTATGATGGGCGGGAGAATTCGAGAACACCGGAATTCTATGCCGCGCAAGGGAATCCCAATTGGTACAAGGAGTATCAGCTGCCGTTTTTCAACGCCTCCGGAACCGCCGAGGCGCCGGAGCGGTTGAGCGGCGTCTCCGTCACTCCCGAATACATCCGGAATGCCAACTACGTCACCTGGAGCGAATGAAAATGAAAATCGCCACTCTTTTCATCTTCGGTTTTCTCCTCGCCGCGCTCCGACTCGCCGGCGCCGAAATCGAACTCCCCCGGGAGGCGAAGGCGCAAACCTTGACGGAAGAAGACGGCAAAAGCTGGCGGCAAATCGGTTCCATTCCGCTGGCCTATACGGCGGCCTGCCGGCAGTTCGACCTGACATTCCGCAAACAGGGCTGGCGGCGGGTCAAGACTGTCGCCTATGATTCACGGCAATGGAAGAAATTGGAAATATGGGAGAGATCCGGGGAGAGAATCATGCTCCACCTCTGGCGCGACGACACCGGAGTCACCGGCTTCTCCTGGGGTATATACAAAACGTGAGTAAGAAGAAGACCAACGAAGAGGTTTACCGTACCGCGATGACGATGATTCCCGAGGGGACGCCGGAGCGGGAGGACGTCTCGCGCCCCGCCGCCGGGAACGACGAATCCCCGCCGGAAACCGCCTATACGGAAATGACGATGCTTCAAGAGAGTCCGCCCCCTGAGAAAACAACGGGGACGCCCGCCCCCCGGCCTTCGCATCCGGAGGGCCCGCGCACGCTGCAACCCGGGGACCAGGTGGATAAATACATCGTCATCAAGCTGCTCGGGCGCGGCGGCATGGGCAGCGTCTATCTGGTGCGCCACGCGACACTGGGCGTCTACCGGGCATTGAAAGTGCTTTCCCGAACGATATCCGAAGAGAACGAATCCTTCGTGACCCGCTTCATCCAGGAGGCCAACACCGCCGGAACCATCAACCACGACAATATCGTCAACGTGGTCGACGTCGATGTGCTGCGGGAGCAGAACCTGTGCTATATCGTCATGGAGTATATCGACGGCGGAACCGTCCGCGATGTGCTGCGCACCACTCCGCGCCTCAGCGAGGAGGATACCGTCATCATCATGACCGCGGTGGCCGAAGCTCTGGCCGCCGCCGCGGAACACGGCATCATCCACCGGGACATCAAGCCGGACAACATCATGCTGACCCGGCGCGGCACGGTGAAGCTGGCCGACCTCGGAATCGCCAAAAACAACGCGGAAGACATCGAACTGACGATGTCCCATATGATGATGGGGACCCCGGCCTATCTCTCCCCCGAACAGGCGAAGGACGCCAAAACCGTGGACGCCCGGGCGGATATCTACAGCCTCGGCGCCAGCTGTTTCGAAATGCTGACCGGGCGGCTGCCGTATCCGGGCCAAAGCACCTACGACATCCTCGGCAAGCTGATGTCGGAGCCGGTTCCGGACCCGCGCAGCCTGGTCGGTACGATTTCGCCGCAGACGGCGCGGCTCGTCATGAAGATGATGGCGAAGAAGCCCCGCGACCGTTTCGCCTCCGCCCGGGAGCTGCTGCGGGAGATCGCCAAACTGAACATCCTGCCGCCGGATAAGGATCACCAGGAGAGCATCAAATCCCTGCTGGAAAATATCGGCGCCGGCAACTACATTCCGACCTCCCCCGAGACCGTCTTGCGCAGCAGCATCCGCCGGAAACGCAAGCGGGCGTTCCTGTGGACGCTCTCCGGCCTTCTCCTCGCGGCCGTCATCGTTCTCGCGGTCGACTTCACCGGCTGCCTTTCGCGGTTCGGCTGGGACAAGGGAACGGTCGGCCAGTCGCTGTCCGCCAAACTGCCGGTCCCCCCGGATTCCCCCGAAGCGGCCGTCTCCGCGGAGTGCGAACTCGATATCCATCCGGCCGGAACCCACGTCGCCATCCACTCGGCGGGCGGCCGGGTCGTCTACCAGAACATCGTGCCCGCGAATTCCCGGGTACGGTTCGCCGCGCCTCCCGGCGGTTACCGCGTCGTCCTCTCCGCCCCCGGCTACCACGACCTCGAAGAGCGAATATCCGTCGAAGCCGGGTTGCCTTTCACCCGGAAACTGCACTTGAAGCCGAACGAAGCCGCCATACCGGCGGTCGATTGCGTCTTCTCCGTGGAGCCCGTCGGGGCGGAAGTGGTCATGTACAACGACCGGAACGAAGTGACCGCGAAAGGCGTGGTTTCCGACGACAAGATTCTGAGCTGGAAGGCCAGGCCGGGTGAATACAAGGTCGTGATATCCTGCCCCGGCTATCACAGCCTTTCGCAACCGGTCGTCGTCGCCGAGAAAGAGGGGGTCAACAAAATCTACAAATTGACTGCTGCCGTCATACTTCCGGATTTGATCCGGTATGAATATACGATTCACCCCACGGGCGCCAAAGCCGTATTGTTTACGGATAAAAACGAGAGCGTCGTCCAGAATATCGTTCCTCCGGATGGGGTGCTGAAATTCGAAGTCGTCCCCGGAACCTACCGCCTGGTGGTCTCCTGTCAGGGCTACAACACCTTTTCCGAATTCGTCGTCGTCCGGGTCGGGGGCTCCGGGCCGGTGCGCAAAGAACTTTCCCTGGTGCGGCAGCTGGGGAGCATCGCCGTCTCCGCCCCGGTCGGCGCCGAATTCCGCCTGATGCAAAGGGGGAGGAAGATCGCCGAGAAAACCGCGGATTCAAACGGGAACGCCATCTTCCACGACTTGCCGGTCGGCCATTACACGCTGGAAGGAACCGCCTACGGGTATCAACCGGCCAAACACTCCGTACTGGTGGAAGATCAGAAAGACGCCTATGTCAACGCCGATATGAAGAAAAACGCGCCGGCGGTAAAGCCGGCATTGTACGCTCCGCCGCCCCGGGAATCGGCCCCGCCCGCGGAAGCGGTTGCCGCGGAAGGCGTTTGCATCATCGACGTCAAAGGCTCGAAGGAGTTGCTGGCGTATCTGGAAAAGAGCGACCCCCTGCTGCAAGTCGACGATGGGAATTGGACTCCCGCGAAAGCGTTTCCCTGCCGCCTGCAACTGCCGCGCCGGAAACACCGGATCGGCTTCAAAGCCTACGGCGTCTGCCCCGTACCGGCGATCACGGCGGACCTGACCGGCAAAGCGGCGATCAATGTCGATATCTACCTTCAGGCGGAACCGGCCATCCTGGAAATGGAATACAAAGGTACCGACCCCGTGCATCTGAATTGGAACGGAACCTGGGAGCCGTTCCGGAAGAGCATCACCGTCGCGCCCTTCGTCAAGCATGAAATCAAATGGAAAATCGACGACAGAAGCTTCGGCGATTTGACCGTCATGCCGCTGGATCCGCGCGAATATCGGCTGGTGAAGATCATTCCTCCCCAGATCATCATCCCTTTCGACCGGGAATACCACGAGGCCATGGACCTCTTGAAACAGGACAAAAGCCGGGCCGCCGCGGAGGCCATCGCGAAGTTGAAGATCGCGGCCGACGGGAAGCATCCCCGGGCGGCCTATCAACTGGGGGTGCTCGACGAAAACGGCGTCGGGCGCTGGTTCTCCAGCGACGACGACGCCCAGAAATGGTATGAACAGGCTGCCGTTGAACCCGTCAACAACCCGGATGCGCAATACAAACTCGGCCTCTTCCAGGAGACGGGACGCGGTTCGTATTCGAGGAACCTGAAACGCGCCCTCGCCTGGTATCAGAAGGCGGCGGCGCAAAAACAGACGGAAGCCCTCTACCGGATGGCGGTCGCCTACAAGGACGGCGAAGGCGGCCTGGCAAAGGATCCGGAGAAGATGCTCCGCTTCGCGGAAGCGGCGGCGCGGCAGAATCAGCCCGATGCGCAGTATCTGCTCGGGCTTTGCTACGAAAAAGGCTATCACGTCCCCATCAATATTCTGTCGGCGGCGGAATGGTACGGCAAGTCCGCGGAAAACGGCAACCAGGAAGCCCGGCAGCGATTCATGGTCCTCAGCAAATTGCTCAAACAATAAAGGTACAATGGAAAAATGAAAAACACAATTCCCCTGATCCTGGCCGTTCTGCTCGGACTGGCCGCCGTATTTGCCGTCAGCCGCATCATCGCGACCAATTCGGCCCGGACGGAGGAGACGATCCAGGTCGTGGCCGCGACCCGCGACCTCGGCGTCGGCGAAGTCATCGCGGAAGGGTATTTCATGCCCAAAGAGATTCCGCTCTCCGCAATTCCGGCGCAGGCGATTGTTTGGAGCAAAGCTTCGATGATCATCGGGCAGAAATTGCAGCAGCCGGTCGCCAAGGGCAACTACATCTTCATGCAGGATGTCGGCCTATCCAAGGGCATGAGCAATATCGTCGGCGAAGGCGAGTGGGCGGTGGCGATCCAGATCGCGGACCGGGCCATGGCCGGACTCCTGCAGAGCGGAGACGAGGTGGCCATCATCGGGACCTTCAACCTGGATACCTCGCAGGCGAGGCAGAACGACCGGACCTCGGGAGCCGATAAGAACGAGGTGACGATGGTGCTGTTCCCCAAAGTCCGGGTGCTTGAGGTCCCGGGCGGCGGCAGGGATGGAAACCAGGAGGGCGTCATCGTCGTATTGCTGCCGCCCCAGCACGCGCAGACGCTGATCGCCGCGTCACGGATTGCCGAACTCACCCCCGTGTTGCGCCGGCCGAACGATCCGACCGCGCTGAACCGGATGGACGCCGGAATGGTCACCCGGGAGACGTTCCAATCGCTGGCGAAGGATCTGGATACGGTCGTCATTCCCAAAATTCAAAAAACGGTCGAAAAAAAGTAACCGCTGACAGGAAAGGAAGTTCTCTATGTTCAGAAACATTTTTACAGCCGCCGTGCTGGCTCTCTGCGCAACCGGCGCGGCCATCGCGGAAGAATCGGAAAAGATTTCGGTGATGCTGAAAGGGATAACCATCGTATCCCCCGGCTTCACCCCGCAAAACATCCGGGTGACGGACCCCGGGGTTATTTCCGCCGAAATCATTGCCGATCAACAACTCCGGATCACCGGTATCAACGTCGGAAAATCCGACTTGCATATCACTGCCGGAAACCTCTCCAAGCTCTACACGGTGACGGTCAACGACAACATCCGGGAGATCTTCAACGCGGTCCGCAAGGACCTGGATTCAGTTCCGGAGGTCGATATTTCGATCAACCGGGAGCGGATCGTGCTCAAAGGCGAAGTTTCGAGCCTGGATGGCTGGGATACCATCAACCGGGTGCTCCCGCAATACGGCAGCACGATTTTGAACCTGGCCTTTTTCCGCCCCGCCCCGGAAGTGATGGTCGCGCTGAAAAAGACCTTTGAAAAAGCCGGATACGAAATCTGTCAGGAATCCGAGCTCGATGAGCCCGGCAAACTCTCCCTGACGCAGAGCGGCAATACCCTCATTCTGCACGGGACCGTCTACTGCGAAGACGAAATCAAAGCCATCCGGCAGATCATTTCGACCCAATCCTGGATTTCCGTCGACCCCAAAGAGACGACCAACCGGGTGAAACTGGTCGAAAAGCTCGCCGTGAAGCCGGTGCTGCTCGACGTCGGGACGGTGTTCGTCGGCATCCGCTCCGCGGAGACGAGCCGGGTCGGCTCCAACCTCCTGGCCAACGGAATCCGCATCGGCCAGGGCTTCGACTTCTCGACCCTCTTCCGCGGCGGCACCAATCAGAGCTACAACCTCAACGCCAACCTGACTTCGATCTTGAACCTCATGGCGGAAAGCGGCTGTTCGAGATACCACCGGGCGGGACACCTCAGCTTTATGAGCAACGACTCGAACGACTACAAATCCTTCCATGAAGGCGGCACGATCAAGGTCCGCATCACCTCCACCATGGGAACCGGCTCCCTCCAGGACATCCCCTACGGCTTCATCATGCGCGTCCGCGGCGGACTCCTCGGCAAAGACCGCGTGCGGCTGGATCTTTCGCTGGAAGTCAGCACCCCCATTCCGCAGGAAAACGGCGATTACGACGTCAAACAATCCAAGGTCGACACCACCATCGTCTGCCGTCTCGGTGAAACGGTGGCGCTGGCGGGCATGAAAGAGATTACCGAAGGCACTGCCGGACCGTCGGGCATTCCCTTCCTCCGGAAAGTCCCGGTCCTGAACTGGATCTGCGCCGAGAAGAACGACTCGTTCAACGACAGCCAGATTCTCATCCTGGTCTATCCTCAGGTTGCGGGCAAGACGCCGCCCTTGCAGATGCCGCCCTCCGCCGAGACCGCCGACACGCTCAAAGAATCGGAGCGTTCGAACCGGGAACGCTCGCAGGAGAAGACCGACAACGAGAAGAGCTTCTGGCGACGCTGGTTCTAAAGCAGGCGAAGACAATCATGTACCTCCAGATCACCGCTTCGGGAAACGACATCCGGCACATCGACCTCTCCGGCAAAGAGGGCGAATGGATCATCGGCCGCGCCGATAACTGCGATATCGTCCTGCCGGAGAATTCCATCTCGCGCAAACATGCGAAGCTGTTCGGCGGTCCGGAGATCTTTTTCATCACCGACGCGGGCAGCGGCATCGGGACGTTTCATAACGCGTCGCCTTTGACCGCCCCCGTCGAACTGACCCGGAATGACGAAGTGACGATCGGCTCCTATACGCTCCGCCTGGTCAAGACCCCCGGCGCGAACCGGCCGGAGCGCGGCGCCGGCTCCTATGATTCCGGGAACGCCAACCTGCTGTACACGGATGAATTGATGGCGTTGAAGAACCGGATTCACGCCTACGTCCTCCACAAGCTGAACCTCCCGGAAATCGCGACCAAACAGATCGCCAGCGATGAGATGAAGGAGAAGCTGGGCCATGCCCTGGAGCTGTCGCTCAAGGAGTTGCGCCATGAGCTCCCCCACACGATTCCGCTCGAGCAGCTGAAGGAGGCGTTGCTCGATGAACTCACCGGCTACGGCCCGATATCGCCGCTGCTGCGCGCCCCGGAAATCGATGAAATCATGGTCAACGGGCCGAATCTGATCTTCATCGAAAACGGCGGGAAAATTTATGAAACCGGTTCCCGTTTTTTCAGCAGCCAGCATCTCCTGACCATCATTCAGCGAATCGTCGAACCCCTGGGGCGGCACATCGACGAATCCAGCCCCATGGTGGATGCGAGACTGCCGGATGGCTCGCGCGTCAACGCCGTTATTCCGCCCTTGGCGCTGGACGGCGCCTCGATAACGATCCGGAAGTTCTCCAAACGGAAACTGACCTCGGAGGACCTGATCAACTTCGGCAGCATGACCCGGGAGATCGATCTCTTTTTGCGGGAAGCGGTCCGGGCCTCGCAGAACATCCTGGTCTCGGGCGGAACGGGTTCCGGTAAAACGACGTTGCTCAATGTGCTGTCGCAGTACATCCCCTTCGACGAGCGGATCGTCACCATCGAAGACTCGGCGGAGCTGAAGCTCTCCCACCGGAACCTGGTGCGGTTGGAGTCGCGCCCGGCCAACATCGAGGGGAAAGGGCGGATTCCCATACGGGACCTCGTCGTCAACGCCCTGCGCATGCGGCCCGACCGCATCATCGTCGGCGAATGCCGGGGCGCCGAAACCCTGGATATGCTTCAGGCAATGAATACCGGGCATGACGGCTCGCTGACGACCTGCCACGCGAATACGCCGCGCGACGCGCTGGCGCGGGCGGAGAATATGGTGCTGATGTCCGGGGTGGAGATCCCCATGTCGGCGATTCGCGAGCAGATTGCTTCGGCGCTGAATATCATCATTCAGCAGAACCGGCTCCCCGACGGCAGCCGGAAGATCGTGGAGATTTCCGAAGTGACCGGCCGGGAAAAAGATGTCGTTTTATTGTCGCCCATCTTCACCTTCAAACAGACCGGATTCGACGACGGGGGCAAGGTCAGCGGATATTATTCGCCGACCGGCAATATTCCCTCCTTCGTCGAAAAACTGAAGGTCAAAGGCGACCTGCGATTGGATATGTCGGTCTTCGTGCCGCGGGTATAAAGGAAGAGCTGTATGCAGATTATAACATTTTCAATGGTTTTCGTCTCCTTATCCGCTTTGTGCTTCCTTCTCTGCCGGACCGTGTTCCTGGATCTCGGCCGGCCGAACGCGAAAAATATAGCCGCCGACGCCTCCCGGCTGCCGGTGGAGCATTTCGTCAGCCTGGCGAAGCTGAAGAAGATGAAAATCAGTTTTTCCCTCGTCGCCTCGTTGGTGATGCTCTGTCTGCTGATTTACATCCATGTCGATTCGGTCATCGCCGGCCTGGTTGCCGTCGCGGTGGCCGGGGCGGCGGCGTTTCAGGCTCCGCAGCTGTATTTCAACCGTAAAGTAGACTTGCGCAACCGGGAGTTCCGCGGGCAGCTTCTCGATCTGATTCTGGGGTTGAACAACGGTTTGCGTTCGGGAGTCGCCCTGCCGCAGGCGCTGGAGCTCGTCGGCCGCGATATCGGCGGAACCATGCAGGAGGAGATCGCCGTAACCCTCTATGAATACCGGCTCGGCATCGAATTGACCGAAGCCCTGAACCGTCTGGAGAAGAGAATGCCCGACGAAAACCTGAAATTGCTCGTCACCGCCATCGGCCTGTCGCAGAAAAGCGGCGGCAGCCTCTCCGACATTCTGGAACGCCTCATCGAAACCATCCGGCAGCGTTCGGCGTTTCAGGATAAGATCGACACGCTCACGGCGCAGGGAAAATTCGAATCCATCGTCATGGCGGCCGCTCCCCTCATGGCCTTTTTGATTTTGTACTTTCTCGACACGAAATTGATGACTCCCCTCGTCACCACCGTCCAGGGCTGGTGTGCCATCCTCGTCATCGGGCTCCTGGAGGGAATCGGCTATCTGTTCATCCGGAAAATCGTTTCCGTCGAAATCTAGAAAGGACCAGCATGGGAAACGCATTTTTCTTTGTCGGGGCCAAAGTCCTCAGTTTTTCTTCCGTCTTCCTGCTGGTCATGGGGATCAAATTCTACCTGGCCAACAAGAATAAGACCTCCGGTTATCCGGAGGGGGTCCCTTTTATCTACAAGGGATTTTATCACGAAATCAAACTCTTCAAGGAGAACGCCGGTTCGTTCCTGCTGCGGACCTTCCCCCGGAAGTCGGAGGCGATCCGGCGCGATCTGCGGTTGGCGGCTTTATCGCTCGATGTCTCCGACGTCTACGGCGCCCAGACGTTCTGGGGATGCGCCTGCGGTTTGCTGGCGGGCGTTCTGATGCTGGTCCTCTCCATGCCGGTCGAGTACCTCCTGGCGGCGCTCCTGATGGGGGCGTTCATCGGCTGGCTGATTCCTCTGGTCAAGGTGCAGAATCTGGCGAATGCCCGGCAGAGCTCCATGCAGCGCGACCTGCCGTTCTCGATCGATCTCATCACCTCCGCGATGGCGGCCGGACTGGATTTTACGGCGGCCGTGCGATACTACGTGGAGCAGATCAACCTCTGCGCCCTGAGCCACGAATACCGCATCACCCTGCGGTATCTGGAATTGGGACACGCCAGGACCGACGCCTTGAAGGCGATGGCCGAACGGCTCCAACTCCCCGAATTCAACAGCCTGGTCAACGCGGTCATTCAAGGCACGGAGATGGGGGCTTCGATCGTGGATACCCTGCGGATCAACGCGGAGGAGATGCGGCGGGTGCGAATGGCGACGGCGGAACGCAAGGCGCAGCGCGCGCCTTCGCTGATGATGATACCGATGGCTCTGTTCATCATGCCGGCGGTGTTCATCGTTATTTTCGTACCGATCTATTTACGGGTTAAACTTTCCGGCATGGGCGGAATGTTCTGATGGAGCAAGCATGAAGACGGCAACCAAACTGAAAGTATATGTGCGCGGCGAAGTCGCGGCCTGCCGGGAACTGGCGGAGGGGAAATATGTGCTCGGCCGCTCCCGGTCCGCGGAGATCCTGCTGACGGAACCGGATATTTCCGGGAAACACCTGGAGATCCGGGTCGGCGGCGACCGGATATTCGCGTCGAATCTGAGCTCCCACGGTTCCCTTCTCGACGGCGCTCCCCTCTCGGAAGAGGCCCCTTTCGAACCGGGCATGAAGATATCGCTCGGCAAAAACACCACGGTCGAGCTCGATAACGGCGACGCCACCGTGATCGTGTCGAAACGCCGGGGAGATTATGATCCGTTGTCGCAGACGGCCAATACGCTGGCCTCGATTCCGCTGCCCGCCCCGGCTCCGGCGGCGGAGGAGCCTCCTCCTCGGAAGGACCGGTTCGCCACCGTGATTCCCGATAACCGGGCTTCCGCCGTTGTCCCCGAGCCGCCCGCCGGCAATGTCGATTCGGTCTATCAGACGGATATCATGAAAACCCGCCTGGCCAGCATCGAGGAGCTCGAAATACTGCGCAAGAACGACAAAAAAAAGACGGTCGGACGGTTTGCCCGGTATATTATCCTGTTCCTGCTGATCCTCGCCGGCCTGATCCTCGCTTACTCCATCAAGAAGGAGCCGCCCGAAGAGCACCTGAGCTGGCCGGCGGATTCCGGCGGGAAGTACCTGGGGGCGTTCTTCGACCCGGGCAACGGCGGCTTCGAACGCGGCAACTTCTCTCTTGCCTACCCTTCGCTTCCCGGCAAGACGAAAGCCGAAACCAAGGGCGACACGATCACGGTCACCACCCGCGTCGGGCGCAATGGGGAGGTCCCGCTGCGGATCATCTTCGTCAGCCGGTCTTCGCCGGAATTCCTCACCCGGGGGAGGAAAGAGGTATTCGGCGAGATGCTCAAACAACTCCAGAAAGAGAATAATCATTGGAACCTGGCGCAAATCTCCGAAGTCTTCTACATCGGCGGCAATAACGGGCTGCCCTGCCTGAGCGCGGAGTACCGGCGGGAGACCGATCAGGAATCCTGGTACGGGGAGGCGCTGTTTTTCCGGACCGGCAATCGCGCCTGCGTCCGCCTGGCGGAAGTTCCGCTCGGGGAGCGGATCAGGGCGCAGCGGATCATTTCGGGGACGCCGTTCCTGAAGTTTTCCGCGGAGTATATTGAGAAGCATTGGGAGGGCTCCGGCTCCATTCTCGCCGGCGATGCGGGCTCCCTGCTCAATGAGGTCAACCGCCACCTCTCCAAGCAGGCGCCTTTCGAGTGGCAGCGGACCAATCTGCTCCTCAAAAGCCTGCTCGTCACCGCCGTGGAGCAGAAAAATACCGAGCTCGAAGAGGAGGCCACCCTCCTTCTGCGGCAACTGCGCAAGCAGCAGACCACCTGGTACAACAGCCAGAAGATTAATTTTGAAAATGCGCTCCTCCACCGGAACCTCCACCAACAGGCGGCGATCATGGAGCTGTGCAAATCCGTCTTCTCCTCGCCGGACGATTTGCGCTACCAGAGCCTGCGAAGAAACAAGTGGGAGTAGTTCATGGCCAAAAAAGAACATCTGCATCTCAGGCTTGAATTCGAGAAGAAGCTGATCCACGAAGTCTACGACCTCGCGGACACCGATACCATCACGATCGGCCGGAGTTCGGACTGCAACTGGACGCTGCCCAAGGAAGACCATGTCGCCAGCGGACACCACGCCGTGATTTCCGTGCGCAAAGGCAAAATGTGCATTCACGACTCGGGCAGCCGGAACGGCATCTATTTCAACGGCCAGAAGATTACCGAACGGGTTCTCTGCCCCGGCGACAGCTACCAGATCGGCTCGTGCGTATTATTGGTGGAGAAGATCGCCCTGGCGATCCGGAAGGGCGGCAACAGCCTTCTCTTCCTGAACAGCCGGGATAAGGGGAAGACGGTCATGCTGGACGCGCCGCGAATGGTCATCGGCGCCGCTCCGGGCTGCGATATTCAGATCGACGGCCAACTGGTTTCCCAGAAACACGCGGAGATCTGCAACAAGGTCGACGGCTGCTGGGTCAGGGACCTCGACAGCAAGAACGGCACCTTCGTCAACGGTTCGAAATTGAGCGGCAAAAACGAACGGCTGCTGGCCGACGGGGACATCATCAGCATATCCTACATCGACCTGAAATTCATCGACGGCGAAGTCGAGCACTCCCAGATCAAAATCTGGTACAGCCTGGCCGTGATCGCCGTCACCCTTATCCTCGTTTTCGCCGGGTACTGGGTCTATATGAATTTCAACGCACGCGCGGCCCAGTACGTCAAACAGGCCCGGGGGCAGGCCATGGCGACGAATTTCGGGAAAGCGCGGGAGCTGCTGACCCAGGCCAGAACGTCGCCGGACGCGAAATCCAGCCGGATCCAGATCGACGAGTTGGAGCAATCCGTCGCCATCTGGGAAAATGTCTTGCAGAACTGGCTTCAAGCGAAGAAACTGCTGGCCATGGAGCAATGGGTCGAAGCCTCCCACCTTTTGGGGACGCTCGAAAGCGGCGGTCCCCGGGTCTGGGGCTGGAACAGCAACTCCGCCATCAAAATGCGGGGGGAAGCGATGCAGGCCAAAGCGCTTCTGGACGCCTATTTCGCCGGGAAATCCGGCATAAAAAGCCAGCGGCACGACGAATCGCTGCTCTACCTGAAAAGCGCCCGGGACCGGATCGCCGATTCGTTGGCGGCCTTGAATGATCCCCCGCCCTACCTGAAGAAACTGACCGAGGAATCGCGGGCGCTCCTGACGCAAGTCAGCGTCCACCTGGATTCGCTGGATTCGCTGGATAAAGTGCTGATTCAGCTCAACTCCGAATCCGACAACTGGGCGGTCATCATCGCCGATCTCGAAAACATCAAGCACAATTCGGGCGGCGGACTGAAGGACCGTGTGGAGAAATGCCTTGTGCCCCTCAATATGCTGCAGCTGGCCAACAAGCGGACGCGCCAGGCGATCCTGCGGCTTCACGATCTCGATCCGGAAGCCGCGATCAATCTGCAGTTGGAGCTCCCGACCCTGGAGCAGTGCGCCGTGAATGCCCATATCGCCAATCTGCGCCGGAATCTGCTTCGGAAAAGCGAAGCCGTGATCACCTCCGCCTCTCAGTTGAATGTCTTCCTGAACGACTTGAAACAGCGGGGATTTCACCCGGGGAAACCGAT
>JAVBRV010000099.1:0-9422 GCA_031547585.1 Victivallaceae bacterium
AAGAGCGAAGTGAGGGCGCCGTGCACGTCGGTCTCGCAGGCGATGGGGAGCCCCGCCTCGGTCAGCTCGGCGTGGACGAAGCAGGAGCAGAGGTCCAGCTCCTCCTGCAAGGTATCCCAGCACTGGAAGGCGATGGCCCCCAGGTCCTCCTCCCGACTCCACTTCTCGATGGCGAGGCGAAGCGCGGCGAGTTTTTTCGGCAGCTCCGGGGTCATGCGGGTGAAATCGGCCTTGCCGACCATGTCGGCGGCGAGTTCATTCATCCGCGACGTGGGGGCCGCCAGCAGGGCTTTGGTCTCCTTGACCAGCTTGCCGAGGTCAACCGGAACCACCTGGACGCCGAAGCGTTCGGTGAGTTCGCCTTCGTTGATGACCACCGAATAGAAGTCGCGCGGCCGGGTCGAAACCTGACCGATCCGGGCGTTCTGGAAGGAACGGACGGCGTCGGCCGCCCGCAGGAAATTGCGGAAGCCGTTGGTAAAAACGGGTGAATCGACCGTGCAATTGGTGATGTAGCTGAATTTCACCCCGAAACGCTGAAGCACCTTGGAGGTGGCGAAGAGTCCGCACTGGGAGTCGCGGAGCCGTTCGCCGTTTGCTCCCGGCGCTTCGTCGCGCGGCCCCCAGAGGAGGACGGGCTTGCCGATCCGGCGGCAGGCCAGGGCCACGGCGTCTTCGCAGCCGAAGTTGCAGTGCGGCGTGAAGACGGCGTCCACCCCTTTGGCGATAAAGTGATCGGCAACGCTCCGGCTGTCGGCGCTCGAAAGGAGCAATCCCTCGTCATTCAGCCATTCGAGATCGACGATCTCAATATGCGGGGCAAGCTCCTTGATCTTGCTGAAAATCAGCCCCTTGTACTTGATGGAGTCCTCGCGGGAGAAGAAGCGGCGGCGGGTCGGCATAAAGCCCAGGCGAAGCGGTTTGTACATCGGCAACCTCCTTTATGTTTTCACGTGTCAACACAAATAGTATACGCGATTCCCCGTCAAATGTCAAGAGGGTAAAAAAAGATTCCGCGAAAAAAGTTTACACGCATCAACAAGCAAGGAAAAATCCATCGTCGAGGAAAGCATAAAGAAGAAAATGGTCGGGGCGGCGGGGGTCGAACCCGCGACTTTCTGCTCCCAAAGCAGACGCGCTAAGCCACTGCGCTACGCCCCGAATCCGGGAAGCACCGTATAAGATAACGGTTCTTCGCCGGATTTCAAGGCGTATCGGTAAGCATTTTCACATATTCGAGGCGATCGCGGTCGATTTGCACCTTCACGCCCGGTTCCGGACTGAAATAAATGCGCTGCGGCGTATCCTCGTACAGCACGCCCACCTCCGTGAGCCCGGTCTTGTAGCGGATCTCGCAATTCGCCACCCAGACGTCAATCGGCGCGGGACGGCAAAGCTCACCCTTCTTGATCTCCACCGTCAACGTACGCTCCAAAGGGTTCGCCCGCGGATGCGACACCGTCACTGTATGCCGTCCCGGCGAAATTCCCTCCACCGTGAAAGGCTTCGTCCCGGCGGAGCTGACGCCGTCCGGCTCCGAGACGCCGAGCGGACGCCCGTCCAGCTGTACCGCCACGCCCGCGGGGCGAACCGTCAACTCCAGCACGCCCGTGCTTTTGGTCAAGCTGAAGCGGATGTCGTCCTTCATGCCGGAGGTCACCTCCACTGTTCGCTCCACAGGCTCGTAGCCCTCTTTCTCCGCCCGCAGCTGGTAAACCGCCGGACGCAGATCCTCCAACATGCAGGGCGTTACGCCGCGCTTGATGTTATTGACAAATACCGACGCCCCATCCGGAACGGAGGTCACCATCACCCCGCCCGGCTTCGGCGTCAGGGGGTAGGTCTGGCTCAGCTCCTGCCCGCGGCTCAGCGTCACCTGCTGCTCCACCGGAACAAAACCGCTCATTTCGAGGCGGATCCGGTACTTCCCCTCTCCCAGCTGCGTGCTGTAGGGGGTCACGCCCACCGCCCGGTCGTTGATAAAAAGCTGTGCCCCCTTGGGGGTACTGCTTACCACCAGCGTCCCGATATTCTCGTTGAGGTCGATCATGATCTGTTTCGGACGCTCATCCTCCACCGTCCAATCGATTCCCCGCTCGGCGAAGCCCGGCAGCCGCAGCTGCCCGGAATAACTCCCCCGCTTGACGCCGTCGAGGACCAGGGGCGTCGCCCCTTTGACCCGCCCGTTAATCAGCACTTCCGCCCCCGGTGGACGGGTGTTGATGAGAATCGAAGCCGAAACCTCTTCCAGCTCCACCGCGACCTTGCGGCGCTCATCGGCCTTCAGCTCCACCCGGCGGTAGCCGTCGACAAATCCCGGCGCGGAAAATTTAAAAATATAGACGTTCGGCGTCAGCTCCAGGCGGAGGGGCGTCTTGTTGAAGCGCTGGCCGCGCACCGTCGTCACCATGCCCTCCGGACCCGAAATCTCCACCACGCCCGAAGGCGGCGGCGGCTTCTCGCAGCCGCCCGCCAGCAAGAGGAGTCCGGCAAAAACCACTCCCAGAAGTATCATCATTCTCTTCATCGGGCGTTCCCCAGGTGTTGATCGAGTTTATAGAGCCGCAGATGGGCCCGCTGGTATTCGGTGGAATCCGTTTCGGTCAGCTCCATCACCTGCATGAAGACCCGCCGCATCTGCTGCAGATCCCGGATGCCGCTCAGGCGAACCCGCTCGAACTCCAGATTTTCCAGCTTCCGGTTGCGCAGCTCTTCCGCTTCGGCCAGGCGCTGCTTGGCCCGGCTCCACAGCTCCGGATGCGGGGAGAATTGCTCCAGGTAATTGATGACCTGGCGGTAACGGATGATCGCATCGCGCAGATTGGTCGGCTTCGCCTCGCGGTTGGCGTAGAGGTCTTCGGCGTTGTTGAAGCTCTTGTTCGCCTGGGCCCGCAGCTCCTCCGGAGCGAGAACAATGGTCTGCAAACCGTAGGTTTCGGCGAAATCGCTGATGGCGTTCTCCACCTGTTCAAATTCGGTCGGCAGGTATTTGCCGGCCATGGTGAACTTCAGCAGTGTCGGCGGTTCGACGACGGTCAGCTTGCGGTTGATCGACTCCACCGTCCGGGAACTCTCCGGCGGCGGCAGCGTGCGGAGCCCCGAGGAGTGGATGCGGCGGCGAAGCGTCTCCACCGCCGTCTCCGGCGCGTCAAAGGTGCGCTGGTAGTGGCGCTTCGATTTGATGTCGTCGATGGTGAAGGTCACCTTGCCGCCCTCGAGATCCATGGCGAAGCGAAAGACGTTGTCCGGCGCCTTGATCTCCTTGGAATACAGCACCGTGAGGGGCGACGGGGGCGGCGGCGCCTCCGCCGCGGTCGAGCCGGCGGCGGGAGCCGTAAAAATCTTCATCACCATGGAGATGACAATCACCGCCAGGCAGCCGGCGAAGCCGTAAAAGAGCATTCCGGAAAAGCAGCGCCGGGGCTTCCCCCCTGCCGCCGTGCCCGAAGCGGCGGACGCTTCGGCGGCGGACTTCTTCTTGCGCCCGCGATCAAACAGCGAAGCGGCTTCCAGCTTGAACTCTTCCACCGGCGAAGCGGGGGCCGGTTCCGTTTCGCGGGGCACTTCCGGGCGGAGAATCACCGTGGGTTCGACCGCCGTCCCCGGGGCCACCTGCGGATTCTCCAGGCTCCCCGTCAACACCGGCGTTTTCATCGGGATCGGGTTGAAGATCACCTCGGGCGTCTTGGACGACAGCTCGGAGACGCGCAACAGCTGCCCCCCGATATCGACGATATCCCCTTCGGCGAGCGGATGGTCGCCGGAAATTTTCGTCCGGTTCAGCTTCACCCCGTTGGTGCTGCCTTCGTCGCTGAGCAGCCAGCCCTCGGGCGTATGCCGGAATTTGGCGTGATAGCGCGAAACCCCCTCGGCCGGAATCCGGAGAATATTCCCATCATCCCGGCCGATGGTAATCTCGGGGAGCGCGAATTCAACTTCGTCGCCGCCGCGCGAACCATTGACGAAAAAAATCTTCATGAGCCGCTTTCTTGTATTTTGCCCAGGTTTAACATAGCCGTATCCGCGAGTTTTTCAATGGTTTCCCCATCCAAACTCCAATTTATATTGATCTGGTCGCCGATCCGGGTTCCGCTCCGGTCGATCTCCCCCTCGGGGAGCTCGAGAACGATCACCGCCCGGCGACTGCCGCAGCCGAGCCGCCACGGCGGATACTTTTGGCGCAGCGCCACCACCCGCCGCCTCGGATCCAGAAACACCAGGTCGATCGGGAACGACATGCCGAGCGTATGCACGGCATTGCACCCTTCGAAAACCATCGCATCCAGCACCCCGGGGACAAACCGGCGCCCGATCATGCCCCGCAGCCGTTCACACCACGAAAGCGCCCAGCGGGGATTCCGGGCCAGATACTCGCGGCGGGTAACGTTGAAAATCATGATGTGCGCTCCTCAGAAAAAGGATTGCGCCACCTGGTAAAACAGAGGCGACAAGAGAATCAGAAACACCGCCGGCAGAATGCAGCACACGATGGGGAAAATAATCTTCACGGCCGCCTGGTTGGCCAGCTTCTCCGCCATGTTGAAGCGCTTTCCCCGTTGCACGTCGCCCTGGATGCGCAGCAGGTTCGCCACGCTCACCCCCAGCTCCTCGGCCTGGAGGATGGCGTTCACCGTCGCCGTGAGATCGGGCTGGCGGACGCGGTTCGAGAGGTCGCGCAAAGCATCGCTCCGCTTGCGGCCGAACTGAATCTCCTGAAAGGTGCGGGTCAGCTCTTCGCCGAGGGGATCCATGCGGCGGCGGGTGAGGATGTCGCGCAGCGAAGAAAGGAGGTCCCGCCCCGACTCCACCGACAAGGTGAGAAGGTCGAGCACGTTCGGCAGCGCCCGCATGATCGAAATGTGGCGCTTCTTGATGACCGCCGACAGCCAAAGCGTCGGATACATCATCAGCATCACCCCGAGAATAAGGCAGATAATGATATGCCCCGTAAAAATACCGAGGAAAAGAAAGAAGAAACCGATTCCCAGGAAAACCAGCTTCAGCGCCACGAAATCGGAGGGGGTGAAAACTTCGCCGTATCCGGCCATCAGAATCCGGGGGGCGATGATTTCGCTCCAGGTTTCGCCGGTCTTGCCGCGCACCAGCGGCCGGAACAGGGGCAGGAACGGCATGGCCAGGCGGAAGAACAGCGGAATCCGCCTCTCGAATTCGGTACGGCGTTCGAGTTCGATCCCGGCGACCACGCGGAAGAGAAAGAGCGCCAGGCAGCCCACCGCGATACCGGTCGAAAGCGCCGCCGCCAGAGTTTCAAGCACGCCCATGTTACACCTCGATGCTGACGATTTTGCGGATCCAGAGGAAACCGATGATATCGAGAATCACCACCACCACCAGGACCACGATCCCGAGCGACGTCCGGAAAAAGGCCCCCATCTGCGGATTAACGTACAGAATGCCGAACAGAAGAAAGAAGGGCATCAGCCCGATGATGATTGCCTGGAGCCGCCCCATCGCGGTCAAAGCGCTCACCCGGCTGGCGATGCGCACCCGTTCCCGGACCAGCCCCGCCACCCGTTCGAGGGTGACGGTCAATTCGCCGCCGGTCTGCCGCGCGGTCAGGATCGCGGTCGAAACCAGCATGAAGTCGTCGGATTTCAGTCGCTGATTCATATTCTCCAGCGCCTGTTCCAGCGGCACGCCGAGCCGGAGCTCCTGAACCAGCAGCCGGAATTCGATCGACACCGGCTTCAATTCGAGCTCGGCCACCTCTTCCAGCGCCTGGTTGATGCTGAGCCCCGCCTTGAGCGAGTTGGCGATCATGCCGAGGGCGTCTTCGAGCTGGACGTTGAAACGCGCCAGCCGCCGGCTGCGCAAGAAACGCAGCATCAAAAGCGGCGTCACAAACAGCAATACGCCCGGCAAGAGACCGATCGCAAAGCACCATTTGAAGGGAAGATCGGCCACCGTGATCTTAAGCAAGGTCGTGGTCACCAGAAGCCCGCCCACCCCCAGCGCCAGCCCGAAGTCGAAAATCCGGCTGGCCGGCATCTGGATCAGGACGTCGTCCAGACCGGTCGAAGCCTCTTTCAGGTAGCGTTCGTGGTAGCGCTGCGAAACGTAAACGCAGAATTCGATGATAACGAAGGTCGCCAGGAACGCGCTGACAAAAGCGCACAGACTGGGGATAAAGGTAACATTCACAGCTTCACCCTCCCCGCTTCTTTGTTCGGCTGGAAAATGGCGATGTCGAGGTCGAGCTTCGCCCGGGCGACCTCATCCATAAAGGAGGGGATGCCGCCGGTGGCTTCGAAGACGCCGACCACCCGGTTCTCCGCATCCCAGCCCGTCTGGCGGAATTCGAAGAGGTCCTGCATGGTGATGATCTCGCCCTCCATCTTGGTGATCTCGCTGACGTTGATGACCTTGCGGCTGCCGTCGCGCTCGCGGGAGATCTGGACGACGAGGTGAATCGCCGAAGCGATCTGTTCGCGGATCGCCTTGAGCGGCAGGTCGAACCCCGCCATCAGCACCAGCGTTTCGAGGCGTGACAGCGCGTCGCGCGGCGTATTGGCGTGGATGGTGGTCAAACTGCCGTCGTGGCCGGTATTCATCGCCTGGAGCATGTCGAGCGCTTCGCCGCCGCGGCACTCGCCGACCACGATCCGGTCGGGGCGCATGCGCAGCGCGTTGCGCACCAGGTCGCGGATGGTGATCGCCCCCTTGCCTTCGATATTCGGCGGGCGCGACTCCAGCCGGACCAGATGCTCCTGCCGGAGCTGAAGTTCGGCGGCGTCCTCGATGGTGACGATGCGTTCGCGATTGGGCAGATAGGAGCTTAAGATATTGAGGAAGGTGGTCTTCCCCGACCCCGTTCCGCCGGAGATCAGGATGTTCTTGCGCACCGCCACGCAGACCGCGAGGAAACGCATGATGTCGGCGGAAACGGAGCCGTAGCGGATCAAGTCATCCGCCTCCAGCGCCTTGCGGGCGAACTTACGGATGGTGACGGTCGGCCCGACCAGCGACAGGGGCGGAATGATCGCGTTGACGCGCGAGCCGTCGGGCAAGCGGGCGTCGACCATCGGCGAGCTTTCGTCGATCCGCCGCCCCAGGGGGGAGACGATGCGTTCGATGGCCGACAAAACCTGGTTGTTATCGGCGAACGCGGTATCGGTTCGAAAGAGGACGCCGCCCTTTTCCACAAAGACCTGGTCGGGGCCGTTAACCATGATTTCGGTGATGTCGTCGCGTTCCAGCAGATACTCGAGGGGGCCGAGGCCGACCGCCTCCTGAATCAGCTCTTTCTCGATCACTTCGAGCGGCAGCTCCGGGGGGAGCGGCACGGTGAGCTCGGAGAGGATTTCGCGGATCCGCTCCCCGGCCTGCCGCCCCAGCTCTTCGCGGGAGACGCCGGAAACCGCCAGCTTCTTCAGGTTCAATCGGGCGAGGAGTTCGCGGTGGGCGTGCTTTTTGATCTCCTGAACCACCGGGCGGAACTTCGCCGGAACCCCCGACACCTGGAAGAGCGGCACCTTCTCCTTGGCCGGACTCAATGGACTGGCGGACTTCGCCGGGACCTTCCCGGCGGGCGCGGCCGGAACAGCGGCAGCGGCGGGCGATTCCGGAACGGGAGCCGCCGCCGGAGCGGCCGCGTCATCGGCGACCACCTGTATGCGCAGCTTCACCTTGCCGACCATCACCACCGTCCCCGACGGGATCACGTAGGGTTCGCTGGGAACCAGGTTGACCCCGTCCCCCAGAAAGGTGCCGTTGCTGCTGCCGAGATCCATCACCGTCACCCGGTTGCCGGTGACGATGAGCTGGGCATGGCGGCCGGAAATCTCGGGACGCGCCAGCCGGATGTGGCAATCCCGGCCGGAACCGACCAGGTAAGCCCCATTCCGCAGAGCGGCCCGGGCGTCGGCGGCGCCCGGCTGTTGGATTACCAATTCAACCATAGTATTAGATGTTGCGCTTCCGTTCCCGCTCCCGGTTCAGGCGCGGAATCTCTTTTTCAAGATACTTGAAGTTGATGCTGCGGGCTTCGCCGCCGAGGTCGATGACCTTGTCTTCGTAGTTGCGCAAAGAGAGCGAGAGTTTTCCCTTCTGCGAGGCAAAAATAATCATTTCCACCTCTTCGGGGAGCAGCTGCACGGTGACCGTCGAATAGCTGCGGCCGCCGGTGGGGTCGAGCGCGTAGGGGCCCCAGCGATTGCCGACCGCCAGCACCTTGACGTCCTGCAGGATGGTCAGGGTCACCGTGTCGAGCGCGGTGTCGCCGCGCACGTCGGGGAAGCGGAAGGTGCCGATGATATCGACGTTGTCGTTGGGCTGGATGAGGTTGGTCACCGAGGAGACCGGGTCGACGGGGATCGAGATCGCCCGCCACTGCGCCCGCACCGCGCCGGAGAAGCCCTGGCGCTGCGAGACCGGTTTCAGGTCGGTATTGAGGAGGAGCTGCCCCTGGGTCATCGAGGTTTCCAGCGTGCGCCCATAGACGCGCGACACCTCGCTCCAGGGGATTTCCCGGCTCTGGCCGCCGCCGCGCGGCCGCCGGATCTCATACCGCTCAAGGTCGCCGTCGGCCAGAATATCGCCGACCGTCTTATTCTTGGTCAGACGGATCAGCACCGCGGTTTCGGCAGTCCCCATGATCTCCCGTTTCTGGGCTTCGATCTGGCGATAGGTCAGTGCGAAAGCGAGAAGTCCGAAGAGAACCGCTCCCAACAGCAGCATTTTCTGGCGCATGAAATAACCCCTTCTTAACAGATTACTGGAAATATAACCTGCTTTCCCAGACTTGTCCAGTACAGTTAGTGCAATTTTTTGCGGATGAACCGCAGAATCTCACCGAACCAGAGAATCAGGGAGGAACCGGCAATGATCCAGCACCAGGTGACGAAATCCAGCGGCGCCACCCGGAAGGCTTTGCCGCCGAAGGTGACGATGACGATCTGCCCGACCAGAATCGCCCCCGCGATCACGTAGAACATGCCGTTCCCGGCGAAACGCCCGAAAAAGGACTTGCCGGACGCATAGGCGCGGACG
Organism: Victivallaceae bacterium; assembly: GCA_031547585.1. Lineage (GTDB taxonomy): Bacteria > Verrucomicrobiota > Lentisphaeria > Victivallales > Victivallaceae > Victivallis. The sequence goes on from JAVBRV010000099.1 coordinate 9,010, forward strand.
TTGAAGAGGTTCCAGAACTGGATGAGGACGAACACCGAGAAGAAGATCGTCTGCTCCCGCAGCATCTCCGCGGCGGAGATCTCCCCGGCGTGTTCGCGCATCACCGCCAGCGCTCCCAAAAAGAGCACCACCAGCGTCACCCCCGTGCCGAAGATGCCGCGCGCCATCGCCGGCGTGACGATGAAATCGCCGTTCTTCCGGGGGGGACGCTCCATCACCGACGGGTCGGGCGGCTCGGTCGCCAGAGCCAGCGCGGCGAAGGTGTCCATGATGAGGTTGATCCACAGCATCTGAATCACCGTCAGCGGCAGCTCCACCCCGACGAAGGGGCCGATCACCGCGATCGACAGCGCCGTCACATTGATGGTCAGCTGGAAGATGATGAAGCGCTGGATGTTGGCGTACAAGGAACG
>JAVBRV010000379.1:0-10365 GCA_031547585.1 Victivallaceae bacterium
TTCGGGAAGCGTTTCCGCACCAATATGGCCAGCTCCGCGTAAAAGAGGAAGTAGAAGGCGCTTCCCGTGATCACGGTGGTGGCTTCCGCGAGACCGGTGGAGTAACCGATTCCCGCGAGGGGAGTGAGGAGGAGCCAGACCAGCAGAATCCCCCCGCCCGCGCCGCTGGAGAAGAGAAAAGCCGCGAACCGGCCCCAGAAGTTCTCCGGGAGTTTGCGCGTCACCCGGATCCCGGCCCGGAAGCGTTCGCAGCCGGCGATGAAGGCGATTAAGCCGAGGTTCCAGGCTCCCGCGGCGAGAAGCGCCCCGAAGAGCAGCTTCCAATCCGCCGGCTGGTCGAAGGCCTTGGCGAACAGCAGCATGAAGGGAAGCGCCAGCGGAATTTGCGCGACGAACCAGATGCGCACCGGCAGCATCCGGTTGGCGGTGGCGTGGTTGGCGGCGGCCACCGTCAGCACGAAGAGGCTGCCGAGAAGGGAGAGTTCGAACCCGAGCACGAGCATGCACATCGCCCAGGGCGCCTTCACCACCTCGAATCCCCCGTGAAACCCGAAGATGCCGAAAAAGAGCAGCATGAGCGCCTGCGGCGAACCGAGGAAGAGCATGAGGTAATACATCCCCGACACCCAGCGCTTCCCCGCCGAGCCGAAGAGCAGCGCCAGCTGGGCGAGGCAAAGGAGCGCCGGGAAGAGGAGGAGCGCCGCCGTAAACATCGTCTCCAGCGCGATCCCCCGCAGGAAGTAGGCGATCACCACAAAGGGCAGGGTGAGGGAGTACAAAAGCAGCAGCATCACCGTCGCTGCCGCCAGCTTCCCCAGGATGAGCTTAAAGGGGGAGACGGGGGTCATCAGCGAGAAATCCAGCTCCCGGTCGCGCCGCTCGGCGGTGAAGCGGTTGAGCCCGCCGACGCCGCCCATGATGAACCCCGCGCCGAGGAGGATGAGGAGGAGGAACATGAACATGTACTGCCCCAGCTCCTGCGACTCCTTGTTACTCGTCAAGGGAACCACGAGCAGGAGGAAGAGCTGCCCGAAGAGCAGCGCCGTGATCGCCAGCAGCGCCGAGCCGCTGTGGAAATACTGGCGGATCTCCTTTACCACCACCGGATTCAGCCGGTCGCTCCAGTCGATTTTCACTATTGCACCTCGCCGGTGGTGATTTTCATGAAGATCTCTTCGAGGCCGATTTCGCGCTTGCGGAAGCCGGCGACGCCGAGTCCGGCTGCGAAGAGGGTGCCGACCACCTGCGTCACCATGGCGTCGTCGCCCGCGATGGCGGCGGTCACTTCATCCGGCTCCTGGAAGCGCGCCTCGCGCACCGCCGGGTGCTCGAGGAGCTTCAGCCGCACCGCTTCGGAGCAATCCCCGGAGCAGCGGATCGAGACGACGATCACGCTGACCGTTTCGCCCTCGCCGGCGTCGGCGGGGGCGGTCAGCTTCCGGTTGAGTTCGGCCAGGGTTCCGGCCGAGAGGAGCTTGCCCTTTTCGATGATGACCGCGCCGTCGCAGATATCCTGAAGCTCCGAGAGGATGTGGCTGCTGAGGAAGATCGCTTTCTTCTGCGAGGCGAGGACCTTGAGGAGGGTGCGCAATTCCAGCCGGGCGCGGGGGTCGAGCCCGGCGGCGGGTTCATCCATGATGAGGACGCCGGGGTTGTGAACCAGCGCCCGGGCGAGGCTGACCCGCTGCTTCATCCCCTTCGACAGCGCCGCCAGCGTCTTGGTGCGGATGCCGCCCACGTTGGTGAATTCTTCGACTTCGGCGAGGGTGCGGGTGCGCTTCTCACCCTTGAGGCCGAAGCTGCGGGCGAAGAAGTCGAGGTACTCCCAGACTTCGATGTCGCGGTATTCGGGCAGCGAGTCGGGCATGTAGCCGATCAGCCGCCGCACGGCTTCGGGGTCGTAGACCGCCGACACCCCGTCGTAGAAGACGTCCCCCGAATCGGGCAGATCGATGGTGGACATGATCTTGATGGTGGTGGTCTTCCCCGCTCCGTTGGGACCGATGAAGCCGAAGATGTTGCCCGACGAAAAATCAAAACTGATGTCGTCCACCGCCCGGGTGCTGCCGAAAGAGCGAGCCAGATTTTTAACGGAAACCTGCATGGTATGGTAACTCCTTAAAATTTGCCGATGACCAGATGACGGGCCTGGAGGTCGTCGGCGACGATTCCGGGCGAATAGAAGGCGCCGCCCTTCAGCCGCGCGAGATAGAACCCCTTGGAGAGCTTGGTTTTCGCCTCCCGGAGGTCGGACTCCTGATCGAAGCGGGGCATCGCTTTCTCGGCCCATTCCGCCGCGTTGAAGGCGAACGATTGTGAAACCGTCCGGCCGCTGAACTTGAGCGTTCCTTTGGCGCCCGCCGGGAGCGGCGCGGGCAGCGTGTAGTAGCGCCCCTTTCCGTCGACCAGCGTCAGCTCTTCGATCTCGCCGCCGAGGCCGTTGACGAAAGTAAGCGTATCTTCACTCGTCTGCGGGTCGAATTTCAGCTGTTCGTTGCGCTTCCCGCAGCGGTTCAGTTGATAATAGAGGGGAATGCGGGGCCGGATTACCCCGGGGGCCATGAGCTGCCCCTCTTCCAGCCGCAGCGACACCGGCCCGGCGGAGGGGCCGAGCACCAGGTAATCATCGGGGGCGAAGGCGAGGGGGCGGCGGTAGGCGGAGGGGGTGTAAAAGCCGATGTCCGCCCGGGTGGCGGCGAGGCCGCGAGTCTGGTCGAGGTAGGTGACGGCGGTGATCCGGGCGATGGAGCGCCACCCCTCCTCGAAGACCACGTAGCCGATGACCACGAGGCAGAAGGCCGCCGAAATCACCGGCATGGTGACCAGCAGCCACGGTTCGCGTTTCTTCCGCCGCAGCACCAGGTAGTTCACCGGGCCGATGAGGACGACGAAGATCAGCATCACTACGAAAAGGCGGCTGGCCGAAACCGTGGGGACCGGCAGCATGAGTTTCGACTGAAGCTGGTGGTCGAGCGTGTCGAAAGAGGAGGAGTATTTGGGCCAGCCCTCCGGGAGGCTGAGAAGTTTCGTCTGAAGCGGTTCGAGTTTCCCCAGCAGTTCCTTATCCACGGAGTGCTTTTCCCACGAGCGATGGTGGTAGCGGTTGGAGTCTTTCTCTTTCAGCTCCTCCAGTTCTTTGGCCTGGTCGCGGTTGAAGGGGCGGCAGACGATCCGGCGGCCGAGCCCGGCGGATTCTTCGCGCCATCCCTTTTTTTCATTCGGAACGCCGTCCGGCCACGGGGCCCCGCGCGGGACCAGCGTGACCAGGGTGCCGCCGGCGAAAAGCCACTCTTCGAGGACCGGGAGCAGCTTCTCCGGAACGGCTTCGCGGCTGTCAAGCCAGATTTCACTGACTCCGGCGTACCGGCGGGGGTGGAGCGGCCACTGAGCGAGGGGGAGGTTGGCGAAGTTGACGTAATCCCCGGTGAGGAGCGACAGGAGGGGCGCAATCTCTTTATCCGTGCGCAGCCCCTGGTCGAACAGCCGGTAGTACTGAATCGAGTTGGGGTAGTAGTCGCCGGTGGGAACGCGCTGGCGCTTCCCGTTGACGGTGATGAAGATCGCATCGACGCCGCCCGGCAGATTGCCCATCAGGCGGGCCATGCGGTTCCGGCCGACGCTGCCGGAGTGGGGCCAGTAGAGTGATCCCTCCAGCGTTCCCCCGGGGGGCAGGAGAAACTGCCGGGAGGCCTGCCGGGATTGGCCGTAATCGCCGACCATGTCCAGCTCCACCGCGACCGGCTTCAGGGGATCGCGGTTGAACAGCCGGAAGCTTTCATTGAGGTAACCGCCGGTCGGCGACGGGAATTCCGCCGGGAGCTGCTCCAGCGACACCGGGCCGAACTCCTCCGCCGCGGGCAGTGCGGCGAAAGCGAAGGCGAGGGTGAAGAGGGAAAGGGCTTTTCTCATTACTTTCCTCCTCCCGTTTCGACCGTGACGCCGTCGGGCCAGTCGATCCCGGCGGCGTCCACTTTGTCAAGCAGCAGCTGCGCCAGGTCGGAGCCCGTCACCTTCTCCAGCCGCGCCTGGTAGTTGAGGATCAAGCGGTGGTTGAGGATCGGCCCGGCCACCAGCCGCACGTCCTCGAAGGAGACCGTCGGCCGCCCGGCCAGCAGCGCCGCCGCGCGGGCCGCTTCGCCGAGCGCAATCGCCGCCCGGGGCGAGGCCCCGTAGCTGACGAAGCGGCGGACCTCCGGCGGCGCGGCAACGGCGTCGGGGTGGCTGGCCTCCACCAGGCGGGCCATGTAGGAGGCGACGGGGCGGGCGAGGTGGATTTTCCCCATCGCATCGAAGAGTTCGTCGAGTTCCGCGCGGGAGAGCTTCCAGTCGGGCGTCGGGGGGATGCCGCGCCGCCGCGCGGCGATGATTTCAGTCAGGGTGTCGGCGTCGACCTGCTTGACGTTGAGCTTGAAGAGGAAGCGATCGAGCTGGGCTTCGGGAATCGGGTAGGTTCCCTCCAGCTCCACCGGGTTCTGCGAGGCGAGGACGAAGAAGGGCCGGGGGAGGGGACGGGTTTCGCCGAGCAGGGTCACCGCTTCCTCCTGCATCGCCTCCAGCATGGCCGACTGGGTCTTCGGCGAAGCGCGGTTGATTTCGTCGGCGAGGAGGAGGTTGGTGAAGATCGCCCCCGGCTGGAAGACGAGCTTGCGGCTGCGGTCGGGCATCTCCTGCAGAATGTTGCAGCCCAAGATGTCGCTCGGGAGGAGGTCGGGGGTGAATTGGATCCGCTTGAATTCGAGGCTCATGAGTTCCCCCAGCGCCTTCACCAGCGCCGTTTTGCCGACGCCCGGGAGCCCTTCGAGAAGGATGTGGCCCCGGCTGAGGACGCCGATCAGGATCAAGCGGTGCAGCTCCTTCTGGCCCAGCAGGATGCGGTCCAATTCGGCGGCGATCTTTTCGGCGCGCCGACGCATCTCTTCCAGGGCTTCCGGGGTGATGAGGTCGAGGGATTTCATATGGGCTCCTCTTTGCAGAAATAGCTGTTTAAGGTAGGGCGCTCTGTCCCCAGAGCGCCGTTCTCGTTGTATGGTCTTTGGGGTGAGCATTCGTCTTTCATTGGAGTAGGGGAGTGGAGAGTCGAACCGCGTTTCTCTTCGAATTTATACCCGGCAGTGCCTGCAACGAGAACGGCTGTCTGAGGACAGGCAGCCCTACCCGATGTCGCGTTTCCAGACACTTGAACTGAATTTTTCAATCACTCTTCCTATTCAAAGTATTGACGCACGGTGGAGCGGTGGGCCGGGTGGATGCGGAGCTTGCGCTCTTCGTCGGCGGCCTCCGGACCGCCCTGCAAGGTTCCGCCCCGAATGGGGGCGGGCTCGTCGTCTTTTTTGGGGGCGACGCGGAATTCGGCGAGCTTGGCGCTTCCCCCCTCCGGCGTATCGCCGCCCAGGAGGGGGATGTCGCGCCGTTTCTGGTCGAATTCCGAAGTGTCGCCGATGAGGTTGAGGTCGGCGTCGCCGCGGCCCCGGCTGACGCCGCCGGAACCGGGGGCGCCGCAAAGGAGGGTGCATAAAGCTTCGGCTTCCTCCCGCATATTTTTCGCCAGCCACTCTTCGAGGTTGCGGCGGGCGCACTCTTCGCTTGAGCAAGTGCCGCTCTTGCAGGAGCCGTCTTTACAGGCCGATTCGGAGGAAGGGCGGCGGCGCTGCTTGCGGAGCTTCGCCTTCTCCAGCTTTTCCAGCCGTTCGCGCAGCTTTTCGGCGGATTCCTTCAGCGTTTCGGTCATCCGCTCGAGGGTTTCGCGGTCGAGGGCGGCGGGGTTCAGCGCTTTTTCGAGGCCCGCTTTTTGCAGCAGTTCGGCCAGCTCCGGATCGGCGGCGGCGAGTTTGCGGATCGCCTCGGCCAGCTCCGCCAGCGCCGGATCGCCCTTCTCCCCGGCGGCGGCGACCGCCTGACTGCCCGCCGAGAGCATGGAGAGGGTCTCCAGCTGCCGTTCGCCGCGGCTGCCGGCGCTTTCGCCGAGGGTGTTGAGCGCCTGGTCGAGGTGTTCGAGGTGCGCGTAGGTCTGCGCGGCAAACTGGGCGTCGTTCTGCCGGTCGAGGTCGTTTAAAATGGAGTCCCAGGTCTGCTTGCGGTCGTCCGGCAGCAGTTGCTCTTCGGCGAGGAGTTCGACCTTCGCCCGGAGCGCGGCGGTTTCAGTTGAAATATCGAGCTTGTGCCGGGTCGTCGAGGCTTCGGCGGCGAGGGGCCAGTAGATGGCCCCGAGGGTGAAGAGGCCGCCGGCGAAGAGCCAGGAGAGGGGGCGGCGGGCGTTCCAGCGCAGCTCCGGCCGGGGCGGCGGGGGTTGGACTTTTGCGCTCCATTCGCCGAGATCGCCTTCGAGGGCGGCGACGGCGAGCGCGTCGGAGTGGGGCGTGCGGCTGTCGAGCCAGATGAGGAGCTGTTTTCGGCCAGGGAGGCGCCGGAGCGCCCGCGCCCCGGCGATCAGCGCTATGGCGACGGCGGCGGCGAAGAGGAGCGGCAGATAAAGGGCGTTCCCTTCACCGGCCAGCACCCGCCCCGCGAGGATGGCGCAGCCCGCGCCGAAGACGGCCCCCGTCAACACCGCGAGGAAGCGGCGGAGGAACAACACCAGCCCCAGCCGGAGGTGAAGCTCCCGGGCGGCGCTTTCGGTTTTTCGGGCGGATTTCAGCGGCATTATACACTTCCCTTTCCCTGCTTGCCAGATTATACCGTTTCTTTATCCGTTTTGCAAGGAGGAAACGGTGAAAAAAATGATCTTTTCCTTGACAAAGCCCCTCCGACTCTCTATATTTATAGTTGAATTGCGTAACAATCAGGGAGTCACGATTATGCGTCATCTGTTCCGGGGGCTGGCCGCCCTGCTTATTTTTTGCTTTGCCGCCGGGTGTGCGAGCGAGTTTTCGTTGAAGCCGACCGATCCTTTGACCTCGCATTTTGAATACGTTCCCCTCATCAACACCGGGAGCGATATCGGGCGCAATACAGAGAACTACCTGCGCGCGAACCTGTTGGACGGGCTCTATAAGGAGAATCCGGATGAACTCATCCAGATGCTCGACACCAAGTTCCGGCAGCGCCCCTATCGCGAAACCCTCGAAGCGCTGACCGATATCTGCTACTGGCAGGGACGCAACAGCAAGAATCCCGATATGGCCGCGCGCTACTATCTCTCCACGGCGCAGTACGCCTATTTCTACCTCTTTCAGGAGCCGCTTTTCCCGCAGGAGATCGGCCGCTTCGATCCCTTGGCCTTCATGATGTCGCGCTACTACAACAACTCGCTCCTGTTGCTCTTCAACTACCTGAAGAAGGAGGACCTCCTCAAGCTCTCCGGCTTCGTTCTCTACGACGCCGTCGGGCGGGCCTGTACCTTCAAGCCCATGGTGAGCGAATTGCCGCTGCCGATCGAGAAATTCCGCGCCCTCATCCCCTGCGCCAACTACCTGCCGCAGAACGCGCTGACCCTGAGCCACCGCTTCGGCATCGGCGTGCCCCTGATCGCCGAGCTGGAGGAGCAGCATGCTTCCGGGAAGCTGAAATACCTGGCCGGACAGACCTTCCCCGTAACTCTCTTCCTCCGTTTCATCCGGCACGACGACGGGCGTTTCGAGGCGATGGGCGAACTCTACGACGCCTACCGCAACGATACGGTCAAAGTCAACGAGAGCAATCCGGCGGTCCCCATCGAACAGGATTTCACCACGCCCCTGGCCTACATGATGCGGCCGCAGACCCTTCGCGAAAACCTCGCCTACATGCTCAACCCCGGCAAGCAGAAGGAGAAGGAGGGGCTGTCGCTCCTCATGCCCTATGATGCGAACAAGATTCCGGTGGTTCTGGTGCACGGGCTGATGTCCGACGAGCACACCTGGGCGCAGATGATCAACTCGCTTCTGGACGACGCCCGCATCCGCAAGAACTACCAGTTCTGGGTCTTCAGCTACTCCACCGGGAACCCCATCCTCTACAGCGCCAGCCTGCTGCGCGCCGCTCTCGACGATGCCGCCCGCCAGATGGATCCCGACGGCAAGAACGTCTCTTTCAACCGCATGGTGATTATCGCCCACAGCATGGGGGGGCTTCTCACCAAAACCACCATGCAGGACGCTCCGGCCGATTTCGGCGACGAGATCCTGAAGGCGCGCACCCTGAAACCGCTCTCCGCCCTCAGTCCGGAGACCCGCGCCGCCGCCGATAGGATTTTCCGCTTCAAGCGTTTGCCGTATGTGGATCGGGTGCTGTTCCTGGCGGTTCCCCACCGCGGTTCCGAGATGGCTTTGAGCTCGATCGCCATGCTGGGGGCCTATCTCGTCACCTTCCCCCGCGAAGTGCTCGACCTCACCCACACGGCGTTGCGCCAGCTCGGCATTCAGGAGGGAACGGCCAACTTCCGGCTGGCGACCGGCATCGAGAACCTCGACCCGAAGCACCCGGTGCTGGCCGAACTCGGCCGCATCCACTTCCCGGAAGATCTCCCCTATCACTCGATCATCGGCAACCAGAAAACCGCCGGGGTCCCTTCGGGCAGCGACGGCATTGTCCCCTATCTCAGCGCCCACCTGGAAGGCGCCAAGAGTGAAATCGTGGTCAAATCCGACCACAGCGTTCAGCGCAACGCCACCGCGATCGATGAGATTCGCGCCATTCTTCTCGAGCACCTGTCACAGCATAAGCTCATAAAAGTGAGGATTCCCCGTAAGTGAAGACTGCGCTCCGCCTTTTCCGTTACGCGGGCATCGGTTTTCTGGTGCTTCTGGGGGCCGTCTGGCTGCTCTGGGCGTTCGGCGCGGTCTGGCACTTCAATTTTCTGGGGAGCGCCCGGTTTGCGCTGGCGGTTCTGGTGGCGGCGGCGGGATTGGTTCTGCCCTTCCTGCGGCCGCGCCGGATCTTTCTCGCGGCGGACCTGGGGATGCTTCTCCTGGTGACGCTGGTCTTCATCGCCATCCCGGCGTCGCACAACCGGGACTGGGTTCCGGAATACGGGCGGCTGCCCCGCTGCGAATTTCAGGAGGACGGGCGGTTCCGGGTGCACGACATCCGTGATTTCCGCTACCGCAGCGAGACCAGTTTCGATATCCGTTACCGGACGGATGATTTCGATTTGAAGCAGTTGGAGTCGCTCGATTTCGTGGTCGTCCACTGGGACAACATGGAGGGAATCGCCCATACCATGCTGAGTTTCGGTTTCCGGGGCGGGCAGCAGCTGGTTTTTTCGGTCGAAACCCGGCGCGACCGGGGGGACGTCTACGGGGCCATTCCCGGAATCTACAAGCAGTTCGAGCTCATCTACCTTATCGGTACCGAAGCCGACCTCCTGGGGCTGCGCACCAATTACCGCCACGAACAGGTCTACCTCTACCCCACCAACGCCACGACGGAGGAGATGCGGGTCATCCTCCTCGATCTTCTCGAAAAGGCGAACGGCATCTACCGGCAGCCGCAATTCTACAACAGTCTCACCTCGAATTGCACGACTTCGCTCTTGCCGAGCATCCGGCGGGCGGTGGCGCTGCCGTTTCGGGACCCCTCCTTTCTCTGCAACGGGTTTACGGACCGGCTGGCTTTCCGCCTCGGCTGGCTTCGTACCCGGCAGGGGGAGAGCTTCCCGGAGTTGAAATTCCGCCGCTACGCCAACCCCAAAGTGGATAAAGCGCCCATCGGCGACGATTACTCCCGGCGGATCCGGCGCGACACGCTGCTGCCGACGGCGCTTGAAATGTTCGGCGGCGTTCTCCTGAACGCTCTGCCGGAACCCTTTTCCATGGAGGGAATTTACGATGAGACGGGGGAGGTTTCCGGCCTGGAGTACCGCTACTTCCGTTATTCCTATGAGGATGCCGCCGGCGACCTCACCCGGCTGACGGGGAATGCGCCCCTCGAAGTGCGTCCATATGAATCGCTTTGGCGGAGCGACTGTTACCGGGTGGAGATCGAGCTGACGGCGAAGCACCGGCAGCGTCCCCGGCTCCGGGTGCTTCCTTTCGGCAAGGGGAAAATTGACAAATTGGCTGAACCGTGATATACTAAGGCATCCGCAACCAACGATAAGGAGATTTGAAATGATTGGAAAATTTTTCACCGCGGCCCTGCTGCTTGCCGGGGGGACGATGTTGTCGGCGGCCGATGAGCTCAAGATCGACGGTCTGCCCGAGGGCGGCCGGGTGTCGGTGCTGGAGGCGAAGAGCAAGTCCCGTACGGCCGACGACAAGTATGTTCTTGAAAACGTGCCCGAGTCGCTGAAGGGCCTGCAGATGGTTTCGGTTCCGCGCGGCGAGATCGGCAAGCCCGCGCCGGAATACACCTTTACCATCGACAAGCCGGCGATGGTGTTCATTCTGGTGCATAACCGCGGCAAGGTGACGCTCTCCGAGGAGTGGACCCGGGAACCCGGCGCGGTCC
>JAVBRV010000421.1:0-27954 GCA_031547585.1 Victivallaceae bacterium
CCAGCGAGAACCGTTGTTAAACCACATAAGCTATTGAATTTTGCAATAACTGCTCATAACCCGAAAAATCAAGAGCCGGGAAGTCGGAAAAAATGTTGCTTTTTCCCGGTTCGCGGTTTGTGAAACGGAAAGATGGAGCTATATTTTATGAAAGGTTAAAATAAACGCCCTGGAGTAAGTATGGCGCTCAAAAAAATGTTGTTTTCGCCGGGTGAAATGGGCGACGCCATCGAACGCATCACCCACGCGATTCTGGAGGAGTTCGGCGGCGACGCCGAATCCTTCGCCCTCGTCGGACTCTACCGGCAAGGCGTCCCCCTCGCCGAACGGATCGCCGAATGCATCCGCAGCCGGACCGGGAAAAATCCGCTGTTCGGCAGGCTCGACATCTCCATGTACCGCGACGACGTCGGCTGCCGCAGCGGGCTCCCCCTGATCCGCGAAACCGTCATCCCCTTCGACGTCGACGGCATGAAGCTCATTCTGGTCGACGACGTTCTCTCCACCGGGCGCACCATCCGCGCCGCCCTCGACGCCGTCACCGATTACGGGCGTCCCGATTTGATTCGTCTCGCCGTGATGCTCGATCGCGGCAGTCCCGAATATCCGATCCGGGCCGATTACGTCGGCTTCCATTACAACGGGTCGCCGGGGAATAAGATCGCCGTTCTCTTCGATGAAGACGGCGAAGAAGACGGCATATATGAGGTGGAGTGGCAACACCCGCCGGTTTCAACGGAAGGATAAGGGCCGCCCGATTATGGAATGGACCAGAAAAGATCTGCTCAGTCTCTATGACCTGAGCCCCGAGGAGATCACATTCATCCTCGACACCGCCGAAGAGTTCAAGAAGGTTTCCGAACGCAAGGTGAAGAAGGTTCCGGCGCTCCGGGGCAAGACCGTGGTCAACTTCTTTGTCGAACCGAGCACCCGCACGCTTATCTCCTTCGAACTCGCCGAACAGCGCCTCAGCGCCGACATCGTCAACGTGCAGGCCACCACCAGCAGCCTCAAAAAGGGCGAGACGCTGCTCGACACCGTCCGCAACATCGAAGCCCTGCAGGTCGATCTCGTGGTCATGCGCCACGCCGCCACCGGCGCACAGGACTTCATCGCCAAGCACCTCTCCTGCGGCGTCATCAACGCCGGGGACGGGGCGCACAGCCACCCCACGCAGGCCCTGCTCGACATCTTCACCATGCGCGAGAAATTCGGCCGCATCAAGGGGCTCAACGTCGCCATCGTCGGCGACATCCTCCACAGCCGGGTGGCCCGCAGCAATATGTGGGGGCTCCTGAAGCTCGGCGCCAACGTCACCTTCGCCGGTCCCTCGACCCTGGTTCCCCGCGAATTCGAAGAGGTGGGCGTGCGCGTCTGCCACAACCTTCGCGACGCGGTGGCCGACGCCGACGTGGTCAACCTCTTGCGGATTCAGCATGAACGCCAGTCCGGCGGCTTCTTCCCCAGTACCGCGGAGTACGCCCGCTTCTTCGGCATCAACCGCGAAACTCTCAAGTGGATGAAGCCCGGCGCCATGATCATGCATCCGGGGCCGATCAATCGCGACGTCGAAATCACCAGCGAAGTCGCCGACGGCTCGCAGTCGGTGATCCTTGAACAGGTTACGAACGGTCTGGCCGTCCGCATGGCGGTTCTCTTTCTGGTAGCGGGGTGCGTGAAAAAATGAAACAGTATATCTTTAAAAATGCGCGGGTGATCGACCCGATCCGGAATCTCGACGCCAAGGGCGACATCGGCGTCTCTGACGGCGTCATCGTCGACGCGGCGGAAGTGAAGCAGGGCGAAGTCATCGATCTTGCGGGCAAAGTGCTTGCCCCGGGGTTCATCGACCTCCACGTCCACCTTCGCCAGCCCGGCAACAACATGGCCGAAACCATCGCCAGCGGCACCGCGGCGGCGGCGGCCGGCGGCTTTACCTCCATCGTCGCCATGCCCAACACCAATCCGCCCGCCGATACGGTGGGCGCCATCGAACTGCTGCGCCAGACCGTCGCCCAGAAGGGGGTGGTTCGGGTGCTGCCTTCGGGCTGCATGACCAAGGGGTCGCAGGGGGTGGAGATGGCCGGGATCGGCTCCCTGAAGTCGGCCGGGGTGGTTGCCCTGACCGACGACGGCCGCTGCGTCCAGAACCATGCCCTCATGCGGCATGTGGTCGAATACGCCAAATCCTTCGAGCTGCCGATTCTCGACCATTGCGAGGATAACTACCTTGCCGCGGGCGGGGTCATGCACGAAGGCAAATGGTCGGTGCTCTTGGGGATGAACGGGATCTCCAGCGCCTCCGAGGAGCTGATGATCGCCCGCAATATCATTCTCGCCCGCCAGGTCGGCTGGAAGATCCATATGCAGCATGTCTCGGCCAAGGAGAGCGTCGATCTGCTGCGCCGGGCGCGTTCCCGGGGGATTCCGGTCACCGGCGAGGCGACGCCGCACCACCTGGCGCTGACCGACGAGTGCGTCAAGAAGTACGACACCAATTACAAAATGAATCCGCCGCTGCGTTCCGAGGCGGACCGGCTGGCCCTGATCGAGGGCGTCGCCGACGGCACCATCACCGCCATCGCCACCGACCATGCGCCGCACACCATGACCGCGAAGCTGGTCGAATTCGACGACGCGCCCTTCGGCATCATCGGCCTTGAGACGGCGCTGCCCATCGTCTACACCGAACTGGTGAAAAAGGGAGTGATCGGGCTCCCCCAACTCGTCCGCCTTTTCACCGCCGGTCCGGCGGACATCCTGGGGATGAAGGAGTACGGCCTTCTCCCCGGTCATCCCGCGGACCTCACGGTTTTCGACCCCGCGGCGGAGTATGTGATCGACAAAGAGGAATTCAAATCCAATTCGCGCAACACGCCCTTCCATGGCTGGCCGGTCTCGTGCCGGGTTGAACTGACCATGGTGGACGGAAAGATCGTGTACAGCCGGTCATGAAAAAAGAGATCGAAGCCATCCTCCCCGGAATCGTCGATTTCCGCCGTCAGCTCCACCGGATTCCGGAGCTGGCGGGGGAGGAGTTCGCGACCATGAAGCTGATCCGTGACCGGCTGGCCGAGAGGCTGCCGCTCCTGACGGTCGAGGAGCCGTATATCGGGACCGATACCGTCGCTCTCCTTATGGGGAAGGGGCCCGGCCGGAACATCACCCTCCGCGCCGACATCGACGCTCTCGCGATCGACGAAGCCACCGGCCGGGAGTACGCTTCCCGCCGTTCGGGGATGATGCATGCCTGCGGCCACGACGGTCATACGGCGATTTTGATGGGGGCGGCGGAGATTCTGGCGGCGCGCCGGCACGAGTTTTCGGGTTCGGTCCGCTTCGTCTGGCAGCCGGGCGAAGAGAACAAGGCGATGGCTAAAGAATTGGTCGAAGCCGGGGCGCTGGAGAATCCGAAAGCGGACCTCGTTACCGCGCTTCACGGCATGCCGAGCCTGCCCGCCGGGCACCTGGGGGTGAAGGCGGGGGCGATGATGGCTTCGTGCGCGCACTTCAAGGTGACGGTCAAGGGGAAGGGGGGGCACAGCAGCATTCCCTACCGGACCCATGACCCGGTGATCGCCGCCGCCAGTCTGGTGGTGGAGCTGCAGACCATCGTGTCGCGGCGGATCAGCGCGCTGGAACCCGCCGTGCTCAGCGTCTGCCGGATCGACGGCGGCAAGCTTGCCAACGTGATTCCGGATGAAGTGGTGGTGGAGGGAACCGCCCGGGCAATCAACCCCGAAGTGGCCCTCTTTCTGGAGCGCGAGTTCCGGCAGGTGACCGAGGCGGTCTGCCGCGCCCACCATGTCGAGGCAGTGATCGAATACCACCCCTCCTACCCGGTGACGGTGAATCCGCCGGGGCCGACCGAACTGGCGCGCCGGGCGATGCGCCTGGCTGTGGGCGAGGAGAGTGTGGTCGAGCTGGAGCATTCCAGTTTGGGGGCGGAGGATTTCGCCTATTACCTGCTGCGCTACCCCGGCGTTTACGTCAAGCTCGGCGTGGGGGAGGACTCCCCCGCATTGCATAATTCCCGATTCGACTTCAACGACGCGGCCCTGGCCGCGGGGATCGAATACCTGGTTCAATTTACTTTGCTCGGACTTGCTTCGTGAACTATTATTTCCACGTTCCCTTTTGCCGGAGCAAGTGCGGTTATTGCTCGTTCTATTCGGAGGCGAAACCATCCGCGCATATGGTGAAGCGCTACCTCGACAAGCTCGAGAGCGACCTCGCCCGCTATGCGGTTGCGGAGCCGACGGAAACCATCAACCTGGGGGGAGGCACGCCGACTTTGCTTACGATCGATCAGCTCGGGCGGCTCTTCACCATGATTCTCCGCAAGCTGAAACCGGCGCCGGGGACGGAGATCTCCATCGAGGCGAACCCGGAGACGCTCGACGCCGAAAAGGTGGCCTTGATCCGCGCCTTCGCCAACCGGATCAGCCTCGGGGTGCAGTCCTTTAAGCCGAAACTTCGCGAAACCCTCGGCCGGGATTGCTCGGAAGAGGCGCTGGAACGGGCCACGGGATTGATCGCCGACGCGCGCTTTCCGCACTGGAACTGCGATCTTATTTACGCGATTCCGGGGCAGCGGCTGAAGGATTTTGAAATCGACCTCGACCGGGCGCTGGCGCTGGGGGTCGACCATCTGTCGTGCTACAACCTGACCCGCGAAGAGGGGGCGAGGCTGTCGGATAAACTGATTCCGAGCGAAAAGACCGCCGACGCGATGTGGCGACTGGCGGGGGAGCGGACGGCCGCGGCCGGGTTCCGCCGCTACGAGATCAGCAATTATGCGAAGAAGGGCGGCGAGTGCCGCCATAACCTCAATGTCTGGCGCGGCGGCGTGCTGCAGGGCTTCGGTCCGGCGGCGGCGGGCTACGACGGCAAGAAGCGCTTTATGGAGCCGGAGTCGCTGCGGCAATGGTTGAAGGGGGCGTCGATGGAGTTCGATGAGATTCCGCTGCCGGACCGGTTGAATGAAATTTTCATGATCAACCTCCGGACCGGCGACGGCTGGACCCCGACGCTCTGGAAGCAGGTCCCCGGCGCGGACCGCTGGGCGCAGCGGCTGGAGATTGCCCGCAAGACCGCCGCGAAGACCCGGGAGGATTTTTTCGACATTCAGCCCCGGCGGATCCGGCTGTCGGATCACGGCCTCTTGTTCTGGAACACGGTGGCGGAAAACATCATATGAGCATCGAAGAGACCAGCTACACCCCGTCGCGGCGTTACCTGATGGAGATCGCCTACGACGGCACCGCCTATTCCGGCTGGCAGATCCAGCCGCACGCGGTGGCCGTCCAGGAGAAGCTCCAGAAGGTGCTGACGGGGATGTATGCGCGCCAGCCGATCCACGTGATCGGCAGCAGCCGCACCGACGCGGGCGTTCATGCCCAGCGCTTTGCGGCGACCTTCCTGGCGCCGGAGCGGCCGGAGATTCCGCCCGAGAAGCTGCTGAAGGCGGTCAACCGCCAGCTCCCCCCGGATGTGAAAATCCGCACCATCCGCGAGGTGCCGCTGGAGTTCCACGCCCGCTACGATGCTCTGGGGAAGGCCTATACCTATGTGCTGAATCTCGGCGAATCCTCGCCGTTCCTCGACCGTTACGCCTGGAAGCCCTACCGCCTGATCGACCCGGAGCGGCTGCGGGGGGCGGTCGACGTCCTGGTGGGGACGCATGATTTTTCGAGCTTTGTGGTGGAGCGGAACATGATCGACGACGCGGTGCGCACGATCTACCGGGTGGACGTGCGCGAGTTCGGCCGGTTCTGCTGCATTACCTTTATCGGCAACGGATTCCTGTACAAGATGATCCGCTGCCTGATGGGGGCGCTGGAGGCGGTCGGGGCGGGCAAGCTCGACCGCGCCCGGCTGAAGGAGATTCTGGAAGCACGCGACCGGACGTGCGCGCCGGAGACCGCGCCGCCGGGAGGACTGTTCCTGATGAAAGTCTTTTACCCCCCGGACCGCTGGGAGGATTTTGAATTGTTGTCCCCGCCATTTTTGGCATAAACTATAATTTCGACTAGAACACAGGAGAATGAACATGAAACATTTGTTCCGCAGCGCCGTTTTCACGGCTCTTCTCGCCGCGGTGGTGGTGCTTCCCCTCTCGGGTTGCTCGCTTTTCCGTTCGAAAACCGAAACCGTGACCATCACGGCGACCCCCGCGGATTCGCTTTTGATCGTCAACGGCATGATGATGGGTTCCCCGGCGGTGATCGAGATGCCGCGCGACCGCAACTTCACCATCCAGTGCATGAAGGAAGGGTTCTACCCCTACATCGTGAACACCACCTACCACTTCAACCGCACCGGCACGCTGGACGCCCTCGGCTCCATTTTCGTGCTGCCGGCAATCGGTCTCTTCAGCTCGGGCATCTGGTCGCTTGACCAGACCGAATTCAACGTCGTTCTGTCGAAGAAGTGACGGTACGCGTTTTTCGCCGGTATTCGCGGGGGGACAAGCCGAATTTCCGGTGAAAAAGCTTGCTGAAGTAGTTGCTGTCGGTGAATCCGGCCCGTCGGGCGGCTTCACCGACCCGGCAGTCGGGCTCCGAGAGGAGTTCGGCGCCCTTCTCCAGGCGCAGCTCGTTGAGCCAGCTGCCGGGAGTGGTTCCGAGTGAGGTTTGAAACAGCCGCTCGAGCGTTCGGAGGGAGACTCCGGCCGCGCGGGCGGCTTCTTTTATGGCCGGATTCCGGGTGAAATTCCGGCGCAGGTATTGCATGGCGCTGCTGACGCGGAGGACCTCGTCATAGGTTCCCGCCTCCCGCTGCGCGGCCGCCCGCGACACCAGAAGGAGAAGGCGCATGAAGAGGGTGGTTTGGGCGAAGCCCGCGCCGGCGCGGCCGCTCTTTTCCTCCAGCTCCAGGTCGCGGATGACGGCGTCGGCCTCCTCCAGCGTCTCGCCCGACAGCGTCAGGCGGTTGTCGAAGCGGAAGCGTTCCGACAATTGCGGCGCGGTCTCGAAAAAGGCCTGGTAACCGGCGCAATCGGCAAGGTCGTGCATGACGAAGCCGAAGCGTTCCGGCAGGTAGAGGATGTTGACGATCTCCAGCCGTTTCAATTCGCGGTAGCCGTGCGGCGCGCCCGGACGCACCAGGAACAGATCCCCCCGGGCGATCGGATACTCGCCGGAGCCGGTGATATGCAGCCCCGTCCCCGAGCGGACGAAGACCAGCTCGAAGAAATCGTGCTCGTGGATCAGGTCTTCGCGCGCGTCGCGATAGTGGCGGGTAATGACGGAGACGCCCGGGGCGTGGCTCCGGGTCACCAGTTCATCCGGCAGGCGGGGGAGGGGGCTTGGTATTTTCATCTTGGCGATATCATACTCCATTTTGTCGCTTTTGTCAAGGTTTTTTGCCGGTCTTACGCTATATTATTGGAAAAACCAGGAGAAAGCCGATGATGAACAGCGATTTCACCGCCGCCGGATTGGCGCGCCGGGGCGAGTTGACGGGAGAGACCCGCCGCCGGATTCCCCCCGTGCGCCTCGTGACCGAAGAGGGCAAGGTTGAAGGGAAGGAGCGGCTGCTTTCCGCCGATACCTGGCAACCCTATATCAACCGGCAGACGAAACATGCGCTTCTCTCCCCCGGTTCCATGCTGCTCTTCGACTTCGGCTGTGAATTGGCCGGCGGCATCCTGCTCACCACCGGCGGCGGCGGCACGGAGCTCTTCCGGCTGCGGGTGGTCTTCGGTGAATCGGTTTCGGAAGCGTTGGGGGAGCCGAATAACGACCACGCCATTCACGACACCGTGCTCGATCTGCCGCCGATGGGGACGGTCGAATTCGGCAATACCGCCTTCCGCTTTCTGAAGCTGGAGGTCCCGGCCGATGCGCCCAAACCGGTGCCGCTCCAGAGCGTGATGGCGGTTTCGGTGATGAGCGATCTCGAGTTCACCGGCTCCTTCGAGTCGAGCGACCCCTTGCTCAACCGGATCTGGCAGGTGGGCGCGCGGACGCTCCATCTCAACACCGGCGAATTCATCTACGACGGCGCCAAGCGCGACCGGCTGGTCTGGATGGGCGACCTCCACCCCGAAATTTCCACCGCCTGCCGCCTCTGGAGCGACTGGGGGATGGTGCGGCGCAGCCTCGACTTCTGCCGCGATCACACTCCGCCGGGGGAGTGGATCAACGGCATCAGCAGCTATACCCTCTGGTGGATTATCTGCCAGCACGACTTTCACCGGTACGCCGGAGACCTCGCCTATCTGAAGGAACAGCGGGACTTTCTGGCGCGGATTCTGGAGGAGCTGACGCCCTGCGTCGGGGGGGATGGCTGCGAAGCCATGCCCGGTCACCGCTTTCTCGACTGGCCGAGCAGCGGCAACGACGCGGCGGTGCATGTGGGGCTCCAGGCGCTGCTGTTCCAGGCGATGACCGCCGCGGCGGAGATCGCCCGGCGGATCGGCGACGACACGCTCCGGGAACGTGCCGGGGAGCTGGCGCGGCGGCTGGGGGGCTACCCCATTCGTCCGGCGGGGGGTCACAAGCAGTCGGCGGCGCTCCTGGCGCTGTCGGGCTTGGCCGACCCCGCGACGATCAATATGGGCATCCTGTCGGACCGTCCCTTCGAAGGGCTCAGCACTTTCTTCGGTTACTACGTCCTCCAGGCGCGGGCGCTGGCCGGGGATTACTCCGGTGCGACCGACGTGATCCGCCGCTACTGGGGCGGCATGCTGGAGATGGGCGCGACCAGCTTCTGGGAGGATTTCGACCTCGCCTGGTGCGACAACGCCTTCAGCATCGACTCCCTGCCGGTGGCGGGGAAGCGCGATATCCACGCCGACTTCGGCAACTATTGCTACAAGTCCCTGCGGCATAGCCTCTGCCATGGCTGGGCCTCGGGACCGACCGCCTGGATGAGCGAACATCTGCTTGGCGTCACCCCGGTCGAACCCGGTTTCCGCCGGGTGCGGATCGAACCCCGGCTGCCGAAGCTGGACTTCGCGCGCGGTACGGTGTCGACGCCGCACGGCCTCATCACGGTCGAAGCCGAACGGGTGGCCGGGAAGACGGTCTGCCGCTACGAGCTGCCCGACGGGGTGGAGAGGGTGAGCTTCTCCAATTCTTCGAGGTAGGCGAGGGCTTCTTCGCGTGAATTGCCGCACATCTCGGGGGAGGGGGCGAGAGAGCCGCAGACCCGGGGACGCTCCGGCGAGGCGAAAATCCGGCAGCGGAGCGCCGCATCGAGGTGCGGACAGGGAATCCCCGCCCGCTTCCCCCCGGGCATCCCGGGCAGCGGCGAGGAGATCGACGGCGCAATGCAACAAGCGCCACAGTGTTCACGACATTTCATATTATACTATAGCAGGGGATTTGCTTTTTTTCTCCGGTGAATTATGGTATATTTATGACAAAGTTTTTCTATGGGTGTTTTTTTTCGCTGTTTGTTTCCGCTTCGTTGCTCGGAGCGGAGCGGATTGTTTCGCTCAGCCCCAACTTGACGGAGATGATCGTTCTCCTGGGGGCGGAGGGGGATCTGGTCGGGCGCAGCCGCGCCTGCGATTATCCGGAACGGGTGAAAACGCTGCCGGTGGCCGGGAATTTCGGCACTCCGGCGGTGGAACCCCTCCTGGCCCTGCAACCGACGCTGGTGGTGACCGAAACGCTCCGGGAGCCGGAGGAGACGAAGAAACGCCTGGCCGCTTTCGGGGTCCGAGTGGAGGTGCTTCCGGCCGAGAGCGTCGGCGACTACCTCGCCAACCTGGAGAAATTGGGCCGCCTGACCGGCCATGAAACGGAAGCGAAATCAGAGATTGATCGCGTCCAGGCCCGGATTGACGCCTGGCGCCGGGCCGACCGGGTCCGGGCGCTTGAGAACCGCCCCGCCACCCTGATTCTGGTCGGGCTCAATCCCCCCGTCACCGCCGGGAAACGCAGCTATCTCACCGAACTTCTTGAATTCGCCGGTTTGCACAACCTTGCCGCCAACCGGGCCGAGAAATACTTCCGCTGCTCGCCGGAGTGGATCGTCCGCATGCAGCCCGAAGTGATCCTCTACCCCGGCGGCGCCGGAGCGGAGCTTCCCGGCTGGCAGGGCGTCCCGGCGGTCAAGAACGGCCGGGTCATCACCGACCTCGACGGCGACCTCTTCTTCCGCCTCGGCCCCCGCGTCTTCGACGGGGTCGAACAGCTCCGCGAACGCTTGAAAAAGTGAACCGAATCTGAAGTCCTGCGGAAAAGCGTACCGAATTCACGGATTCGGCCTTTTTTTTGTCGTTTTTTTGTTTCCTCCTCTTGGGAAATACCGGCGGCCGGGGTATAATTATCGATATGAAAAAATGTGTTTACAATCGATATGAAACGGTGCTCGAAGGGCTCCGGGCCGAACTCCGGCGCGGCGCGGCGGCGGGGGAAGCGTTTCTCCGGACGGAGCGGGAGCTGGCGGCGCAACTCTCCGCCAGCCGCGCCACGCTCCGTAAGGCGCTCGATGCGGCTGAAAGCGAAGGCTTGTTCCAGTGCGACGGACGCAAACGGCGGATTTCGGCGCGGCTCGGCGACCTCTCGAAGTGCGGAAAAATCGCCTTTCTCTCCTCCGGCAACAGCGGCGTCTTTACCATGCCCGCGATGGAGCGGCTCTGGAATGAATTGCGGATCATGCTGCTTTCAACGGGGGCCGACGTCCGCCTCCTGCTGACCGACCTCCGCGACGACGGCCGGGAGATCTGCCGCGAGCTGGAGCGGGCCGACGTTATCCTCTGCGCCGGCGGCAGCGGCCCCGGCTACGACGGTCCGATCCGGGAGCGATTGATGGAATTGAAGTCGAAAAAAACGATGATCTCCCTCCTCGAAGCGCTGTGCAATGTGATTCCCGATTTCGTCGTACTCGATAATTATTCTGCCGGGGCTATTGCCGCCGAAGCGCTGCTCGACGCCGGCTGCCGCCGCCCTTTCGCCCTTTGGGGCGTTTGCGATAACCTCGATTTCTCGCGCCGGGCGCAGGGATTCGCAGATAAACTCGCCGACCGCCGGAGCGGCGGCATTCAATCGGTTTTCTGGGTTCCGCACGAGGGCGGCGCCGTCAGCGTCGAATGCCGCGACCGGATCGATTGGGCGGCCCAGCACGGCTTCGACGGACTCTTCCTGATGAGCGACGAATGCCTCGGGGAGATCGTCGGTCCGCTTTACGCCCGGGGATTGGTTCCGAAGACCTTCCGGCTGGTGACCATGGATGGAACCCGGGCGGCCTTCCGCCATTCGCCGCCGGTCAGCTGCGTGACCCACTCCAGCCGGGCGGTGGCCGAAGAGGTGGTCGGGCAGCTGGCGCGGATCGGCGACGGAACCTTCCGGTCGGTCCGCAAATTCATCCGCCCGGGATTCTGCGATCATGGTTCGCTGTGAATCGTTTTAGTGAACTTATGGAATTTTAAAATGGTATTATGAATCGACATTGGATCAACTTTCAGTACGATGAACCGGCCTCCCCGGAACGGCGGGTCTGGCTGCGGCGCGAATTCGACTGGCGTCCGGACAAGGGCGGCGTGCTCCGGATCAGCGCCAACGGCTATTACACATTGTACATCAACGGCGTCTGGGTGGCGCGGGGCCCGGCGCGGACCAACCGCGGCTATCGGGCCTATGACACGGTCGATCTCGGGGCGCTGCTGCGGCCGGGGCGGAATGAGGCGCGAGTATTGCTCTACCACCCCGGAGTCGCTACCTTCATCGACCCCGGCGAACTCCCCGCCGGGCTTTGGATCGACAGCCTGTTTCTCGCCACCGGTCCCGGTTGGGAGGGGGCGCGGGCGGCGGGCTACCGGCCGGTGACGGCGCGCTGCTCCCACCAGCTGGGCTTTCAGGAGCACTTCGACGCCCGGCGGATGGGGGAAGAGGCGTGGGGGGAAGCGGAGGTTTTCGAGTCGCCCTTGCGGCTGGAGGAGTCGGGGATTCCGCCCCTTGCGCCTCCGCTCCGCGAACCGGCGCGGCGGCTCTCCGGCTCCGGCTTGTCCCTGCCGGGCTGGGAAGCGGCGGGGGATATCACGGCCTTTTTCTCCACCGAACCCCGCCGCTGGCAGGAGCCGCGTCCGGGGGACGACGCCGTCTGCTACGATTTTGATTTCGAAGTGTACGGCCACCTGATCGTGGAGGTTCCGGAGGGGGCGGTGGGGACGCTCGACCTCCTCGCCGTCGAATCGGCCACGGGGCTCGTCCCCGACCTTATTCCGCCGGAGACGGCGCGGGCCCCGATCTCTTTCGGCCACCGGATCACTCTCGCGGGCCGGGCATTCCGTCACGAGTTGACCATGCCGATGGGGTTCCGCTATCTCATTGTGGTCGGCCGCCCGGCTCCGGTCGAAGGGGTCAAGGTTTTTGTTCGCGAACAGCTGTACCCCCTGGAGAACCGGGGGCGTTTTCACTCCTCCCAGGCGCAGCTGAACCGGATCTGGCAGGCCGCCGAGCGGACGCAGCGCCGCTGCATGGCCGACAGCTATATGGATTGCCCGTGGCGCGAACAGACCCAGTGGTGGGGCGACGCCCGGGTCCAGGCGCAGAACACCTTTCGTCTCGCGTCGGATGCGCGCCTCTTCGAGCGCGGACTCCGCCAGATCGGCCGGACCCGGACGGCGGACGGGCTGACCTACGCCTTCGCTCCGGCGGTGGAGGGGAGTTCGGTCATTCCCGATTTTTCGCTGATGTGGGTGATGACCCATTTCGATCTCTACCGCCAGACCGGCGACGACCGCCTGTTCCGGGAGCATCGTGGCCGGATCGACGAGGTCATGGCCTACTTCGAGCGCCGCCGGGCGGCCGACGGCTTGCAATACCGCGACCCGGCGCACTGGCTCTTCCTCGACTGGAGCGACGGCCTGTTCCGCGACGGCGCGAGCACCGTCTTCAACCTGCTCTGGCTGTGGACGCTGCGCGAATTGGCCGACCATACCGGCGAATTCCCCTGCCGGCGGCGGGCCGAAGCGCTGGAGAGAGCGATTGAAACCCGCCTCTACGACCCCGCGCGCGGCGTCTACCGCGACGGCTTGCGGGAGGACGGAGCCCGGGCGGAGAGTTTTTCGCCGCACGCGGCGTCCTTGGCGATTTTGCTCGACCTCCACCCGGAGCGGCAGGAGGAGTGGGTGAAGACGGTTTTGCTCCCCCGGATTTACGGTCCGGTCGATCCGCGGCTGCGGCCTTCGCCCTACTTTATGTTCTATCTCTTCGAGGCCCTCAAGAAACGGGGGGAGGGGAGGGCGGTATTGGACGGCGTCCGCCGCTTCTGGGGCGGCTGGCTCGACGAAGGCTTCCACACTACCCCCGAGAGCTGGATCACCCCGGAGAAGCGCGGCGAATGGAGCTGCTGCCACGCCTGGAGCGCCCACCCGCTGCTTC
Organism: Victivallaceae bacterium; assembly: GCA_031547585.1. Lineage (GTDB taxonomy): Bacteria > Verrucomicrobiota > Lentisphaeria > Victivallales > Victivallaceae > Victivallis. The sequence continues at coordinate 13,341 of JAVBRV010000421.1, forward strand.
AGCTTTCGGAGCTGGTGCTGGGGGTGAAACCGGCGGCTCCGGGCTGGCGCGAAGTCTTCTTCGACCCGGTGATGGAAAAAGGGGAGACGGCGGAGGGGGTGGTGCCGACGCCGCTCGGCGACATCGTCGCCCGCTGGGACTGGCGCGGCGAAACCCCGGAACGTGAAATCATTTTGCCCGAAGGTATGACTCTGGCAACCCGGAAACAGGAAAAGGAGCTATGCGTATGAAAAAGCAACCGCATCCATGGAAAAGGCGTGAGAATTTCACGCTCATCGAACTCCTCGTCGGCCGAACGTCGGCTTCGGGGTACGGCGCTGTTGGCGCCGCGCCGCTCGTTGGCGGCGTTTCGGAGAAAACGATGAAACGGTCTTTTTTTACCCTCATTGAACTCTTGGTCGTAATCGCGATCATCGCCATTCTGGCGGCGATGCTGCTGCCCGCCCTCAACAAGGCGCGGGAGCGGGCCCGGGGCTCGGCCTGCGCCGGCAACCTGAAGCAGTGCGGCCACGGCTTCGCCTCGTATGCGTCGGATATGAAGGGCTTTGTGCAATTCAACCAGGGCGGCACCGGCTGGCTGCAATTCTACACGGCGTTCGAAGGTTCAGCCAACTATCAGAACCGGTATATCCCCGACCCGAATGTGGCGCTTTGCCCGAGCGCCGAGCCGAATAAATTCGACAGCGTCGGCTGGTCGACGGCCCGTTACCGGACCTACGGCATCAATTACGCGTTCTATACGATCCCCGGATTCAACGCCTTGACCGGGTACAGCTACGCCTACCGGCTCGACAATACCCGGATGGCGATCCAGAAGTTCCCGAGCGTCAACGGGCAGGTGAATCCGAATTTCGACACCTTCGCCATGCTCTTCGACAGCTGGGACGTCGTCAACAAGACCCAGTTGAATTTCGGCAGCTCGAACCTGCCGACCAGCGGCGGCTCCGGGGTGGCGCTGCGGCACGGCGGCGTCGGCAACGTGCTGCATCCGGATGGGCACGTCTCGGCCTACAACCGGCAGACCGTCTACGCCCGGCTGGGCTTCCGTTCCGTAATCATCGACCAGGCGGCGATCGCCATTCCGTAAAGGAGAATCGTATGTTGAAGTATAAAGCAGTTCTGGCCGGATTCATGCTGACCGGCCTCCTTTCGGGGGGCACCGTGTTGGAGGTGGCGGCGGAGAAGCCGGTCTCCTTCTCCGCCGGTGACGACAAGTATCAGCCGGTTCGGGCGTCGCGCCCCCCGGGGGAGAATTTCACCGTTTCCGCCTGGCTCTGCCCGGACGGCATTCCGGCGGGGATCGAAAAATTCGCCATTCTCGGGCGGAAGAACCATGATCTCACGTTCTCCTATACCCGGGATAAGCGCTTCGAGCTGGACTTCCGGTTGCAGGACGGCAAGCGGGGGCGCTCCTGGTCGGTCAAACTTCCGTCGGACCGCTGGTATCATATCGCGGGCGTCTGCGACGGCGCGGCGAAAACCGTTCGCTTCTATGTCAACGGCCGGATGCACCACCGCGATAAACTCCCCGCGGCTCCCGCCCTTTTCGATGCGGAATTCAACCTCGGCTGCTCCGACCCGGCGGCGGAGAAGGCTTATTGGTACAACGGTCTCGCAGGCGGCGTCCGGATCGACGACCGGGCTTTCAGCGACCGGGAGGTCGAAGCGCTGTTCCAAAAGGAGTCGGGCCGCTACCCGGTGTTGCCGGTTCCGGAATCCGCCTTCAGCCTCCCGAAAGGCAAAGCCGGTTTCGTGCTCCTGCCGCCCTTTGCGGACGACGCGGTTTCCGAAAAAGAGAGAGCGCGGCTGAAAGAGGAGATCCCCCTCCGGCTGGAAGAGTACCAAAAGAAGATCGGCGACTGCCGGAGCGCCCTCCAGGCGCGCATCGGCGATCGCGAATGCATCCAGAAGGAGAGGATCGGCAAGCGCGCCGAAATCGTCGACAATCTGGTGACGTTCATCCAACACAACCTGGCGCGGGGGGATCGCAGCGGACTCCTCTTCGCGGCGAGCGGGGTCGAGGACCTCAAGCTCTTCCTGAAATATTTCGAGCTGGAAGGGGAGTGCTGGGAAGCTTTCCCGCGCCCGGCCGAGGGGGCCGATCCCGGCAACGCCCCTTCCGTCTTCAACGTTCGCGACTTCGGGGCGAAGGGCGACGGCGTCACCGACGACTACGCCGCCTTCGACCGGGCGGTTGCGGCGATGAAGGCGCTCGGGGGGAAGCCGTCGATCCTGCGGATTCCGGCCGGAACCTACTTCTTCAACAGCTTCGCTCCGGCCGACCGGACCCCCGCCCAAAAAGGCGGCTGCCACTGGCGGATCATGGAGCTGGAAAACGCGGTGGTCGAGGGGGACAACCCGGAGAATACGAAGTTTATCTTCGGCCGCTTCCATGCCGCCGGGGTGTTTCTCTACCGCTGCCGCAATGTGACGATCCGCAACCTGACGGTGCAATACCGGCAGACGCCGTTCCTGCAAGGGACTATCCTTGAAGTGGATGTGCCGAACAGCACCGTGACTGTTCAACACGACCCCGGAACCCTGACGCCGGATGATCCGAGCTTCAAGCAAAACTTGCGTTTTCAGCGCTGCCTCGCTTACACGCCCGAGGGGGACATCGTCCGCTCGCAGTTCATCGTCTTCAACGAGCGCAAATCGGATGACCTCGGCGGCGGGAAGTACCGGATCCATATGGATAAACGCTACTCCATCAAGCACCTGCGCGCCGGGTTGAAATTCATCATCCCGAACCGCGAGGGGGAGTACCCCTGCTTCCCCTTCGGCGACAGCACCCTTTGCACGGCCGAGAACATCCACATCCGCAACACCCGCGCGGCCTCCTTTCAGACTTGGGGCGGCTGGTGGTGCACCTGGACCCGGAACCGGATCTACCCCCTGCCGGGAATGCACCTCGCCTCCAACGCCGACGCGCTGATCTGCGCCGGCGGCAGCTATATGTCGAACTGCGACATCAGCAACCTCGGCGACGACTGCTTCAACGCCTTCGAGGGGGGCAGGGACGTGACCCGGGCGGAGGAAGATTCCGCCGTCTATCCGCGGATGCCGGGCGCCTCCGTGCCGGGGAACCAGCTGAAATTCGTCTCCTCGGCCACCGGCCAGTACCTGGCGCTGGCGACCATTAAACAGAATGACGGGGTGTGGAAGGGGCAGACGGCGGCGGTTTTCGAGGAGCCCTTGCCCCCCACGATCACCAGCCGGGAGAACGGGGGGCGCAAGGAGCTCACCCCCGTCCAGAAGGACCTGATGTCGCGCAACCTGATCCGCTATGAGGAGGCGCTCGATTCGGTGTACGACACCCACCAGTGGGGAATCGGCACGGTGGTCAGCGGCAACCGGTTCCGCCACGGCTGCTCCGGGGTCAACATCCAGGCGGCGTGTGCCTTGGTGGAGAACAATTCGTTCGAGAACTTCCCGATGGGGATCGGCCTCGCTTTCTCGGCCCTGATCGGCATCAAGGAGGGACCGGCCCCCTATTGCGTCACGGCCCGCAACAATACGATGAAGGACGTCCATTACGGCGTCCGCACCCACTCCTTCGTCCAGAATATGGAGCTGGCCCGGTGCGCGCCGGTGCGGGGAATCCTCTTCGAGAACAACCGCATCGAAGACGCCGTCTGGCCGCTTCTCCTGCGGAATACCGGTGACTCCGTTTTCCGCAACAATACGATCACCGGGAAGGCAGAGAGCAGTTTCGGGGAGAAATCGAACCGCGTTTTCCTGAAGCGCTGCTCGGAAGTGACGCTGGCGGGCAACACCCTGAACGGGCGTCCCTTGACCGCCGGGAACGTCGAAACCGAAGAGTGCGAAGGTTCCATCTCCGTGCGGTAAAACGCACGGTTTTTATACTCAATTAGGGTGAAAACGTGAAATTATTCCAGTGGGTTCAATACCGCGACCCTTGGGGCACCTTTCAAAATTCAGCTTAAGCATTTGGCGGAGCGATATTGGGTAGGGCTGCCTGTCCTCAGGCAGCCGTTCACGCTGCAAATTCTAAGACGGATGCATTCAAAATAAAACGTGGCTGGTTCTTCCCTCTTCGGAATAAGCCGAGAACGTGGTTTCACCCGGTAGACCCTGCAACGAGAACGGCTGCCTGGGGACAGGCAGCCCTACCTTCTATGACGTCGACAACAACTTCAGCGAAATCCCTGATACCGCGTCCCTTGGGGCGCGGAGCTTCATTTTCTGCCTTTCAAGCCGCCGTAACTGCGTTTGGGGTTATCTGTGCTCTCAGCATACAGCGGAGCCAGAAGCTCGGTGTAGTCTTCGCGATGTTCCCAAAGTGCGAGCATTCCCCAGCGGTTGTCGCAATCCTTGCTGTAAGGATAAGCTAGATAAGGATTGCCGCGCTCGAGCGCAAGAATGGCTTTTGACAAGGTGAAATATCCCTCGGAACCGATCTCCCAGCCGGCATCCCGGAACTCTTTCAATTTCGGAATAACGGATTTCTCATTGAAAAACACCACCGCAACCAGAGCCTCGCCGATGATATCCAAACTCTTATCATTCAAAAGTTCCAGGTAGAAAGATAAATCATCCGGATAACGGTTGCCGCGAACGTTCAGATAGTGCAGCATATACATCTTGGCATCCCGAATCGTCAGCAATCCGTTCCGATAGGCGAACATCAGTTTTTCACACCAATGTTCCCGATGCTTGAATACCACAAAGGCGGATTCCAAAACCAAGGCCGAAGCTTTGGGACAGTTTGCCAAAGCCAGAATTTCGCCATCGGAAAGCGATTCCATTTCGTTACGAATCGCTACTCCGGAAAGATTCTTGAAGTGAAGAATCTTATTTGCCAAATCTTCTTTGCTCATGCCATGCGCAAAATCATCGAGCGTAAATGCCAATGGCGGCGTAAAAGTGGAAGGTGCGGCTGGAGCGTCCGCAAATGAGAGACGCTCTCCACCCGGCCGGATCATGGTGAATTCCTGGAGAAAACGGAAGGGGTTTTCTTCCGCCGGCAGGGTTTCCGGATGATCGAAATCGAGAATTTCGATCTTGCCGCAGAAGGGACAGTTGTTGAGGTGATATCCGCTCGGAAGTTGAGAAATATCTTTTTCTTTCCAATTGACCGGAAGCATTTCACGTGATGATTCGTTGACGGGAAAGATCGCGTAATAGCCCCTGTTATCGAAACCGCCCACATAGGGCTGCCAACCGATATGGACCTGTTTGCCGCAATCGGGGCAGGTAGCAGGGGTCAGCGTAAAATCGATCAGGCGAATAAAATACTGATAATCGGGGTCATTTTTCAAATGCGCCAAATCATTCGCGGACAGCGCTGATTCAACAATTCCTTTTATCTTTTTCTGTAAATCTTCCCGTCCCTTTCCCGGATTCATTCCGCAGATATACCCCCACAGAATCATCAGGGTGAAAACCTCCGGCGCCATTTTTTCCCCGGGCGGCATAGGAAATTCGTTGTCCGCAACGATACTTTGATGCAACTGTTTCAGCCGTTTATTCCTCGGAAGAAACCTGCGCCAATTGATTTCTGTCATATTGTACAATCTCCATGCAGTGAAAAAAAGCGCGTCCTTCCTGTACCGGAGGACGCGCCTTATACGTTCGCCTGGGAGTTACGACCGCCGCTGCTTCCGGCGGATCACATAGGCTCCAGCTCCCGCCGCCAGCGCGGCCAGGACGCCCGGCAACGGCTGCCCCTTGGGCGCGGTGGGGTTTTCTCCCAGCCAGGAGAGGGTGAAAGAGAGACCGAGGGGATCAACGACATCGCCATTCTGGCGATAATAAACCTTGTATCCCGAAATCGAATCCTCCCCGAAGGTCAGGTCGCTCAGTTCGAAGTAACTGTCGACATACGGTATATACTCGTCCGCCCTGGTTGCAATGAACGTGTCGTACCAGGCATTCGTGTAACGATCAACGATGTGGACTTGCGACCCGAGCCATACTCCGAAGGTGTCGCCCGCCTCGAAACGTGCAACTGAATTATCGCCGGTAAGCCACGGCATAAACTGCGACAAGCCGGTGTCTCCGGGGTACAGAGGTTTATATGACAAGTCCAGAAGTACGAAACCCGCTCCAATTGTTTCCACAGGAGTATTGGTCGCCAAGTTTACCGTGGAATACTCCAATCTTGCAAAGCCGGTGCTATTCGCGACAAACCGATAACCGCCGTTGCCGTAATCGGCAAAACTGATCTGCGAAGCGGCAAAGCCGGTGACCGCGGCCAGAAAAGCGAACAGGGTGATTATTATTTTCATTTTTACCTCACTTTCAGTTGGTTGCTTTCGGGATCTTATGGATAGTATACCACAGGGAAGCGGAATGGCAACCCCCATTTTTGACTTTTTTTGATGATAATTCAGTTAATATTATCGTTTTACTGTGAAAATCATATCAAATTCTCAAAACTGGGTCTGTTTTGCGTAATTCACGCCATGTGCAAGTTTTTGTTTGTATGCTTTGCGGGCTTTTTGATGGCGGTATTGCTTATGGATAAAGGACTGAAATGACGAAAAGGACGAAAAGGACTAAAAAGACGCGAAAATCTTTTTGAGCTCACCGATTCACCTTTTCTATTACACGACCGTCCTTTCAGTCGTTTTAGTCATTTTAGTCCTTTCTGTCCTTTCAAGCTCACCATCCGCAAAGAAAAACTTGCACATGGCGTTAATTCAGGAGATGATATGACGGGGGGCGCTGTTTTCGAGGAGGGCGGTGATGGCCCAGACCAGTGCGTCGAGACGGTCGGGGCTGCCCGTCGAAGAGGGACGGAAGCCGGTCATCTGCTCCTCGAGCAGGGGGAATCGGCCGGCGTGGAAGACGCGGCCCTCTTCGTAGAGCGCCGCCACCGGTTCGGCGCGGGCGATCTTGCCGCGCATCGCTCGGACCGCCCGGAAGCTGAGGTCGAGATCCAGCGAACGCAGCACCGTTTCAATCAGTTCGCCGCCGTTGTTCACTTCGCCCACCACCCGGTCCGCGCCGAAGCGGCGGTATTCGTCGCACACCCGCGCCGCCCATTCGAGGGGACGCCCCTTCATGCTGGCGTCGGCGAGGACGTAGAAGTTGCGGTCGCGCCCCCGGGCGACGGTGACGATGCCGGTCTCATCCGCCTCCTGCCCGGAGCTGACCGCGGGGTCAACCCCCACCACGATCCGCTCGAGTGCCTCGGGAGCGCGCTGGACCCGGCAGCGTTCGAGAAGGGCGCTGGACCACAAGGCCCCGGCGAGGTCGTCCAGCCAGACCCCTTCGAGGAAGCGGAGGCGCTGGCGCTCGGAGAGTCCGGCGAGGGTCTCTTCGAGGTAGCCGGCGGGCAGGTTCTCGCGGTTGGCATGGGGGTTGAGAAGCATCGAGACGTAGTTGCCGGGGAAGGCGACCGGCAGCTTCGAGAGGGGATCGCGCTTCTCGATGAAGAGCTTGTAGCTCCAGTGCGATTTCCCCGAAGGGTTGCAGTCGAAATAGGCCCGGTTGCGCAAGGTCGTTCGCTGGGCGAGACGGGTGAGGGCGGTGTTGACCGCTTCGTAGCCGATTTCGGAGCATTCGTTGAAGTAGAGCGTGGCGAACTCTTTCCCCAGAATCTTGTCGGCCCGCTCGCCCTCATCCAGCCCGGCGAACCAGATTTCGGAGCGGTTCGGCAGCCGGACGAGTCCGTCGGTGCGCGATTCGCGGAGTCGCAAGCCCGGGAAGGCGAGGCGGCAGACCTTCGGCAGCGTATCGAGCAGGATCGACTGCCGGACGCTGTTCGCGTGGAGCCGCAGAATGGCGTGACGGCTCCCCGGCGCGCGCATCGCCCGGATCAGGAGCGCATAGACGAGGATAAAGGTCTTGCCCGAGCGGGAGCCGCCGAAGAGCAGCACATAGGGGGCCGGTCCCCCCAGCAGCTTCAGCGCCTCCAGCTGGGCGTCGGTTTTACGGAAATCGGCGGTCATGGGTCAGTGATTGCTCCAGTACGAGGCGTTCCAGGTGTAGCTCCCGGGGGCGAGCTGGTAGCTGCGGCTGATCCGGGTATAGCGGTTGCCGCTGTCGTCACAGGTCTCCGAACAGGTCTGGCGCACCTTGAGGTAGGAGCCGGAGCGGCCCGCCACCGAACCCGTATGAATCCGCCCGGTCGCCCAGCTCGCCAGGCTGGAGATCTTGCTCTTGGCGTCGCCCGGGGAGTATTCGACCACCGTGATGACGAGCGTCCGGAGGATGGTTTCGACCATATTCTTGTCAAGCGCCTTGGCGGCGGTGAAGGGGCAGCTTTCGGCCGGTCTCCAGTCGGCGATCGCCTGATAGCTCCCCGCGCCGTCCGGGGCGTAGCCCGCCATCTCGGCGGAGACGCGGAATTCGGTGAGATCGACGGAGACGTCCTCGCGTCCGGCGAGGTTGGAGCGGTCGCTGGCGTTGTAATGGTCGAAGAGTCCGGGGTTGCTCTTCTTCTCGGCTTCGACGGTGATTTCGTATTCGTGCTCCGACAGTCTCTTCGGGGTGACGCGGGTGACCAGGCAGTCGGCTTCGCCGAAGTCCTCCGGCGCGAAACCGGTGAGGAGGTTAAAGCGTTCGAGGTCGGCGGTCCGCGCCTGATAGCGCGCCTTCCAGGTGATTTCGCGGCGGACCATGCCGCTGCGCGAAAAACTGTGAAAGCCTTCGCCTCGAACCGCTTCCAGTAGCCGGGTCGAGACCTCGCGGGCGGTCAGGGTGACGCGGAAGCCGAGCAGCCCGACCTCCTTTGATTCGCGCGAAGTGAGGTGGTAATCGTCCCCCGCCCAGGCCGCTTTTCCCCGCAGGGGGTGTTGGGTGGCGAAGGCGTTGAACTCCTCCAGGCTGACGAACCAGACGATCCTGGCGGTGCGCTCCCCTTCGATGCTTTCTTCGCGGAGTACGGGGGTCATCGGGTGGCAGGTGGTTTCGCGGGCGGTGACGGTATAGCTGGGGAGTTCGCCCTCTTCACGCTTCTCTTCGGCCGAGAGGCAGACGAAGGCTCCCCCCTCCCAGTCGAGCAGCGCGCCGGGGTGCGGCAGCAGCTCCTTGGCGGCGGCGGCCTCTGTGAGGCTCCAGCGGCGGATGCGCAAATGCGTGCCGTCCTCGAGGTGGCGGTCGGTGGTTTCGCCGAGGGGGAGAAGCTCCTCCTCTTGCCCGACTCCGGTGAAGGTGACGCGGCAGAGCTGGTTGTTCACCGGCTTGAAGGCGAGGGCGGACACCTGAAGGGTTTCGGAGTATTGGAAGGCTTCGCCCGTTGCATCGGGCAGGCGGAACGGCTCCCCGATTTTCCCCGCCCAGGCGCGGGCGGCTTCCAGCAGTTCATCGACGCCGGTGGCGGCGCCGGCGGGCATGACCTCCCAGACGCTTTCGACGGAAATTTTGCCGGACCGGTCGATCTTGAGCTCGGCGTGGCTTCGGTTGCAGACTTTCATGAAATCCTCCGGTAGGTTGGAGTCCATTTCAAAAGTCATTTCGGTGGCTTTCATCTGCCTCGCCAAAGCTGAAATCGGGAGTGATTTAAGCGGTTACCCTCTGGGTAGCCGCTCAAATCTACCCGATTTCAACTTCGGTGATGCCGATAAAATCCGCTCGAACTGACTTTTGAAATGGACTCGGTTGGTTTACCCTACCGGAAGATGTCAACCATTACAGCGTTTCAGTCAGCTTCTTCATCGCGTCCAGCTGGCTTTCGATCGACTCGATCAGCTTCAGCTGGGTGCGGCAGCGATCGAGGTTGTGGCCGGGGCGTTTGATCTTGAAGTAGACGTCCCCCTGCAGGTAGTCGGTCAAAAAGCGGATGCCGATCACCAGCGTAATCAGCTTCCCCGAGAAGGGCAGCAGCGACTTTTCGAGCGGCGTGAGGAAGCTCCCCGCCGTCGACAGATAGCCGCGCAGCAGCGCCTCGAACATCGGGAAGCGCATGGTTACTTTCGTGAGATCGGTTTCATCCTCCGCCACCGGACTCGTCCCCGTGCGCACCATGTCGCCGAAGTCGTAGTGCGGCAGCCCCGGCATCACCGTGTCGAGGTCGATCACGCAGCAGCCGCTCCCCGTGAGGTCGTCGATCAGGACGTTGTTGAGCTTGCAGTCGTTGTGGGTGACCCGCTCGGTGAGCTCGCCCCTGGCGAGGAGCGAGAGGAAGAGCCCGCAATCCTCGCGGCGGGCGAGGATGAAATCGAGCTCCTGCCGCACCTCTTTCAGCCGTCCCGCCCGGTCCTCCTTCGCCGCCGCTTCGAGGGCCGACAGCCGCGAATTGGCGTGGTGGAAGGCCGGAATGGTTTCGGTCAGCCGCCCCTCGAGGTCGGCGAGGTCCGCCTGGAAGCCGCCGAACGCCGCCGCCGCCTGGAACGCCTGCTCCGGCGTCTCCAGAATGTCGTAGGTGCGGGCGTTTTCGACGAAGACGTAGCAGCGGTAGAAGTTCCCCTCCGCGTCGCGGTAGCAGCTCTCTCCGCCATAGGTCGGCACCACCTGAAGCGTCCGGCGGCGGGTGACGGGGTTCCGCCGCCGCTCCTCATCGAGCTTTTTCCCGATATGCGCGGTGACCCGGGTGAAATTTTCCATCAGCCGCACGGGGTCGCGGAAGATGTTGTGGTTGATCCGCTGGATGATGTAGCGCACCAGCGTCCCCCCCTGGTCGAAGACGGCGAGGTAGGTGTCGTTGATATGGCCGGTTCCGTAGGGCGCGGCAATGACGAAATTTCCATACAAGGCGAAGTGCGAGGCGACGTCGGCGAGATCACGGCTCATGGCGGAACTCCTTTCGGTATTTGCTTGTTATCAATATACCGCCGCCGCCGGATTTTGAAATGGAAATTCCCGCAAGAGGTATGGATTTTTCGCCACAACCATATATATTATGTTAAAACTCCGGAGGCCGCCGTGAAAACCACCCCCTTTGAACTGGTGCTGAGCGACGAATTGCAGTCGATCCTCGACCATTTCGCCGCCCTCCTCGACATTCGGGTCACCTTCTTCTCCGCCGACGGCAAGCCCCTCCGGCGCGGCTGCGAAATGCGCAACAGCGAATACTGCCGCCTCGTTCAGGAAGATCTCGGCCGCCTTCATGAATGCATCTCGCTCGACGCCGACAAGCGCCGCGAAGCTGCCGCCACCCGCGGCATCCTCGACTACCAGTGTCACGCCGGACTCCGCGAAGCCATCGCCCCCGTCTTCGTCCACGACCGCCTCGCCGCCTTCCTGATGATCGGCCAGACCCGCCTCGGCGATACGCCGCCCCCCGATATGCTCGACCGCTGCCGCTCCGCCGAACAGCGCCGCGCCCTCGCCGCCGCTTTCGACGAACTCCCCAAGCTGCCGCTCGAAAAACTCAACCATATGCTCGGACTCTTCCGCACCCTGCTCGACTATATCGTCCTTCGCGAACTCGCTGTCCTCCAGGGGGACCGCCTCAAAGTCGAAATCGACCGCTACCTCGACCTCTATTGCACCGGCGACGTGCGCCTCCCCGAAATGGCACGCAAACTCAACCGCAGCGTCTCCACCATCTCCCAGTTTCTCCGTAATAACTACCGCACCAGCTTCAAAGAACTCCTGATCGAACGGCGACTCGCCAAAGCCGAAGCCTTCTGGCGATCCAACCCCGAAGCCACCGTCGGCGAAACCGCCTACGCCAGCGGCTTCACCGACCCCTTCTACTTCTCACGCGTCTTCAAACGGCGTAAAGGCATCCCCCCCGGCGAATTCCGCGACTCCCTCCGCCACCGCCCCCTCGCTCCCGATTGTCCTTGATGTCCGGAATTATTGTTCGAGGGTGATTGCGACGATGGCCGGGACGGCGGAGGATTCCGCCGAGAGGAGGTCGAGGGTGGCGATCTCCTTGCCGGGGTGGGGGTTGCTCCAGCGGAAGCATTGCAGGTTGATGACGCCGCTGCCGCTATGGGGACTGGGGACCTCCAGCGCGATTTTCGCTTCGGGAAGAGGGCGGCTGCCGTGCCAGTCGCCGATTTCATGGCCTGCCCGGACCGGAATTTCAACCTTGCTTCCGTCGCTGTAGTTTACCCGGATGCGGTAGACCGCGTTCGGCGCGTTGTTTCCGGCCGCCGCGGCGGCGTGGAGGAAGTAGAGCCGGGAGGCCGGTAAGCCGACCGGAATTCCGCCGGCCTCTTTCGGGAAATAGGGGCGGAAGCCGCCGTACAGCAGCACCGCACCCCGGTTGCCGTTTTGCGCCGGGTCGAGGATGGTGAAGGGGACGCCCGCCAGCACTTGGTTGCCGAGCGGCATGGCGGCGAAATCGTTCTCTCCCTGATCGAACCAGCCGCCCTTGCAGTCATCCGGAACTTCGTCTTTGAAAGCCATGTTGGCGGCGCGGGAGAGGTCGAGCGGACGGCAATTCGCGATTTTGACCCCTTCATGGCGGCGGCCGGCGGCGTATTTTTGTTCCGTTTTCGCTTTGAGTTGCGTCAGCCGGGCGACTTCGGGAGCCTCTTTGGCCTGGATTTTTTGCAGCAGGGCGTTGAAATCGCCGGGGGCGACGGTCTCGGTTCCGGCGGGCCGGGTGCGCTCGAGGACGAGCAGCAGCCGCTCCTGCGGCGGAACCGGAATCTTCACGCCTTTTTGCAATTCGGCCATCGTCCAGGTCTCCTTGCCGGAGTTGGCGAAGAGCCGCTTATTCACCGGGTCGTGGAGGTAGAATTCCCCGGCGTCGTCGAGCCGGAGCGTCAGTGTCCCGGGCAGGGTGGAGCCGCGTTCCCCCCAGTTGAGGAGGAAGAGCAATTTGAAGTCGCCGCGATCGATCAGCTGCATGTCGCACCGGGTGAATTCCGGTTCCCGAAGGTCGAAGTAGCGGCGGATCGAATTTTTTTCCAGGATGGCCAGCATCTCGTCCTGTCCGGCGGTTTGGGCCATATCCACGCGGAAGTGCTTCCCCTTCAACCCGGCGACGGGATTGCCGCGTTCGTCGCGGGCCAGGGCATTCCGGTCGGCGATGACGAGACCGCCGCGCCGGATGAAGCGCTCGACGGCGGGAAGCGTCCGGGCCTCGGCGAAGGTGGCGTGCGGCAAAATCAGGGCCTGAATGTGGTCGGGGAGTCCCTGCTCCAATTCCTCCTCGAAAACGAAGGTGAGGGGATAGTGGGCGAACTTCAATCGGCTGTGGCAGCCGATGGTTTTGTGTTCGAAGCTGCCGGATTTTTCGATGTCGCCGATGCCGTCCATGCGCAGCGACGGGTAGCTGTAGAACACCGCCACCGTGGGGGCTTTGAAGCGCGGGAAGGGCAGGACTTTCTCCCGGTACGGTTCCAGTTCGGCGCGAAAAAGCTTGAAGCCGTCCAGCTCCGACGGCGGCCAGTTATAGGGATTCAGGTAGCTGTACCCCTTGTATCCCGCTCCCAGGGCGTTGGTCTTGGCTTCGGCAGGATTTCCCCATTCGCTTGAACGCTTGTCCCAGGCGTATACGTAGACGGTGGAGGTTCCGTGCATGATTTCGTTCCAGAGGGAGCTGATGATGTCGGTGCGGCGGCTGGGGACGCGTTCGCTGTTCTCAAAGCGGCCGCAGTAATGCTCGTGGTTGGCGACCGGCTTTTTCCCTTTGGCCAGGGCGGCGAAGAGATCGGCGACGAAGGAGTAACGGGAGTTGGCGGCGAGAACCACCGCTTCCTCGTTTTGGCCTTCGCGCCGCTTGCCGGCGTCGCCGTACGACCAGCCGCCTTCGATGGCCGGGAGGTCCAGCGCTTCGACGATCAGCCGGTAGTCCATGCCGGCGCCGGTGCGCTTGTAGAGATTGTGGTTGTGGGTCTGTTCGGAGAACCGGATGTTCGGACGCTTGTCGATCTCGAGGATGCCGTCTCGGTATTTTTGCAGGATTTCTACGTATCTCCGGGCGGAGAATTTGCACCAGTCCGGCCAGAGCTTCGGGTACTGCTCGTAATTTCCGCTTGCCGCCAACTCGTTGAATCCGGCGAAGATGGTATCCCAGGCCCGGTTGACGGCGACGATCGAGCCGTATTTTATTTTCATTTCGGCGGCGAACCGGCTCCGGTTGAAGACGCATTGGCAGTTGTAGCTGGATTCGTTGAACAGCTCCCAGTTGAAAATGTTGGCTTTATTCTTCAGGGCGAGGATCGTGCCGCCCCGCATGAAGCTCCGGTAGTAGGCGTCCCCCCGGGGATCTTCCGGGCAGTACGGAATGAAGCTGTGCCAATGACCGTTCTTCTGGTTGATTTCCCGTTCGATTTCGGGAAGCTCTTTTTTGAGTTGCGCTTTGAATCCGAAGGAGAACTCGAGGGTCAGCGGCACCCCGTCGAACCGTTTCATATAGCGGGGCCAGTAGGCTTCGTCTTCTTCCGCGCCCTTCTGTTCCTTCAGGCCGTAAAGGAATGCTCCCGGGATGGCGGTCGCCACGATTTGTGAGCTGTTGAAGCCCAGACGGTTGAACAGGCTCTTCGAAGGAGCTTCCCGGTAGGCGTAATGGTCGATTCCCTGCGGATTCGGCTGTTTTTCGGGCCAGTCGCGGTTGTAGGTGGTCCGCGGTCCGTACAGCCAGCCGCCCACCAGGAATTCCGGCCTGCCGTTCATCCGCCAGGTTCCGTCGGCGATTGCGGGGCGGGCGTACCCGTCGTCGGTGAAGACGGCTTTACGGGCGTAGGATTCGCGGTATTTCTCCTGCTCCGGGGTCAGTCGCCCCGGCGCTTCGGCGAGGGGG
>JAVBRV010000512.1:0-2801 GCA_031547585.1 Victivallaceae bacterium
CGATTGGGCGATCAGCCGCAACCGCTACTGGGGTTCGCCGCTGCCGATCTGGCGCAACGAAGAGGGCGAAACCATCTGCGTCGGCAGAGTCGCCGAGCTGGAAAAATTGACCGGCAGAAAGGTCACCGACCTCCACAAGCACTTCGTGGACGACTACGAGATTCCGTCGCCGACCGGCAAGTCGCCCTTGAAACGGATCCCGGAGGTGCTCGACTGCTGGTTCGAATCGGGTTCCATGCCCTACGCGCAGCAGCACTATCCCTTTGAGAACAAGGAGCGCTTCGAGGCGAACTTCCCGGCGGACTTCATCGCCGAGGGGCTCGACCAGACCCGCGGCTGGTTCTACACGCTGGTGGTATTGGGGGCGGCGCTCTTCGACCGTCCGCCCTTCCACAACGTGCTGGTGAACGGGCTGGTTCTGGCCGAAGACGGCCTCAAGATGTCCAAGCGGCTGAAGAACTACCCCGACCCGATGGAGGTGGTGAACCGCCACGGCGCGGACGCCCTCCGCCTCTTCATGCTGGGCAGCCAGGTGGTTCACGCCGAAGACCTCAAGTTCTCCGAAGCGGGGGTCAAAGAGGTGCTGCGCGGCGTGATGATCCCGGTATGGAACGCGCTCAGCTTCTTCACCACCTACGCGGCCGTCGACAACTACGAGGCCCCGACTGGCGAAGTGAGGCCGCCCGCGAACCCGGCCAACGTGCTGGACCGCTGGATCTTAAGCTCGGCTTCGCAGATGGTCGAAGAGATCCGCGCCGAGCTCGACGCCTACAACCTCCAGCGCGCCGCCAACCGCTTCAGCCGGTTCGTGGACGACCTCACCAACTGGTACATCCGGCGGAGCCGCCGCCGTTTCTGGAAGAGCCGCGACGACGAGGATAAGTTCGAAGCCTACCGGACGCTCCATTACGTCCTCCTGGTCTTCGCCAAGACCGCCGCGCCCTTCATCCCCTTCACCACCGAGGCGATCTACCGCGAGCTGCGGACGGAATCCATGCCGGAATCGGTCCACCACTGCGACTACCCCGAGCCGGACGACTGCCGCGACGAGTACCTTGAGAAGCAGATCGCCCTCACCATGAGCGCCGTCTCCTCCGGGCGCTACCTCCGGACCCAGCACAACCTCAAGGTCCGCCAGCCGCTGGCCCGCGCCGTCATCGCCGCCGGAACGGCCGAAGCCGATGAAATGCTCCGCGCCACCAGCTGGATCATCGCCGAAGAGCTCAACGTCAAAGAGGTCGAGTTCACCGCCGACGAGGAGTCGCTGGTCAAGCGCAGCGCCAAAGCCAACTTCAAGGTGCTGGGCGGCCGCCTCGGCAAGAATATGAAAGCCGCCGCCGACCGCATCGCCCGCCTCACCGGGGCTGAAATCGGTGCGATCCTCGCGGGAACCCCCTGCAAGATCGACCTCCCCGACGGCACCCAGGCGGAAATCACCGCCGGCGACCTTCTGATTCAGCGCGAAGAGCGTCAGGGGCTCGTGGCCGCCAGCGAAAACGGCGTCACCATCGCCCTCGCCACGGAGCTGACCCCCGAGCTCGAAGCCGAAGGCTTCGTCCGCGAACTGGTCAGCAAGCTCCAGGCGCTGCGCAAAGACGCCGGGCTCGCGGTCGACGACCGCATCCGGATCCGGTACGACGTCCCGGCGGAACGCGCCGAAGCGCTCCTTCGCCACGCCGACTACATCCGCGAAGAGACCCTTGCAATCGAGCTGGAAGCCGGTACGGAAGAGGCAATGACGGAACTTTCGGTCAACGAAGTCCCCATCCGCCTCTCCCTCCGGAAAGCCGAAGCATGACCGCTCGGACCCGCGGTGGAATCGCCCTCGCCCTGATGCTCATCATCGGGGCGGGGGCGCTTTTTCACTCCCTCGACCAACGCCTCGGCAGCCGCGAACGCTACGAAGAACGCTTCCGGGTCATGGGAACCATCGCCGGCTTCACCTTCTTCGGCTCCCCCGCCGATAACGAGGAAGCTGCCCGCGCCGCCCGCGCCGCTTTCGAAGAAGTGGTCCGGATCGCCAACCTCTACAACCCCCAAAGCGAACTCTCCCGCCTCAACCGCGACGCCTTCGACCACCCTTTCCCCTGCTCCCCGCAGCTCTGGCTGCTCCTCGAAGAAGCCCGCCAGGCCTGGGAATTCAGCGACGGCGCCTTCGACATCACCGCCAAACCCCTCATGGACCTCTGGGGATTCTACCGCAAACGCGGCGACACCCTCCCCACCCCCGAAGAAATCGCCGCCGCCCGCCGCCTCGTCGGGCTCGAAAAAGTCACCTTCGACGACGACAAGCAAACCGTCCGCTTCACTCTCCCCGGCATGGCCCTCGACCTCGGCGGCATCGCCAAAGGTTTCGCCGTCGACCTCGCCGCCGAAGCCGTCATTGACCTCGGACTCCAACAAGGCGTCATCGACCTCGGCGGCAACCTCCGACTCCTCCCCGAACCCCCGCCCGGCAAAGAATTCTACTCCGTCGGCATCCGCAACCCCGCCAAACCCGACACCATCCTCCCCGGAACCTACGAACTCCGCAGCGCCTCCCTCTCCACCAGCGGCAACTACGAACGATTCGTCACCATCCAAGGCAAACTCTACGGCCACATCATGAACCCCGCCACCGGCGAACCCACCACCGCCACCGGCTCCGTCACCGTCATCGCCCCCTCCGCCATGCTCGCCGACTGGCTCTCCACCACCCTCTTCCTCAACCCCTCCTCCGCCGAAAAAGCCACCCAAACCTTCCCCGGCGTCTCCGTCCTCTTTTCCCCTTGAAGTCGTGGGACTTGGGGAGGGCGAGGGGG
>JAVBRV010000062.1:0-9599 GCA_031547585.1 Victivallaceae bacterium
CCAGGCCAACCCGGTGTGGGGGTTGACGTGGTTGAAGAGATTGGCGGCAAATTGAAGGAAGCGGTCGCGCTCGGCGGGGTTGGTCAGAATCTCGAAGGCATTTTTCTGCATCGCCCGCATCCGCAGGGTGTTGAGATCGAGCGTGAGGTAGATTCCCCGCTGCTTCAGGGCGTAAAAGAGATAGTCTAAGCGCTCGAGCTTCTCCGGATTCAGCGCTATCCGCCGATGGTCGCCGGTGGCGGTCAAAATATAGTCGAAGTGGTGCAGCCGCACCGAGTTGTAGCCGGAGGAAGCCAGCAGTTCGGCCAGCTTCTCCGCCTGTTCCCGGTCGGGGAAATTCATGTCGAAATAGAGATTGGTGCCGAAAAAACGGACCGCTTTTTCCGGAAACTTTTCGAAAGCGAACTTTCCTTCGCGGTTGACGATGACCCGGCCGTGTTTCCCCGCCGGAGCATCGTGCAGCCCAAGGCGGGAGAAGTCGAGTACGGACCCCGGTTCGACTCGTCGCGGCAGTTCGAAAGCCCGCCATTCGGGTCCCGCCTGAACCACAGTTCCCCGCGGTTGACCGGAGGGGGCGCCGCAGACGAAGCGCCAGCCTTTGGAGCCGGCCAGAACCTTGACCGTCAGCAGGTTGTCCCCGGCTTTGACCGGCAATTCGACGATATGGTCGTCCGGTGAAAAGTCCTGGGAACCGTTGCCTTTTTTCAGGGTATCGTAGATTTTTTCACCGTTGAGGTGGAGTTCGAATTTCCAGTCGGCGGCGAAACCGGCGGTCATGACGCCGGCTTTCGGGCTGGTGAAGCGGTTGGAGAGGAGGGCGCTGTCGTTCACCCGGAATTTTCCGGCGAGTTTCCCGAGCTCGAGGGAGCCGCTCCGGTCGAGGGTTACGGTGGAGCCATCCAGCTGCCACTCCGGATTCAGCGCGAAGGGGACTGTGGGGGGAACTTCGCGCAGCGTCACCGGGCCGAAATAGAGGGTGGTTTCCGTTCCGTACCCGGCGCACATGATCCGGGGCAGGTGAAGGGTTCCCGCCAAATCGGTTCGGGGGGTAAAAGGGAGAACCACCTCCTGCCAGACCGTTTCGACTTGAACGGTGCGCCCGAAAATCTCCGTCCACGGCGTTTCCCCGAGGGCGGCCACGATCCGGATGGAACCGGGCCGGTCGGCGCGGCATTGAAAACGGATCTCATACGGCCGGTTCGCCTCCAGCTTGCCGGGAGCAAGAAGATATTGCAGCTGAATGAAATACGCCTTGGCGGCGGCCGGATTGAGCTTTTCCAGCGACAGAGCCAGAATGCGTTCGCCCTGCGGCGTCTTTTCCCCCGCGACCCGGAGCGAAGCCCGGTTGCCGTTCATGGCGTTCAGCCAGACGTAGTCGAGACGGTCGTAATCCCACACCCGCAATGGTTTATCGGCGGCGGCAGCAAGGCCGAGAAGAGTGAACGTCAGGAGGAATAGGATTCTCATCATTTTGCTTTCTTTTACCAGTTATCCTGCCAGGCCCAGAACACGAACCGGTCGGTGCTTACTTTGGGGAAGGCCCGAATGGGGGCCACGTGCCAGTCGAGGTAGAGCACGTTCGAGCCGGAGGGGTGTGCTTTATCCAGGTTGTTCAGGTCGAGGGGGTAGAATTCATTGTAACCCGTGCCCATTTCAGTAATGCCGAAGATCTGGTCCGAACCGTTGGCCGCGGCGGTCGGGGTGGCGTGGCGGGTGATGGTCGAATCCATGCCCGCCATGACCCGGCTGGAGTGTTTCGCGCGGGTGAGCACGCCGCCGTTCATCCGGTTGCCGGAGGTTCTCGCCAGCGACCAGCTGAGGGAGTAATCGAAGGAGCGGTTCCGCGACGGACATCCCCACTCCGGCCGGAAATTGGTCGCCGCACTCGGGTGCGTCCCCTCGTAATTGGCGACTACCGGCTGGGAGACGTAACGCCGGTAGATGAGGGGCATCTGGCTGTCCGTCCAGTACATCCAGGCGGAGTAACCGCCGTCGCTGGTCATGGTGGCGCCGGAGCGCGGGAACTGCTGCTTGAAGTCGTTGGCGTAATGACCGAGCCCGGCACCCAGCTGTTTCAGGTTCGAGGTGCACTTGACGCTGCGCGCCCGCTCCCGCGCCTTGCCGAGCGCCGGCAGGAGAATCGCGGCGAGAATGGCGATGATGGCGATTACCACGAGGAGTTCAATCAAAGTAAAATGACGGCTGCATCGATGTCTCATTTTCACG
Source organism: Victivallaceae bacterium (assembly GCA_031547585.1). Lineage (GTDB taxonomy): Bacteria > Verrucomicrobiota > Lentisphaeria > Victivallales > Victivallaceae > Victivallis. The sequence goes on from JAVBRV010000062.1 coordinate 2,227, forward strand.
ATATCCTCCGGTTGAAAGGTTGGTTGCTATCCATATTATAGCACAAAAATCGGGAAACAATCTTGACAAAAACGCCAAAAGATAGTATTTTAGCGCCAAAGGTGAAGAAATGAAGATTTTTGAATTCGAAGAGTTCTGCCACGACGCTTTTCCCTTCGGCCTGATCGAATCGAAGCGCCAGCTGGAATGTGCGATTCACGCGCATGATTACACCGAGCTGGTGATCGTGCGCAAGGGAACCGGGCTTCACCTGGTCAACGGCCGGGAGCTGCCGGTCCGGGCGGGGGATGTCTTCGTGGTGGCGGGGAACGACAGCCACGCGTACCGGAATGTCCATGATCTCATCCTCTCCAACCTTCTTTTCAAGCCGTCGCAGCTCGGTCTGCCGCTGACTTATCTGGAGGCGCTGCCGGGCTACCGGGCGCTCTTCAAAGCGGAAGGCGAACCGGAATTCTGCAGCCGGTTGCGGGTGGGGGCGGAGCCTTTGCTGAACATCGACCGGCTGTTGGGACATATCCGGCTGGAGCTCAGCCGGAGGTCCCCCGGTTACGAAGCCGCCATCCTCGGTATCTTCATCGAGCTCCTGGTATTTCTCGCCCGCTGTTTCGGCGAAGAGAACGAAGCTTGGGAATCCCGGCTGGTCGCCCGTCTGGGGCAGGTGGTCAGCCGGCTTGAGAATGAATACGCCGGGGAGATTTCGCTGGCGAGCCTGGCCGGAACCGCCAATGTCTCCCCCCGGACGCTGCTGCGCTACTTTCACAGTGTCTTCGGCGTGTCGCCCGCCGATTATCTGCAGAATATCCGGCTGGCGAAGGCCCGGGAGTGGCTGACCCGCAGCGACCTCCCGATCCGGGAAATCGCCCGCCGGGTGGGCTACCCGGATCACAACTATTTCTCCCGCTTGTTCCGGCAGAAAATCGGCGTTGCGCCGGGGGAATTCCGTAAGGGAGCTACGGTCAACTGAGAAGTTCGGCGAGGACGGCGGGATACGGTTCAAGACCGGGTTCCGCCTTGCCTTTGCCTCGCAGATAGACGCCGTGGGTCAGGCTGTCGCCGAAGCAGACCACCCGCTCCGCCGAAAGGCGGTTCGCCCGGATCGCCGACAGCGCGGCTTCCGCCGCCGCCCGGCACCCCTCGGGGGTCAGGTGGAGCCCGTCATGCATGCCGGAGTTCTCCTGATTCCGCAGATAGGACTCCTTCACCGCCGCCACCGGGTGCGAACGCACCACCGCCGCGAAATCAACGAGGGGGATGCCGAGGTTGCGGATGATCCGGTCGGTCTCCGCCAGCCGTTCCTCCGGGGGGAGGGGGTGGTTGGCGGCGGCGGGGAAGACGCGGTAGAGGTCCTCAGTAATGACGGGGGTCAGGGTGCCGACGAGAAGCCCGGCCCCGAGGGCTTGCACTTTGGCGCAGAGTTTTTGGTAGTTCGCCTGGAACTCCTCCCCCGGAACCGTGTGGCCGGGGTAAAGCGTGTCATTGCCGCCGACCCAGAGGATCACCAGCGTCGGCTGCCGGGCGGCGACGTCGCGTTCGAAGCGCGCCAGAAGTTCGCGGGTGGTGTCCCCGGGAATTCCGGCGTTGAAGACCAACGCCATTATTTGACCTCGATCAGGCGGTACTCGCGGCTGCCGCAACCGAGTTCTTCGAGGAAGTTCACGACGGCGACGGGGTCCTTGTGGTGGATCCGTTCGAAGAAGTGCTTATTGGTGTCGGGGTCGAGATCCCAGCCTTTGGGCAGCGCCCCCGGAATCAGCTCCTCTTTGTCCACCAGGTCGAGCGAAGCCTGCTCGACGGCGACGATGTCGCGCCCGGCGAGGATGCCGATGTCGCGGATCAGCCGCGGCGTGGTCATGCCCCAGCAGTCGCAGAAGATGGTGACATCCATCAGCATGGTGATATAGAGCTGCCGCTCCGGTGGGAAGAATTCCAGCAGTTTCGCCGAGGTCATCGCCATGCCCTTCTGGAAGTCGAGATAGCCGCCCTTGGTCATGGTGATGGCCCCCACCGGGCAGATCAGCGCGCAGTGCTGGCAGAACTTGCAGTCGTGGTAAAAGACCTTCAACTCATTATCTTTAAAGCTCATGGCTTCGGTCGGGCAGTTCTTGATGCAGGCGCCGCAGCGGGTGCACAGGGCTTCATCCCAGACGAGGCCGCCTTCGAGCGAATGGAGCATTTGGCGCATGGGGGTGGTGACTGCGCCCATCGAGAAATTCTTGGAAGCGCCGCCGAAGCCGCAGACGCCGTGCCCCTTGAGGTGGGTGAAGTTGAGGATGACGTCGGCGTCGAGAATCGGCTTCGAAAGTTCGATGCGGTCCATTTTTCCGGCGAGAGGAGGATTGACGGGGTAGACGTTGAAGCCCTTCTCATCGTCGCCGCAGACGGGAACGATGGGGCAGCCCAATACTTCCTCGGTGTAGCCGCGGTCGATCGCGCCTCGAACCGCGCCCCGAAGATCGGTGACGAAGACCTCGCGGGCGCCCGCCTCGCGGAGCTTGCGGACGAGCTTGCGGGCGAAGAAGGGGTGGATGGTCGAGAAGCCGTCGCCGCCGCCGAGATGCATCTTGACCGCGACTTTCTGCCCTTTGACGGTGCGCGGCAGGTCGAGCCGGTCGAGGAGGCGTTCGAATTTGGCCCCGATCGACTGGTCGGGTTCGAGGGTGTCGGGGGCAAAGGAGGCGAAGAATAATTCCGAAATCATTTGAAAGTTTCCGTAAGCGTTTTATAGTATAGAAAAGCAATGTAAAGATAACCTCTCCGGCCCTGTTTGTCAATGCCGGAGCCAAAAAGGGAGCCTGGAAATGCCGGAAAAATCGGACATTCTCGCCCGCGTCGTTCTGAAAACCCCCGCGATCCGCATGGCGATCTGCCGATTTCGCGAGCTGGCGACGGAAGGATTGCGGCGGCATGATGCCGATCCGGTGGCCGGGCGGCTGCTGTCGGGTCTATTGGGAACCGGCGCGCTGATGTCGGTGCTGCTTGACGAGGAAGAGAGTTTTGCCATTCGAATCGATTACGACGGTCCGGTGGGCGGCCTTTTGGCGGACGTCCGGGCCGACGGCCGGATTCGCGGGCTGGTCAAGAATCCGCACGTGATGGCGGAGGGAGCCGATTCGATCGAAGTCGCCTGCGGGCACGGTTCGCGGGTGGCGGTCACCCGTTCCAACAAAGCGGGACGCATCCTGAACAGCGGCGAGGTCAAAACCGCTTTCATCATGCCGCCGGCGGCGCTCGGGTTCTTTCTCTCCACCAGCGATCAGATCGAAAGTGAAATCCTGGCCGAAGTGGTCTATCAGGCCGACCCGGAGAATCCGGTGGCCCATGCCGGCGGCGTGCTGATCCAGGCGATGCCGGGCTGCGACCTCGAAGAGTTCGACGGCATCCGCAACCGCCTGCTGTCGAATAAGGCGTGGGACCTGATGCGCGACAGCTCCTCCGATCTCGAGGAAAAACTTCGGCTGTTACTGCGGATTCTTCTCGCCAAGATCGATCTCCCGGAATATACCGTTCACCTCGAGGAAGCGCCGCATTTCTGGTGCAATTGCAGCGCCGAGCGGATGAACGAGATGGCCCGCAAAACCTTAGGCGAAGAGGATTACGCGAAGCTCTTCGAAGAAAATCCCGAGCCTGCGGTCGACTGCCACTTTTGCGGCAACCGCTACTTGCTCAAGCGATAAGCGGTTAAGGCTTCGGGGAAGGGGGAGAGCACGCGCTCCAACACCCCGTGACACTCCGAAATCGCCATGCCGTAATTGGTTACGGGGACTCCCGCCCGGGCGGCGAGTTCGAGGCGGCGCAGGGTTTCGCGCCGGTTCAGCATGCAGCTGCCGCAGTGGATCACCAGCTTTTTCGCCGAGAGATCGGCGGGGTAATCGCGCCCCGCCGAGACTTCGGCCGCGAGTTCCCCCCCGACCTTTTTCGCCAGCCAACGCGGAATCTTGACCCGCCCGATATCGTCTTCACTCGAATGGTGGGTGCAAGCCTCGGCGATCAGGATGGGATCGCCGGGCGCGAGACGGTTGATCGCCGCCGCTCCCGCCGCGAGAAGGGGCATATCCCCCTTCAGCCGGGCGAAGAGGATGGAGAAGGTGGTGCAGGGGATATCGGCGGGCGTCTCGCGCACCATGAGGTCAACGACTTGCGAGTCGCAGACCACCAGCGCCGGGGGCCGCCGCAGTTGGGCGAGGGCGGCCGGGTATTCGCTTTCGCGGACCACCACCGCCAGGGTTCCCGCGTCCAGCGCGTCGCGCAATGCCTGGACCTGCGGCAGAATCAAGCGCCCCTTGGGGGCCTGAATGTCGATCGGCACGATCATCACCACCGTCTCCCCCGGTTGCACCAAGTCGCTGAGGAGGGGAGGGGGCGTCAGGGCGTCGTCGGGCAGGGCGGCCAGCAGTGCCGCCTTGAGCTCGGGGAGCAACGCTTCGCGCCCCGTTTCACCGGTCAGAAGAGGCGCGAAGCCGCACTTCTCGGTCAGGAGGCAGATGAACTCCTGAGTAGGCGCTTCAAGATCGATCTTGTTGACCACCGGGATGACGTTGATCTTGCGGTCTTTGGCGGCGGCGAGAGCGTGCTCCTCGGGGTCGCCCCAGAGCCCGGCGGTGGTGAGGAGCAGCATGACGTCGGCGCGGTTGAAGGCGCGGGCGCTGCGCTCGATCCGGCGTCCGCCGAGGTCGCCCGAGTCGTCGAGCCCGGCGGTGTCGAGAAAGAGGACGGGGCCGAGGGGGCGCAGCTCCATCGCCTTTTCGACCACGTCGGTGGTGGTTCCGGGGGTGGGGGAGGTGATGGCGACGTCCTGCCCGGCGATCCGGTTCAGGAAGGTGGATTTGCCGGCGTTGGTCCGTCCGGCGATGGCGATTTGCAGCCGCAGGGAGCGGGGTGTCTCTTCCATAAAAAAATTCCTCCTGGCAGTTTTCTATAAAATACCGCCAAGAGGAACCGGAATCAACGCGCCGATACCGTTATTTCACGGAAAAAGACGCTGCCCGCCGGAGTCGCCGTGGATTTCTGCTCGAACTGGCAGGCCAGCTGCAGTATGACCATCTCGGTTCCGGCCGGGAGCTGGCCGGCGGGGAGGATGAATTCAAACCGCCTCACTTCGCCCGGTTTTCCCACCGGGAGGTGGAAGAAGTGGGCGCTCTTGCCGCTCCAGAAGAAGGCGATGGCACGATTGTTGGCAAAGTCCTTGCCGTAGGTGACTTCGCCGCGCAGCACCAGCTCCTTGAAGGCGCCGGTGAGCGGTATCCGGGGCGAGACGCGCCCGGCGTAGTCGCGTTCGACCGCCTTGACTTCAAGCGCCTGCGCCGGAACGCCCTCTTTCGGGTAGTCGCCGGTCAGCCCGCCGGAGACGGGGAGGGGCGTCTTGCTCCAGGTGTTGAAGCTCCACCTCCCGGCGAACTTGGCGTTCGGAACCGCTTCACCCGCGAAATCGGCGCGGAAGAGCTGCTGCTCCGCCGGTTTGGCGGCGGCGGTCGTCGTCGCGACCGGCGGCTTGCCGCTCGCGGGGGTGAAGTCCACGGGGTCAAGGCCGGGCGCGGCGGGAATCCGCTTCGGGGCCGGAGGGATCGGCATCACCCGGAAGCGATCCGGGTCGATCCGGGCGTACTCCACCTCCACCTCGACCGTTTCACCGGCGGGGAGGGAGACCCGGAGGTCGTAGCTCTCCGCCGCATAGCTCCAGCGGTCGCGCGGCAGCATCTCTCCGTTGGCCCGGATGACGGCGGGTTCGAAGGAGGAGGCGGCGCGGAAGCCGTACGACTCCGGCACATTGCGGAAACGGAGCTCCGCGATTCGCTTTGACGGGGTGAAGACAAACTCCGGCGCGGCAACAGGATACCACTCGTTCATCGTCAGCGGGCAGCCGCCGGTCAGCGCGAAGGGCAGAATCTCGCACAGTGCCCCCGAACGGAGGTAGAAGATCGCGTCCTTCGTCCAATGGCGAAGCACTTTCACCGCTTCCGTCTGCGGCATTCCATCCATCATCCGGTAGATCAGCCGCGAGTAGAGATGCCCCTGCATGTCGCTCTTGCCACGGTCGCGGTTGGGCCAGTAGAGGGTGCGCTCATCCTCGTAGAAGCGCAGGTCGTTCCACACATATTTTGCATAGGGGTAGAAGATGTCGAGCCAATCCTGATAAGCATAGCAGATCAGGGAATCGAGCGTGCCGTCGTACTCGTTGCGGGTGGATTTGCCGATCATCGGACTGTCGGCGTAGGAGTTCGGGGTGATCGATTCGCGGAAGCCGACGTTGATGTTGTCAGGGCCGAGCGTACCGGTGGAGTGGCCGTAGTCGCGGTAGGCGGGCCGCCCGATCTGCGACAGCTGCGATTTCGCCAGGTGGTAGGCGGCGCGGTCGCGTTCGGCGGTGTTGCCGAGGTTCCGGGCCATGCGGTAGAGGGCGGCGACTCCGCCGAAGACGGCCTGGCCGCAATCGACCACGGGGCCGTTGTCGCCGGCGTCGTTGCTGCCGGCCTCCATCCAGGCCCAGTCGTGGACGCCGGTGAGGTAGCCCTGCATCTTATCCACGGTGACGATCCGCCCATCGCGGACCGCCGTCGGCGGGGCGAGGGGGGCCGGGTCGCGCCAGATCTGCCGGACCGCTTCATACTCACCGCTGTGGGAGCTGATGAAGTCGAGCATGGTGAAGTGGTTGCCGACGCCATAGCCGCGGTCGCCGAAGACGCCGAGGTCGCCGGGCGCCCGGCAGGCGATGGAGAAGGAGTAGAAGTACTTCACCCCCGAGTAGGGCTCCGAAAGGAAGCGCCAGAAACGGTAGTCGCGGAAGTTCGAAAGGAACGGAATATCAAAGTGATACAGCCCCTTCAGGTAGTCGCGGTAGTCGCCGGGGAGCCAAGCCCACGCCTTGACCGGGTGGTCGAGCGCCGGGGTGAGGGTGTGCCAGCTGCGGGCCATGTTTTCGCAGTAGAAGCGGAAGCGGGTTCCGTCGGTGCGGCTGATGTTCCACTTGACGAGTTCGGCGGCGTCGGCGGGATTCGCCTCCGGATTCTTCGGGAAGGCGGTGCGCGGCGCGTCCGGAATCGGCAGCGTGTAGCGGAGCTGATTCCCCGCGGCCGCCCATAGGGGGCCGTAGATGGTGGGGTAGCCGAGGTCGACGAGATTTTCGGGGAGTCCGGCGTCGAAGCCGCGCTCCATCATAAGCGAGAGAACCGGCGGAACCGGGACGAATTCAACGGGTTCGATCTTCCAGTCGTTGTCGGCGAATTTGCGGAAACCGGCGTGGTTCACCAGCTCCATCCGTCCTTCGCCGGCGGCGCGGAAGTATTCGCGCACTTCGACCGGCCAGGCCAGGGCGGCCGCGCCGTGGAGATCGCAGCGTCCCGCCGCCGTCGGCGGCAGGTTGCCGAGCCAGTTCCCGG
>JAVBRV010000326.1:0-4781 GCA_031547585.1 Victivallaceae bacterium
TGAAATTCAGTGTAGATGTTTGGCAGAGCTTTTGTCGGGTAGGGCTGTCTGTCCTCAGACAGCCGTTCTCGCTGTACGGTCTTCAGGGTATGAATTTGTGATAAAACATATTGGGCTCTCTCTTCTCCGGCGTAGGGCGGGGGCGCGGTTTCACCCCCAAGCCCCTGCAACGTTAACGGCTGTCTGAGGACAGACAGCCCTACCTTGTTACGTCACCGCCGATCCCGGCGAACTCCCTGATACCCCGCCCCTCTGGGACGGGGTAGTTCATTGAGTTCGAAAAGGATCTGTTCCAGTTCCACCGAGAGCGAACTTTTTTCGTGGGCGGCGCTGAAATCGTCCTCCGGTACGGATTTGAGCTTGGCAAGGCGAGCGATCTTGGCTTCCAGCTCGACTCGGCTGTTTGCGAGTTCCTTCGGTTTATCGGGAACGAGTTTGCGGATGGAAGTCAGCAGTTGATCGGCATTCGAGATATCGCCACGCATTTTGACCGGCAGGTGCGCCAGGTTCCAGTCTTTTACCTGAAAGTGAACCGACGATTTCGACTCATCCAACAGGTTTGCGTACTGCACTTCAGCGTTGACGACCAAGCGGATTTCAAGAATACCGATGCGCAAATCCTCCATGATGAAGCTGCCGGTTTTGTTCAGGAAACTGCAATTCTGAATGGCGGCGAGATAGGCGTTGCGGATCGCCCGATCAAGGGCGTCGCATTTCTCCCGGATGGTTCCGGTAAGTTCCCGGGCGCCGTAATGAATCGGGAGGCTGCCGAGTTCGAGTGCCGGGTAACTTTGGATGAATCGTTCCAGTTCCGGGAGTTTCTCTTGCATTTCCGGAATCAACCGGGTCAACGAACTTTCCTGATCCTGCCGGATGCGGATGTTGCGGCGGTGCTGGCGTTCCAGCGCATCCAGCTCCTTCAGGCGGGTTTCGATCACGACCTTGCGTTTGAGCTTCGGGTTTCCGGAAATCGCCGCTGAGAAGCTGGCGAAATCGAGGGCGCAGTCGTCGTTGATCTTCTGCAATGTCCGGGCGCAGCGGCCTTTCATCGCGTCGTTGATGAACTTCTGCTTGCGTCCGAGGATCACGTACATGCCGGCATCCAGCGTCTGTTCGATGCCGTAGCGGATGATTTCCACTTCTTCCAAAATGTTGCCCTGCCGGATGATGCGTCCGTCGCGCTGTTCAATGTCGGCCGGCCGGAACGGGCAGTCAAGGTGATGGGCCACCGCCAGCCGTTCCTGGATGTTGACGCCGGTTCCGAGCTTCATCGTCGAACCGATCACCACCCGGACGTCGCCGGAGTTGATGCGCTCGAAGAGGTCGAATTTCTGTTTGTCGGCATTGTAGCGATTTCGAGCTTGCGGACTACATTGCCGGAGAGGTATTCGCTTTTGAGCTCAATATGTCCGTTGACCGGATTTTCGAAAAACTCGCCGGAGGCCAGCAGCCGCTTCAACGCCTCTTCCGTATCGAGTTTCATCATCGCCGCGACATATTCAAGATCGATCCGATGACGGTAGCCGTAGGAGATCATGCTCGCCTGAACGATGTTGTCCGCCGAATCCGGTTCCCGCCACGGGTGCTGCGTCCGTTTGCTGTAAATGTCGCCTTTTTCGTAGACGTAGCGACCGGCGATGCGGTTATCTTCGTTCCGAACCGGGCGATCGACCGAAAGCACCGTTTTTTGTTTCACGAGGCGATCGGTGAAGCGGTCAAACAAAAATTGACGGCGATCATCCTGCCCGGAGAAGCGGGAGGACCGAATCTGTTGGCCGCCCTTCGCGAGTTCCGGCTGCGGGTTCCCGAGGATCTTTCGGTAATCGCCTGGGAGACGCCGCAGGTCAGCGAATACCTCGACCCGCCCCTCACCACCTTCGAGCAGGACTTTCGGCGCATGGCGGCAACCGCCTTCGACATCCTCGAAGAGTCGCTGAACGGCCGCCCGGCCGCCGCCGACGTCGCGGTCGACTACCTCTTCCACGAACGCCGCTCGGTGGCGCCGCCCGGGATGGAAGGCCGTTATTTGTCCGGCAAAAAGTAAATCAGGTTCTCAGCATAGAACATCGTTGCGTAATAGAATTTCGAATAGTCGAAGCCGGTCACCAGGCGGCGGATTTCCGGCAGTTGCCGGGCGATCAACTCCTCATCCCCGGAGAGCATGACCATCCAGGCGGCGGCGAGAGAGGGCTTCACCAGGTCCTTCTCTTCGGCGATCGCCGGGCAGCGATTGTTCCAGACGATAAGCTGCTCCAGCGCCAGTTTGGACGACTCGCTTCCGTTTTTCTGTTCCCGGAAGGGCGGCATCATGACGTGCCAGTCGGGGGTGAAGTGGGGGCGCGGACGGGCGGGGTCGAACTTGCGGTACCGTTCGATGAGAAACTCGGCCGCCCGGCCGGTGGTCCGCAGCGACTCGGCGTAGCAGCGCTTCAGTTTCGGATCCGACTCCCGCAAGTAAAGGATACGGACGGCGTACTGGCTGTTGGCCAGGAACCAGGCCGACCAATGGGCCAAGTTTTCCGGTCCCGCCGCGATCACCGCCCGGCGCTCCCGGCCGTTGGGGGTCCGGCCCCGCACGAGTTCATCATGGAGCGTTTTCCACTTCGCCTCCCCGGTCGTTTCGTAAAGCACCCGGGTGGCGGTCGCCAGATGAACGCAGTCGGCATACTCGTTCGACAGCCACCAGCCGCGCACGAAGCCGGGCTTCTCACCGGGAATCTGCCAGTTCAACTTCTCCAATGCCTCCCCGTGGCGCTTCAGCCGGGCTACGCACTCCCGGCGTTCCGCCGCGTTCGGGATATCGGTTTCGAGGTAGCGGCCCAGTCCCAGGAACCAGGGGAAATTCTGGTCGTTGCTGGAGGCGGCGTAGTGGCATTGGCCGTTGTGCCCCACCCCGCGGGCGATGAAGCCGGGGGTGACGCCGACATCCTGCAGCTTGTAGAGTCCGGCGACCAGACGGCGCACCTTTTCGCGGTTTTCGGGAGTTTTGTTGCGGTCGTAGCGGTCGCATTGGGCGACGAGATACATGCCGGTGAAGAAGCCGCCGTTTTCGACCGGCGTCCACCAGCCGAGCGCGTTCGGAATGTCCTTTTCGCACTCTTCGGGCGTGGGAAGGACGACTTCGCCGTTCAGCCCGGCGTAATCATAAAGAACGCCGTCCGGCGATAGGAAGCGCTTCCAGAGGACCCGGTTCACTTCATCGGCCTTCTGCTCCAGAGCGGAATCCGCGAGAGCTGCTCCCAGGCAGCCGATTCCCAACAAAATCAGAAACTTTTTATACATATCGGGATTTCCCTTTCCGTTTTCGTACATAATTATACCGTATTTTGTTCCGCAAAGCAATCTTCGACAGCCAATTTTGCGTACAAATGTCGTGAAATCATGCAACAGAAACGTAAAAAGCCCGATACAAAGCCGTATTCGTATCAGTAAACGATTTCGAAGAAGACGGTGCCGAATTCCAGCGTCGCCGTGTCTAGCTCGAAGGAGAGCTTGCCTTTTTCCCACCTCCCTGACAGCTCTTTTTCGCGGGTGCCGTCGAAGTTGAGGGCGTAAATTTTCGGCGCGGCGGCGGAACGGGTCTCCAGTTCGACCGCGAACTTCGCGGAGCGGATCAGCATCGGGAAGGTTCCGATGTCGATCTCCGCATCGAAGAACTCATTGCTGTAGACCGTTCCTTCGGAAGCCGCGTTGGTCGCGTGCACGAGGAGAATCCGCTTGCTGCCCTTGAGCGGCGCTCCGTCGAGCGAAGCGGCGGTGATCGACGCCGGGAGCGAACTCGAACGGATGGTCAATGCATCGAGCTTGAGCGGTTGATCGTGTTTGACCACCGCGCCTTCCAGCTTCGGCGTAATGACCGTAAGGACGCCGTTCCTGGTGTCGAAGGTGAGTTCGCCAGTTTCGCTCTGATAGATCCCCTTTTTCGGATCGGTACGGTTTTTTGGCGGTAGCAACTTATTATCGCGCATGGTTTTGACCAGGGCTGCGAGGTCGACTTTCTGGCGGCCGCTCTCCTTGGCCGGTTCCGCGAGGAATTCGGTGCTGATGACCGGGGTGAAAGCTTCGGGCGTCACCGTCAGCGCCGCTTTCGGGTACGGCGCGGGGTAGCTGGTGCCGATCTTCGCCAGCATCGCCAGCGCGTTGTAAAGCCGCCCCGGGGAGTTGAGGAAGTCGGGCGAATTCACCATTTCAGGCGTGACCGCGAAATCGACCAGATGCTTCGCCTCCGCCACATCGCCGCGCTGCCAGGCCAGCGCCGTGACCGCTTCCGAAGCCCGGACCACCGGATGGAAGTCCATGGCGAAATCAGAGGCGGAGGCCGGCAGGTAGTACATTTTCACCGTATTGCCGTGGGGAGTCAGGAGGTCCCAGCCTTGAAGCGCGGCGAAGCCGCCAACCATCAAGCCCTCTTCATGCGCGAACCGCGAATAGGGAATTTGAGCGTACTCGGTCAGCAGGAAGGGTTTGCCCGCGATCCGGGTCATGGCGGCGCGCCCCATCCAGTTGGAGGGCATGATGAAACTGTTCCGGTTCAACCGGAACTCTTTGCCTTTTACCCACGGATAAGCCAGGTTTTTCTGTTGGTAGCCCGGCGTCGACAGCGGCATCCGGACGCCGGTAGGCGCACCGGCGTAGACGTGCATCGCCGTCGCCGAAAGTTCGCTGCGGGCGGGAATCTCCATCAGCCGCTGGTGCATGTCGTAGTTGGTGAGAAGCCCGGGGTAACCGAGCCGTTTCATTTCGGCGATATAGAAACGGTTCATCTCTTCCATCAGGCCGAG
>JAVBRV010000365.1:0-10017 GCA_031547585.1 Victivallaceae bacterium
AACTGGCGGTCGATCTGCGCGCACGAACGGATGCCGTTCGCATAGACATACGAAAGCGCCGCCTCGCGCTCCTGCATCCAGACCCGGTTGCGGATCTCGTTGTACAGCGAATACGAAGCCGCCGTGGTCATCAGCACCAGCACCGCCGCGCAAGTCCCCACCAGCCCGCGGTAATGCCGCCGCATGCTCCGCAGCATCCGCCCGAACCGCCCCTCCGGATTCGCGCTCACCGCTTCCCCCTGCTCGTAATTGCGCAGATCGGCCGCCAGCGCGGCGGCGCTCTGGTAGCGATGATCGGGGTTCGGCGCCAACGCCTTGACGATAATCATCCGCAGATCGGCGTCGACGCGGGCGCCGAAGCGGTGCGCGAAAGGCTCCAGCATGCAGTGCCGGGCCTTGACCGCCGCCTCTTCCGCCGTCTTGCAGGTGGCGTAGGCTTTGCGCAGAAACACCATTTCGAAGAGAATCAGCCCCAGCACATACACATCCGAGCGGCAGTCGTAGGCCTGCTGATTGATGACTTCGGGGGCGATATACTGCAGCGTCCCGGCCAGCTTCCCCCGAACCGGAGGACGCGTGCCGTGAACCAGGTGTTCGGCCAGCCCCCAATCCATCACGAAAGTTTCGTTGAAGGCGCCGATCATGACGTTTTCGGGTTTGAGGTCGCGGTGCAGCACGTTGCGGTGGTGGGCGTAGGAGATCGCTTCGGTGACCCGGCGGAAGATTTCCAGCCGCAGCCGCATCTGCTTCGACTCGTTGGCAAACACCTGCGCCCGGGGCAGGTTACGGTAGCGGGTACGCAGAATCGTCAGATAGTCGCGAAGCGTCTTCCCCCGGATCAGCTTCATCGTCAGATGCAACCCCTCCTCATCGTCGTCGTAAATGCCGTACACGGGGACAATCGCCGGGTGGTCGAGCTGGGCGGTCACCCGCGCCTCGGCCACGAACGCCTGCCGCCGCTCGGGAAGCCGGCAGAGGTCGGTATGGAGCGATTTGACGGCAACCACCCGCCGGAAGGCTTTGTCGAAGGAGCGGCGGATCAACCCCTGCCCCCCCTTGGCAATCTCGTCGCCGATTTCAAGGGCGTGGTCGAGGTGAACCAGATGCTCCGGCATCTCCTGGTCTTCGGCGATCACCGCGCCTTCGGAGAGTCCGCTGGTGTAGGAGCTGGATTCATTGGGGTCCACCAGCTCACTGTCGGAGATGATGCCGGTCAGGAGGTTGCGCAGATTGAAGATCGAGGTGAGGTTCCGGCTCTGGGAACTGGCGCCGGAGCCGATTTTCTTATGCGGCTTCCCCTTCCCGACGGCCTTGCGGTTCTCTTCGGTCATGGCGGAAGCGACGCCCTCCAGGTCGTCGGCGTCGCCCCCCTGTGCGGAACCCCGTTCGAAGTTCTCCAGGTTGATGGTGACGGTCTTCTCGAACTTCTTCGGATCGATCCGGATGGTCACGTCCAGTTCGTCGGACATTTTCTCTTCGTCGTCATCCGCCACAATTCGGCTCCCCCGCTTCGCCGCCCAATTTCGGGAACACCCGGAGGGCGTTTTCATAGAACACCGCCGGCCAATGCTCCTCGTCGACAATGCTTTTCACCACCTCGATATAGCTTTCGAGGGAAACCAGCGGCCAATCCGACCCGTAAAGGAATCGGGAATAGTCCGACAGATAGACGATCCAGGTCCGCAGATGCTCCAGGTACCCCCGGTAGTGATCGAGAAACCAGCCGGGCTTGAAGTCGCCCGCCGCCAGGCCGGAGAGATCGATATAGACATTCGGATTCTTGGCGGCGACCGCGGCCGCGTCGGCGGTCCAGGGGTTGCCGAAATGGGCCATCACGAAACGAACCCGCGGGAAGTTGACCGCCACGTCATCCACTGCGAGGGGGTGAGAGTATTTAAGGAGTCCGCGGGCATGGGCGGTCTCCCCGGTGTGGATCACCACCGGCAGGTCGTACTCCTCGGCCAATTCGAAGAAGGGGTGGTGCAAGGGGTCGTCGGGGTAATGCCAGTTGTACCCGGCATAGAGCTTGAGGGCGACGCAGTCGGGCGCCCCGAGGAGCGGGCGGAAGAGAGCGGCCGATTCGCGGCAGTTCTCCGCCGTCAAGCTGGAGCTGTCGATGCCGGCGGCGTAGCGGATGAAGGGCGGCTGGCTCCCCCCTGCCGGCGCAAAATCGCCGCCCAGGTTGACCACTTTGGGCAGGCTGAAAGCGCCGGGAGTTCCATAGGGAACCGTGCCCATGGCGACGGCGGCGACGATGCCGAGACGGTCGAACTCGCTTTTCAGGTGTTCGACGCTATTGACATGCCCCGCCCGGCGCGCGGTCTCTTCAAAACCCGGCTGGCGGGAGAAGTGGATGTGTGCATCAATAATCTTCATGACGTCCTATCCGGCTGCGTATCCTGTTCCACGACAAAAAATAGCATTCCGGTAGCATTTTTTCAACCACCGGAATGCCGAAAGAACGGGATTTCATCAATTTATCCCGAAAGGTGAAACTGTTACACCAGTATTAGCCTGAAGGGGGCGGCGTTCCGACCCAGTTCAACCTCGAAGCGGCGACGCGTCCCCTCCCCTTCGACGGTGACTTCATACTTGCCCCGGAAGCCCCGGAAGGCGAGCTTCCCCGCCCCGTCGGCGGCGGTTTCGAAGGCGGTCCGCCATTCGCGCTTCAACAGCTTTTCGAGCACGAGGTAGGCGGGCTTCTTGCGCAGGAACTCATCGGCAAGACCGGCGCGGCAGTCGCCCTCTCCCTGCCAGGCGGGACCGTCGCAGAGGTTCCAGTAGATGACGCCTTCCATTCCCGGCGTGCCGAAAAAGAGGCGGTAGAAGTTCTCGACCGCTTCGGCTTGCGCCTCTTCGTCCCGCGTGTCGCCGATGATGGAGGGAAGAGTGATTTCGGTGATCGCCATCGGAATGCCGAACTCGGCGAACTCGGCGAGCCGTTCGGCCACCCGCTCCAAAGCGTACATGCCCTTCCCGGCCAGATGATCTTTAATCTTGTCGCCCCAGAGGTGGAACTGGAAGCCGAGCGAATCGATCTCCACCCCCTTATCCACCAGCTTTTTCACCAGGTTGTAGTGGAGGTTTTCACCCGATTTGGCCTCTTTGTCGAAGATCCAGCCGGTGGCCTCGTTGAGCTCGAGGCGCACCCGGCGCGGGAACATGGGGCGCGCCTCGCGGAAGGCCCATTCGACGTATTCCAGCTCGGGGGTATAAAGCGGGAACTTCGTGTGGCAGAGCGCTTCATTCACCAGGTCGAAGAGATCGTAGACCTCGCCGTAGCGCTCGGCCACCCGCCGGAAGTAGTCGCGGTACAGGGCCTTGATGCCCGCTTCATCGAGATTCTGCTCCTTCGCCCAGCCGGGATACCAGGAGCCGGCCATCAAGGGCTGCCCCTTGAGCTTCAGGCCGTACTTGCGGGCAAAAGCGGCCACCCGGTCCGGCGGCGGACGGCGGAAGATCTCCCCCGTGCCCTCGGCGAAGCGCCAGCGGCCCGGTTCGGGTTCGATGTCATTGAGGCAGAAGGTGGTGGTGACGAGGTTGAAAAGGTTGCCGAGCAGCTCTTCGTATTGGTGGTTCTCTTCGCCTTTCTGCCCGAGCCAGAGGCAGTTGCAGCCGAAGTCGAAGTCGCTGCCGGTCTGGACGGCCCGGACGCGCGCCTCCGGAACCGGTTTGCCGTTGACGTCCACAATTTCCAGCGCAAAATTCTCGCAGCGAAGCCGGTCGATGTCGGCATTGATGGTACGGTCTTCAAGATACTTGTTCATTTGCTTCTCCTTACTGCATCAAACCAGAGTTAACTTGAGGGGAGCCGGTTTGCGTCCCAGTTCGACCTCGAAGCGGCGACGGGTTCCCGATCCTTCAACGGTAATTTCATACTTGCCCCGGAAGCCCCGGAAGGCCAGCTTGCCCATTCCATCGGCGGCGGTTTCGAAAGCGGTCCGCCATTCGCGCTTCAGCAGTTTCTCGAGCGCGAGATAAGCGGGCTTCTTGCGCAGAAACTCATCGGTAAGGCCGCCGCGGCTGATGTCCTCATCATGCCAGGCGAGACCGTCGCAGAGATTCCAGTAGGTGACGCCTTCCATCCCCGGAGTACCGAAGAAAAGGCGATAGAAATTCCCGACCGTTTCGGCTTGCAGTTCCTCGTCCCGACCGCCGCCGATGATGGAGGGAATGGTGATCTCGCTGATCGCCATCGGAATGCCGAACTCGGCGAATTCGGCGAGACGTTCGGCCACCCGGTCATAGGAATACCCGCCCCCCGTCCGGTGATTTTCGATGCGATTCCCCCAGAGGTGGAACTGGAAGCCGAGCGAATCGATCTCCACCCCCCGATCCACCAGCTTCCGCACCAGCTGGTAGTGGAGGTTTTCACCCGTCTTGACCTCTTTTTCGTAGACGTAGGAAGTGCCCTCGTTGAGTTCGAGGCGCACCCGGCGCGGGAAGATGGAACGCGCCTCGCGAAGAGCCCATTCGACGTATTCCAATTCAGGGGTATACAGCGCAAACTGCCGGTGATGGAGCGCCTCGTTCACCACATCGAAAAGGTCGTAGACGTCGCCGTACCGTTCGGCCACCCGGCGGAAATAGTCGCGGCAGAGCGCCTTGATGCCCGCTTCATCGAGATTCAGTTCCTTCGCCCATGCGGGATACCAGGAGCCGGCTAACAGGGGCTGTCCCTTGACTTTCAGCCCGTACTTGCGGGCGAAGGCGGCCACCCGGTCCGGCGGCGGACGGCGGAAAACCTCTTCCCCACCCTCGACGAAGCGCCAATGCCCTTGTTCCGGCTCGATATCACAATGGCAGAAGGTGGTGGTGACGAGATTGAAGAGGTTGCCGAGCAGCTCCTCATACGGGTGGTTCTCTTCGCCTTTCTGGCCGAGCCAGAGGCAGTTGCAGCCGAAGTCGAAATCGCTGCCGGTCTGGATCGCCCGGACCCGCGCCTCCGGAACCGGCTTGCCCTCGATATCCACGATTTCCAGCACGAAATCCTCGCGCCGAAGCCGGTCGATGTTCCGCTCCACATCCAACATTACGCCTCCCTGATTAGGTATCATTAATTTAATAGAGTATGCCGCCCGCTTTGGCGGCGACTTTGAACTTCGCTTCCGAACTCTTCAACTCCCCGAGGGAATTCGACGCCACCCGGCCATCGATCATTGCGACGTTGGCGCGCTCTTTGTGAATCAACACCACCGCGCCCGCAGACGTGTTGGCCACCTGGGATACCCCGAACTGCCACATGCCGAAACCTTTGCTGCCGCCGGAAGTCGCCGCGGCGTCGGCGTGGAGCGGCAGCCGGGAGGGGTGCCGGACCCGCATCGTCGGCAGCAGCAGATTGGCGGCGTCGGGGAACTGGCCGGGGCCGAAGCCGAAGGTGTTCGTATAATAATCACTGACGCCATCCACCGCATCCGTGCTCTTCCAGGCGAACTTGGTGGCGGCGCTGCCGTCGATCGAGAGCATGCCGTACATGCCGAACAGATGAGTGTTAGCGGTCGAGGTATAGGCCGGCATGCTCGGGCAAAAGAGGTTCTTGTTGGTCACATAACCGCGGGGCAGTTTGGCGGTGATGACCGCGGACTGGATGCCGGTTCCCAGGATGTCGGTCCAGGTCTGGTTCATCGAGCGGAAGATGTAAAAGCCCCGGTGGTCATTTCCGTAAAGCTGCTGCGCCAGCGCCAGCTGCTTCAGGTTGCCGGCGCAATTGGAGCTCTTCCCCCGCTCCCGCGCGGCGCTGAGCGCCGGCAGCAGCATGGCCGCCAGAATGGCGATAATGGCGATTACAACCAGGAGTTCAATAAGGGTGAAGTTCGACATTGTCAGCGCCCTTCCCTGTTACAGCAGCAGCAATCCGCCGCTGCAGTTCAACGTGGTTCCGGTGGTATAGGTGTTGGTGGCGAGGAAGTAGGCCGCGTGGCAGACCTCCTCCATCGTCCCCATGCGCCCCAGGGGGATCTCTTTCGTCACTTCGGCGTAGCGCTCAGGGGAGACCCGGGCGCGGATATTTTCGGTCTCGATCGCCCCCGGCAGCAGGGCGTTGACCCGGATGTTCCAGGGGGCCGCCTCCAGCGCCAGCGACCGGGCGAGGCTGATCTGCCCCGCCTTGGCCGCGCCGTAAGGAATCCGGTCGAACTCGTTCGCCTTCACCCCCCGGATGCTGGAAACCTGGAGAATCGCCCCCTCCCGCTGCGGCTTCATCAATTCGAGCGCCGCGAGGGAGCAAAGATAAGTGCCTTTGAGCGAGATATCGAGGTTGCGGTCCCACCAGTCGCTCTCGGCGACGCCCTCCGGGCGCGGCGAGGGGCAGAAGCGGGCGTTGTTGACGAGGACGTCGAGCCGGTCGATCCGGCGGAACATCGCCTCGACCGCCGTCGGGTCGGAAATGTCGCCGCCCAGCGCTTCGGCGTTGCCGAGCTTCGCCGCCAACGTTTCGGCTCCCTCCGGATTGCCGCAGTACCCGAGGTAGACGAACCAGCCTTCGCGGGAGAAATATTCCGCGAGCGCGCTGCCCAGCCCCCGGCTCGCACCGGTTATAAATACGTTACGCATGTTTTCACCACTGAAATTTCTTGGGGACCCAGTCCGGCGAACGCTGCGGATCCTTTTCGTAGCCCTCGGTGAGGCCTTCCTTGCGGTTGGCTTCGGCGTAGCGGGCGAATTTGTCGCGGTCGAGGGTGACGCCGAGTCCGGGTCCGGTGGGAACGGCCATCTGTCCGTTCACATATTTCAGCTTGCCGCCCTCTAAAATGTCATCGGCGATGTGCGGATAATGGGTGTCGATCGCGTAGGTGAGGTTCGGGGTCGAAGCGGCCACCTGGAGCTTGGCGACCTCGGAGAGCCCGAGCTCCGCCCCCGAGTGGATGCACATGCCCCACAGCAGGGTGTCGCAGACGGCGGCCAGCTTCTTCGAGGCGAGGATGCCGCCCCACTTATGCACGTCCCCCAATACCACGTCGATGGCGTTCAGCCGGAAGGCCACGGGGATCTGGTCGAAATCGACCACGCACATATTGGTCGAAAGAGGAATGTCGATGTCGCGCCGCAGCCGCGCCATCCCTTCGATTCCCCAGGTCGGGTCCTCGATATATTGCAGATTATAGGGGTGAAGTTGGCGGCAGATGTACAGCGCGGTCTGCGGCGACCAGGTGCCGTTGGGGTCGATCCGGAGATTCATCTGCGGGCCGAAAGCCTCGCGGAAGCTGCCGATAGTGGAGATATCGACGTCCGGGTGCGAAGCACCGACCTTCAGCTTCAGGGTTTTGAAACCGCACTCCTTCACCAGCTCCTTGCTGTACGCGAGCAGCTCTTCGGGGGTGTTTTCGCCGCCTTCGCCGGTTTCGGGGTTCCGGGCGCGGGTGAAGACGTAGCCGGCGATGTCGATTTTGCGGCGGTAGAGTCCGCCGATAAGTTCGTAGATCGGGCGGTTGAGGGCTTTGCCCATCAGGTCGAGGCAGGCCATTTCAATACCGGCGATCAACCCATGCCCGGCATACCCGAAGAAGTAGGGGCGCGGCCGGAAGAAGGAGAGGATCCGTTCGATATTGAACGGATTCTCCCCGATGATCTTGCGCGATTCGTACCGGATCGCGTCCGCGCCGACCCGGCCCATGGTTTCGCCGATGCCGGTGATCCCCTCGTCGGTTTCAATCTCGACGATGATCCGGGTGGTGCTCTTGCGCAATCCCCACGACCAGCGGATCGGCGCCCGCAAGGGGACATTGACGGCGGTAGCTCGAACTTCGGTGATTTTCATAGGAACAACCTTTTCTTTCAGGAGTTGCCATATAGTATACTCGAAAAACCCGGTTTCGAGAATGAACCAAAGTCGCGGTTCCATGACGGATTGTCTCAAAACAGCATTACGCCCTCGCCGACTGCCGGACTTGTCCGGCGGCTCCCACGATATTTGAGTGCTCCGAAAGGGTTGCCGCCTCCTTTAGGTAACCCACAGTGCCGTATCCCGAAGCCGCCGCTCGGCCTCCGTGTTTTACGCTTTTTTTTCGATTCGGCCCTTGATTCTTTGCAACCGGCGTTTTATATTAATGAAGATGAACAATCGTTCATCATTGATGGCACAAAAAAATCAGGAGTTGAAAAAATGGCGATCATGACCCGGGATTTCAACGCCGTACCGCTGAACGACCCGAAGGAAGCGGCCCGGCAGGTGAAGCTGAAGGCGCTGGAGTTCGGCGCGGACGCGGTGGGGATCGGCAATATCGAGCGCTGGTCCACGGCTCCCCTGCAGATGGACCCCAAGCAGATCATGCCCGAGTGCAAATCGATCATCGGCATGGTGTTCCGGGTCGAGCGCGGCAGCCTTCGCGGCATCGAGGAAGGCACCTATTTCAGCAACTATTCGTCGATGGGCTACGGCGGCATCACCTACCTTTACATGCCGATGACCGTCATCAACCTGTCGAAATTCATCGAAGACCAGGGCCATGAAGCGATTCCGATGGGCCACCAGAGCGACTGGCGCGCCATCGACGGGGATGGCTTCGCCCGCAAAAACTACAGCCGCCCGGTCGCTCCCGGACGGGCGACGCCGGACATCATGATCCAGCTCCGCCTCGCGGCCTACCTCTGCGGACTCGGCGAAATCGGCTTCTCCAAAATGTTCCTGTCGCCGCAGTTCGGTCCGCGCAACCGGGTCGGCATCATCCTCACCGATATCGAGCTCGAGCCGGATCCCATCTACGACGGTCCGCAGCTCTGCAACAACTGCATGGCCTGCGTCAAGGCGTGCCCGGGGAAGTGCTTCCCGACCGACCGCACGGTCAAAGCCAACGTCGGCGGCAACCAGCTCGAATGGTCCGACCTCGACATGGATAAATGCGACCTAACCTTCCGCGGCGCCCAGGCGGCCGAATCCGGCAACTACATGGATTGGGGCAAACCCACCAAACCCGGCGAATGGAGCCCCTTCTACCACAAACCCCGGAACCTCTACAACACCGGGCAGGCGGTCTGCGGAGCGCGCGGCTGCACCCGGGCGTGCATGATCAGCCTCGAATCGCGCGGCGTCCTCCAAAACAGCTTCCAGAAGAAGTTCCGCCGCCGTCCGCAGTGGTCGGTCGACTGGGATAAACCGGCCGAATACGCCGAAGGAACCATCTTCCGCAACGAAGGCGGCACCAGCGACGTCGACTGAGTCCTCTTGAAATTACCCCTTTCCGAGAGTATGGTAAAGGGGTAATAGAAAGGTGAAACGATGGCAAACTCGGACCCGGTCCTCTCGGTGGTGAAAGCGCTGGATATTCTGCAATATCTGGCCGAACACCCCGAAGGAGCGCGCCTAAACGAGATCGTCGAAGCCTTCGAACTGAAGCGCCCGACCGCGCACAACCTGGTGCGGACGCTGCGGCTGCGCGGCTTCGTCGATCAGGATCCGACACGAAAACTGCGGCTGGGCCCGGCCATCGCCGAACTGGCCGCCAGCCAACGCCGCGGCGGCATCCTGACCGCCGCCGAATCCGAACTGACGGCGCTGGCGGCGGAGTATCCGGGAATGACGCTCAGCTTCTGCGAGCTGGCCGGCACGGAAATCTTCTGCCGCCTCCGCATGTCCCCCGACCGCCCCGGCGTCGTCCAGCACCCCATCAACTTCACCTTCCCCTTCTACACCACCGTAACCGGACTCTGCTTCCAGAGCTTCGGCGAACTGGTCCAGGCTGAGCTCGAACGCAAATACCCCTTCGCCGAATTCGGCATGGGCACCTGGGGCGAACGCGCAAAATTCGAAGCCGCCCTCACCGCCTACCGCCAAAAAGGATACGTGTCCCACCTTCGCAACATCCCCGGCTTCTGCGCCGCCTTCCCCGTCGGCGGACGCTTCACCCTCGGCTGCCGCGGCCCCTCCCCCGCCAGCGAAACCGCCCTTACCCAACAGCTTCTCGAATCCGCCGCCCGCCTCTCCTTGTAAAACTGCGCTATGGGACTGGGGGGGGGGGGGGGGGGGGGGGGGGGGGGGGGGGGGGGGGGGGGGGGGGGTGGGGGGGGGGGGGGGGGGGGGGG
>JAVBRV010000500.1:0-4404 GCA_031547585.1 Victivallaceae bacterium
CGAAGCCGCCGGGAGCAGCGCCGCCACCCGTTCAGGGTCGGTCAGTTCGGCGCGGTAACGCGTCGCCATTTTGCCGAGCGCCGCCAGCTGCTTGTCGGAGAGGGGACGGCCCGAAAGCGCCTGCTCCTTCAAGGAGTCGAAGAACTTTTTATCGTCGTAGACCCGGCGGCCGCGTTTGGCCGGTGGTTCGAAGTTGACCTTGCCGAAGGCGGCGAAGAGCCCGGCGTAATCGGCTTTGGCGCAGACGGCTTCGTTGGCGGCGCGTTTCTCTTCGCGCTCGCTGCGGTTTTGGAGCGAGACGCCGATCGCCTCCTGCTGCGCGGGGGATAATTTCGCCTCCGCGGCGGCGTTCAGGCGACCGGAATACTTCGCGGCCAGTTCGATCAGCGCCTGGTACTGGCGGGCGGTGATTTTGCCGTCTTTTTCGAATTTTTCCTGGAGCGACGTCCAGAATTTGCGGTCGTCGTAGGTGCGCTTCCCGACTTTCTCGGCCGGGTCGAACGTCACGCCTTCGAAGAGATTGCACATGGCCGTGACGTCCGCCGGGGGCGGGGCGTCGCTGGTCTTGGCCTCTTCCAGCCAGGGGGCGAACTTGGCGTAGAAGTCGGTCATCATGCCGACCCAGGAGATCTTTCCCTCTTCGATTTCGTCGAGCTCCTGTTCCATCCGGGCGGTGAAGCCGATGTCGAACAGCGACGGCAGCCGCGCCACCAGGAAGTCGTTGACCGAGAAGCCCAGCTCCGAGGGAATCAGCTTCCCCTTGTCGCGGTCGACGTACTCGCGATCCTGGATGGTCCGGAGGATGGTCGCGTAGGTCGAGGGGCGGCCGATGCCGTTCTCCTCCAGCTCTTTAATCAGGCTTGCTTCGGTGTAGCGAGGCGGCGGTTCGGTGAATTTCTGCTCGGTCTGGAAGTCGCGGATGGCGACCCCTTCGCCCTCTTTCAATTTGCCGAGGGTGGCCGCTTCACGCGCCTCATCCTCTTTCGGCTTGGCGTTCTCCTCATAGACCCGCGAGAAGCCGGGGAAGAGGGGAACCGTCGCCGTCGCCCGGAAGGTGCAGAGCCGCCCGTCCGCCGCGTCCACCGGGACGTCCACGGTGGTCAGGTTCTGGAGCGCCGGGGTCATCTGGCTGGCCACGAACCGCCGCCAGATCAGCGTATAGAGCTTCAGCTGCTGCGGATCGAGAAAGCGCGCCATCGCTTCCGGCGTGCGCCGCACGTCGGTCGGCCGGATCGCTTCGTGCGCCTCCTGGGCGGCGGCTTTATTTTTGAAGAAGTTGAATTTCGCGGGGGCGTATTCCTTGCCGTAGTTTTCGCGGATGAAGGAGGCCGCCGCTTCCTGGGCTTCGCGGGCGATGGTCACCGAGTCGGTTCGCATGTAGGTGATGAGACCGGCCGAACCGCCTTCGCCGATATCGAAGCCTTCGTAGAGCTGCTGGGCGGTGCGCATGGTGCTGCTGGCGGTGAAGCGCAGCAGGTTGTTCGCCGCCTGCTGCAAGGTACTGGTGGTGAAGGGGGGCGGCGCATGGCGCTTGCGCTCGGCGGTGGTGACGGAGCCGATGCGCGGCGCTTTGCCATTCTTGACCGCCGCCATCAGCTGATTGGCCTCCTCGCCGGTGGCGATGCGGAAATCCTTGCCGTCGATCTTGAAGAGGCGGGTGTTGAAAACCGCTCCGGCGGCGGTGCCGAACTGGAGGAAGAACGTCCAGTACTCTTCGGGGGTGAAGGCGTTGATCGCGCGTTCGCGCTCGACCACCAGCCGGAGCGCGGCCGACTGAACCCGCCCGGCGCTGCTGCCCTTCTGCACCCGCGACCAGAGAAGGGGGCTCACCTGGTAGCCGACGATCCGGTCGAGGACCCGCCGCGCCTGCTGGGCGTCGACCAGGTCCTGATTGATGGTGCCGCGTTCGGCCATGGCCCGCTCAATGGCGGTGCGGGTGATTTCATGGAAGGTGACCCGGTGGAAGGGGGCCTTGGTGGCGTCCTTCAGCACTTCGTGGAGGTGCCAGGCGATGGCTTCCCCTTCGCGGTCGGGGTCGGGGGCGAGATAGATTTCGTCGGCCTTCTTCGCCGCCGCCCGGAGGTCGCGGACCACCGATTTGCTGCGCGGCGTATCGACGTACTCGGGCCGGAAGTCGTGGGCGATGTCGATGCCGACATCGTGCTCCGGCAGGTCGCGGATGTGCCCCATCGAGGCGGTGATGACGTAATCCTTGCCGAGCATTTTCCCGATGGTGCGGGCCTTGGTCGGCGATTCCACGATCAATAATCTGGTCATAAACGGACTTTCAAAAAATTCATATTCATTTGAGGTTCGCGTACGCGCATGGGTACGCATATAACTCACTATAAACCGCCGCCGGTGATTTTGTCAAGCGATTTCGTCGACTTTTTTCCGATTATCCGGTAGCGGAGCAGAAAAATCATGTTATATTACAAAAGGAGGAGAGTAAGTATGGAGCAAAAGGCGGATATCGGCGTCTACGGACTCGCGGTAATGGGCGGCAACCTCGCCCGTAACTTCGCGGGGCGCGGCTTCGTCACCGCCGTCGGCAACCGGACCCCCGAACGGGTCGACGCTTTCCTCGACGAACACGGTGCGGGGCTTCCCCTCATCGGCTGCCGGGATGCCGCGCAATTCGCCGCCGCCCTGAAGCGTCCGCGCAAACTTTTTCTGATGGTCAAGGCGGGGGAGGCGGTCGACGAGTGCCTCCGGGAGTTCCTGCCGTTCCTCGAAGCGGGCGATATCGTTCTCGACGGCGGCAACAGCTTTTACCGCGACACTGCCCGGCGCGAAGCCGAATTGGAGGCGCGCGGAATTTTTTACCTCGGCGTCGGCGTTTCAGGCGGCGAAGAGGGGGCGCTTCACGGACCCTCCTTCATGCCCGGCGGGACTCGCGGGGGCTGGCCCTCTGTCGAACCCATGTTGAAAGCCGCCGCCGCCCGGGCGGAGGACGGCGCGCCCTGTTGCGAGTGGATCGGTCCCGGCGGCGCGGGCCACTTCGTGAAAATGGTTCACAACGGCATCGAATACGCCGATATGGCGCTGCTGTCGGAGGCGTACGGGTATCTCCGCGACCGCCTCGGCCGCACGCAGGCGGAGATCGCCGGGGTTTTCGAGGCGTGGCGGCGGGGGCCGCTCAACGGCTATCTCGTCGATATCACCGCCCGGATTCTCCGGGAGCGGGATGAAGTTTCCGGCGGGCTCCTGATCGACCGCATTCTCGATACTCCGGGGCAGAAGGGCACCGGCCGCTGGACGGCCGCCGAAGCGCTGGAGGCGGGGGTTCCCGCCCCGTCGCTGGCGGCGGCGGTGTTCCAGCGCAACCTGGATGCCCAGTTCGAATTGCGCCGCGAGGGGCAGTTGCGGCTGCCCGTTCCCGCTGCTCCGCCGTCGGCAGGGGAGGGAATGGGGCGCGACCTCGAACCGGCCCTTCATGCCGCTAAAATCGTCTGCTATGCGCAGGGGTTCGAATTGCTGCGCCGGGTCGGGGAGGAATCCGGCTGGGGGCTGGAACCGGGCCGGATTGCGCTGCTCTGGCGCGGCGGCTGTATTATCCGGGCGCGTTTTCTCGATGACATCGCCGAGGCGTACCGGCGCGACCCCGGGCTGGCGAGTCTGCTGTTCGACCCTGCCTTCCGGGAAGTGTTCGCCGCCGGGGGGGATGCCTGGCGGCGGATCGTCGCCGACGGGGCGCTTTCGGGGAGTGCCATGAGCGTGATGAGCTCGGCCCTCGCCTGGTACGACGGCCGCCGCCGGGGGCGTTCCCCAGCCAACCTGATTCAGGCCCAGCGCGATTTTTTCGGCGGGCATACCTTCGAACGCACGGATCGTCCGCGCGGAGAATTCTTTCACCATCTCTGGAATCCATAAAATTTGAACCCGATCGGAGTTTCTATGAAAAAAGTTCTGGCCCTCTTTTCCCTCGCGCTTCTATTCGTTCTCGCCGGCTGCTCCTCCGTGGAGCCGGAGATTCCGTTCGAAACCTCCATGACCCTGGAGGAACTGGAGAAGAAGATGGAGCAGGCGATGGATCCCGAAGGGCGCTTCGAGCGGGCGAAAACCTTCCTGCAGCGCTATATGGTGCAGATTCCCCGCTTTCTCGACGACCCCGAGACCTACATCCTGGAGGTCCGCTACGAGGACCCCGACCGCTTCAACATGCTGACGCGCGAGGAGAACCAGCCGAAGAACAGCCTGATTATCCGGGGGAATTTCGGCTGGAAGGCCGACTACGTCCGCAAGAAGGTGGTCGAGCTGAAGCCGGAAGAGCTGCACCGCACCAAGGTCAGCCTCAGCATGTCCACCCCCGGCGGTGCGCGTCGCGCGATCGTTATAGAGGTGACCCACACCCGCTGGCGGAATTGCGAAAACGACAACAAAAAACAGACCAGCAACCGGGGA
>JAVBRV010000426.1:0-8004 GCA_031547585.1 Victivallaceae bacterium
ACCCCGGGGTCAGCATCGGCCTGCAATCGTGGCGGCGGAACGTCATTTCCACGCTTCACCGTCACGATTGCATCGAAATCGTCTTCGTGCTGTCGGGCGGCGGCTTCCACCGGGTCGGCGACGACAGCTTCCCGGTGATCGCCGGGGACGTCTTCATCATCGACCAGGAGAATTTCCACGCCTTCGAAACCGATTCGGCGATGCAGTTCTACAACCTCATGTTCACGCCGGAGATCTTCACCACGGCCGAGTTGGAGGAGCTGCGCGAGAACACCTCCTTCGCCCGCTTCTTCCTGCCTCCGTCGGAGGGGAAGATCGTGAAGTTCCATCTGCCCGAACTCTACAGCACGCGCCTGCGGGAATACCTCGACCTCCTGTACGAGGAGTTTTCCACCCGCAACCCGACCCGCCGCCTCGCCTGTAAATCGCTCCTGGTGCTGCTGCTCGCGGAGTTCTGCCGCATCTACGAGCGGCTGGAGAAAGGACGCATCCTGATGCCGGGCGGCGCCAACAGCTCCGAAAGCGCCCTGCCCCGGATATTGGAGGAGCTGAACCGGCGCCTGACCTCCGAAAACACCCTGCCCGAGATCGCGGCGGCGGTGCACTTGAGCCCCGGCTACCTCAGCCGCTTTTTCAAGGCGGAGACGGGACTTCCCCTCATCAAGTACCTAAACACCCTGAAGCTCGAAAAGGCGCGCCAGCTCCTCCTCAATCGCCCCGACCTCAACATCACCGAGGTGGCGAATCAGTCGGGCTTCCAGGATTCCAGCTATTTCACCCGCTACTTCCGCCGGATCTTCAAAGAGACGCCGACGGAGTTCCGCTCGGGAAACCTGCGACGAAAATAGCGCAGCTTTGTCCGTAACCCCACCGCGTTATTAGCCTAAGTAAGCGCGGTAAGCGCCGCGAGCGGAGATGAGGGAACTCGTTTGCGGCAGCAAACGAGCGAAGGCACAAGAGTGCCGAAGCCGAATGTAGTCGAGCGAAGGCCCCGCCGTCTGAGGGTCGCTGCACAGCAGCGAAAGTGAGATCGCGCTAGCGATCGTTACGATCCGGGATCGGGGTCGCCCTTTGGCTACGCGTTTCTGCCCACTGACGGGGGTGGTTTCAGGCGGGGAGTAAGGCCCCACCTGACTCCCACGGTGTCAATATGGACGAACCTGGCATCACCCCTCGATCGACAACACAATTTTTCATTCCCTTTTTACTTTTTTTGCAAAATGTATGCGCATACCATTGACAAATCACGCAGTCTTTGCTATAATTAATGTATGCGCATACCATAAGGGGTTTTCATGATCGTCGATCAGAAATTTATCGCCAATGCGGTGGGGGTCAGTCAGAAGACCGTTTCGCTCTATTTCAGCGAACGCGGCCGGATTGCGCCCGAGACCCGGAAGCGGATCGCGGCGGTGGTGCAGAAGTACCGTTACTTCCCCAACAGCGCCGCCCGGTCGATCAGCTCCAACCGCTTCAACCGGATCGCCTGCGTGGTCGCCCAGTTCGGCAAGACGCACACTCTCGCCCATCCCCATCTGATGGCCTATATCAACGGCGCCTCCTTTGAATTGGCGAAACACGGCTATGCCTTGACCATCGAGCCGGTGTTCATCGACCGCGACTCCCTGAACGTCGACTTCCCGGAGTGCTTCTCGACCCGTTCGGTCGATGGCATCATCGCCATCGCCGGCAGCTGGATTCCCCCGGAAGTCGATCAGCGGATCATTGAACGCGAATTGCCGACCGTCTGGCTGAACCGGGCGAGCGATCACCCCCGGATCACCGGACTCCGGATCGACGAGGTTCCGGGGGCGAAGGAGTTGGCGCGCTTTCTCCTCGACTCCGGCCGCCGCCGGGTCGGCTGGTTCGGGCCGGAATTCGAACACGACCAGGTGCTCCACTACTCCTCCCGGCAGCGCTACGAGACGCTGGCCGCCGAACTCGCCGCCGCCGGTGCCGAATGTTTCCCGACCTTCTCGCAGACCAGCGATATGCGCGACGACAGCGCCCGGCGGCTGCTGGCCGGCTTCTCCCGGCTGGATGCGGTCGTCTGCTACAACTTCCACTACCGCGAAACCCTGATCGAAGAGGCGGTCGAAGCAGGGCTCGATCTGCGCCCCCTGCTCCTGGCCCACTTCGCCTCCGCCTGGGAGTGCGACCAGCAGACGCACCACTTCGCCCACCTCGTCCGGCTGCCTGAGGCCGAACTCGGCCGGCGCGGCGCCCAATACATCCTCGCCCGGCTGCGCGATGAGGATACCTCCCCCCACCTGATTCCGCTCACCGGGAAACTACAAATCGGCCGGGAACGAACGTCTTCAGAGAAAATCACCATCGGAAAGGATTGAACGATGAAGAGACATTTTACCCTGATCGAGCTCCTGGTTGTGATCGCCATCATCGCCATTCTGGCAGCCATTCTTCTCCCCGCATTAAGCAAGGCGCGGGAGAACAGCCGCCGGGCGGGCTGCGTCAACAACCTGAAAAGCATCTTCACCGCGGTCAACTACTACCACGGCGATCACAAGGGCTGGACCTCGAAGCTCGACAGCTGGCGCGGCTTCTACTCCGTCTATCTCACCCCCAACCGGATGAAATGGCTCGGCAGCTCCAGCAACCGGCAGATGCCCCAGAGCTACCTCTGCCCCACCGGCCGCATCACCCTCTCCTACACCAACTGGGAGGGAACCAAGTTCAACAACATCAACTATCGCCAGGCGCTGTACAACTCCGGAACCACCAACTGGCCGTTGCGCTACACGCCCCACACAGCGGTCCGGCAGGCCTCGGCGGTATTCCTGAACGCTTGCTACTGGCAGAACTCCTGGAATGAGAACGGCGGCGCCACTTCCAACTCCAATCCGGGCAACGTCGGCATTCCCATCACCCCCAACACCCACAGAAACGGCCGGCCGATGCTCTACTACGACGGGCACGTGGCGCTTCGCCCGCAATTCGTGGAGCAGACTCCCTTCACCAGCCCCTGGCTCTACGAAGGCTGGGATCGCAACCGGGTCAGCGCCTCTTACTAGAATAAGGAATCGTCATCATGCCGCGTTTTATCGGAACTCTATTAGCCACCATGCTCCTGCCGACCGCCTTCGCCGTGCCGCACGATCTTCAACTCAGCTTCAAGACGGAACCCGACCCCGCCCGCTTCCGGGTCGCCTCCGGCGCGATCCGCTGCGAAGAGGGCAAGCTGTTGCTCGACGCGGCCGTGCTCGACCTCCGCTATTACCCCTTGCGCGAAGGCAAATCGCGTCCGGCCTTCGGCAACTTCGAAATGCAGCTGACCGTCGAGGGCGGAACCCGCTACCGGTGGGGCCTTCACCGCGACATGCGCGACACGGTCGAACTGGAAGTCGACGGACGCCGCGCCCGGCTGATCGCGAGTGAAAACGGCAAACGCACTCTCTCCGGCCCCTGGCAAAATCTGCCGCCCGCCAAAGAGGGAGCCGACAGCTTCACCCTGCAGCGTTTCGGGAAGCAACTGACCTTTCTCTCCGGCACGACCGTGCTGGCCGCCTGGCAGGGGGAACTGCCGGCGATCTTCGACTTCTCGATCCAGGCTCCAGAGGGAAAACTTGCCGTCAGCGCCTGGCGGTTCCGCCCGCTGCCGCGCTTCGCCGGGTACACCGAGCTGCAGCGGCGCTCCGGCCAAACGCTGGAGGGCTTCGACCCGAATCTCGGCGGCGGCCTCGACGAAGGCTATGTCTGGAGCACCGGCAAACCGGCCGAAATGCAGCTCACGGTCGGCAACCCCACCCGTGAAACCCGCAACTACGTGCTGCAAATCGACGTCACCGACCTCGACGACCAGCCGGTTCGGCACACCGAGCGGAAGCTCGTCCGGGCAGCCGGAGAGGAGAAAATGGAGGCGATCGAACTCCCCAGTGACCGTAACGGCTACTTCAATCTGCGCACCCGGCTGTTCGACGACGCGGGGAATCCCCTGGAAGCTTCGAACGCCGTCGGCTTCGCCATCACCGCCGCCAAACTGGCCACCGAACTCAGCCGCGAAGCGGTGATGGGCATCCACGGGCTCCCCTTCGCCCGGCACGGCGCCAAGCACGTCCGCTATTGGGATAACGGCGGGCGCAAGATGTTCTGGTCCGGCATCGAAGCACAGCCGGGGCAATGGGATTTCAGCCTGATCGACGCCTACGTCAACAAGACCCTGGCCGCCGGAATGACGCCCCTCGTGGTACTGGCGGCGACGCCGGAGTGGGCCAGTACCGAGCCCGAACGCGGAACCTATATCGGCAAAGGCGCTTACGGCCCCCCGAAAAAGCTCGAAGAGTGGCGTCAATACTGCCGCCGCCTGGCCCAGCACCTGAAGGGCCGGGTCAGCCATTATGAGATCTGGAACGAACCCAACAACAACAAGCTGGCGCCGACCGGCTTCTTCTTTCACGGCGACGTCGCGGCCTACCTCGAACTCGTCCGGGCGGCGTATCGGGAGGTCAAGGCGGTCGACCCCGGGGCGCAGATCCTGGCCCCCTCCGGAACCGGCAACTTCTTCCCGTTCCTCGACAAATTCATGGAGCTGGGCGGCGGCGACAGCTTCGACATCCTGTCGATTCACACCTACTGCACGCCGCTGCCGCCGGAGATCGGCTACCACTTCAACAACGAAAAGGACTACCTCTCCCGCGTTGAACGCTCACGGGAAATCATGAAGAAATACGGCCACGCCAAGCCGATCTGGAACACTGAAATCGGCTACCACAGCGGGCTCAATCTGCGAATCGGCGGCACCCTCATCACCGCCGACCGGATCGCCGCCGAAGCGCTGCCGGAAGCCTGGCCGAACTGGAAGTCGAAGTGGTCGTTCCGGCCGCTCGACCCGCGCCGGGCCGCCGCCTTCTTCACCCGCTTCGGCCTGCTCAGCATGGTCTACGGCGTCGAACGGGTCTACGTGCACCACCGGATGCTCGAGCATGAGCGCGACCCCTATACGCCCTTGGCGGCGGTCGGCTTCCTCAATACCCTCTTCGACGGCGCGCAGTTCGTGCGGCGGCTGGAGACGGCGGATCCGAACGTCCACCTCTACGAATTCCGCCTCGCCGGGAACCGGACCGCCGTCGCCGCCTGGCAGGTCTACCCCGAAACGCTGATGATGAGCCAGAAGGGCGACCGGGAGCTGAAGGGAGTCGACTCCGCGCCGCTCGAAAACCTTGACGGCCAGAAAGCCCTGACCTCGAAAGCGGCCGTTCGCCGGAGTCACTACTTCCTGCCGGGTTCCCGGCACTACTTCCGGCTGTCGCCTTCGAGCCGCCCGGCCCGAATCCTCGACCTCTGGGGGAACGAGGTCGGCCCGGAACGGTTGGAGAAACTGGATGAAATGCCGCTCTATCTCGTTTACGATTCGCCGGCTCCGCAGTTATCCATGACCGTCCGGCAGGGCGGGGCGATTCCGGAGAAAGTGGCGGAGCCGGAGCCCTTCCGGGGCAAAGCGGTCGAGGCCGTTCCGGTCGCCTCCCCCCGAACTCCCGAAGAGGTGCTCGGCAAAACCGTTTCCCTCCGGCTCCGGGAAGCGGAACTGATCGACGGCGCCGCCTGGAATAAAAAAGGCTGGCTGGAATTGCATAAGAATCAAGGCATCGCCTTCGGGCCGGGCCGGAATTTCCCCCAACGGGGGCGGTTCCTGCTGGAACTGCGCTCGGGCAGCAACCTCAACGCCTTCAGCTTCCGCTACGAGTTGAAGCGAAACGGCGAATTGGTTCGGACGCAGGAGTGGCCGGTATTTCCGCGCCGGGAGATCATGCAGGGCAAGGGCTGGGTGCTGGCGGCGGGCTACCTGATCTCCGACCCTGTCGATTTCACCCCCGACGCCCGGTTCACGCTGCATGCCGCCCAGGGAAACAGCCAGATCCTCAAAATCAGCGTGATTCCGGAATAACGTACCCGGCCAGCAGCTCCGGGTGGCGGTAGCATTCGCGAACGCTGCCATCCGGGGCGATTTCGATGTGGTCGATCAGCGTGCCGGGGCGGTAGGTTTTTACCGTCAGCCGCTCCGCCGTGGCGGAAACAAGGGAACCGGTGAAGAAATCGTTCCCGGGCGCCGGAGCATCCTGCGACAGGATCGGGAAGCGGGCGTCGCCGCCCCCCGGGAAATCGTTGCGCGGCGGTTGCGTCGCCCAATAGGCGCTACTGCCGGGAATGGTCCGCCGATAGATGTGCTTATGTCCGGCCAGCCAGAGATGGAGGCGGCAAACCGGGTCTTCGCCGAGGAAGAGGTCGCGGACGCGCGGCAACAGCAGTTGCGCCCCCAGATCGCAGAAGGGGGAGTCGTGGGCGAGAACCACCCGGAAGGCCGCTTCCCGGCAAGCTTCCGAAGCGAGGACCGTTTTCAACCATTCGCGCTGCCGGTCGAGATACTCCTCTTCAAAGATCAGCGCCGGTACCTTCGAGCAGGGAATGTACTTCCAGCCCGCGCCGCAATCGAGCACCAGAACGAAGAGAGGCCCCTGGCGGAAGGCCTGCCAGGTGGTTCCGTCGCCCGCTTCGAAGAAATCGAGAACGCGTTCGCGCTCTTTCCCGAGGCAGTCGTGGTTGCCGCGGGCGAAAAGGAAACCGCCGCCGCCGTGGCGCACCCGGCTCCAGAGGGAGAGCATCCCGTCGAAGAAGGCGCTTTCACAGTCGTTGATCACATCCGCCACATCGCCCACGTGAGCAAAGTAATCGGCGCGCGACACCTCGGGCACGGCGAAAAAGCTCTCCATATACTCCTCGCGCAGCGTGCGTTGCACCTGGGTGTCGCCGACGACGAAGAACGAAGCTTCCGGGAGTGCTTTCCCCGGAGCGGTGAATTCATAGAGACCTTCCGCCGTCACTTCTTTGCGGCCCGCGGGGTCAAAGAGGACGATGCGGTATTCGTACGCCGCGCCCGGCTCGAGGCCATCCAGGGGAATCCGGTGGTAATCGCGGCTGCGGGCGAGGGAGCCGCGAAGATCCCACTTCCGCTGAAACTCCGCCATACCCTTCTTCCGGTATTCAACCGCCGCCGGCATGGCCCCGCGGGTGATGAAAAAGATGGTCAGAGCGCCTTCGCCGGGGTTCAGCAGCAAGGGGCCGTTGCGCAATTCGGGAGTCGTCTCTTCGATATTGACGAAGGGGACCTCCCCCAGCGCCACGCCCCAGGAGCTGGTCCCCGACAGCAGTTGAAAGACGATGGTGTTGCGCCCTTTTTTGAGCGGCAGGTTGAAAACATGGTCCCCCTTCCCCGGCGGCGTCACGCCGTTGCCCCCGGCGTCGATGGTGTCGTAAACCGGAACGCCGTTCACATGGCAGCGAAACCACCAGTCGGTGCCGAAGCCCATCTGGGTAAAACCATCCGCCTCCACATCGATGAAGTTGACGAGAAAGCCCCGGCGGAGCGATCCCTTCTCGCCCGGCAACAGGGTGTTCAGGTCAAAGTAATCGTCTTTTAATTCCACCGGCAAGGAAGGAGTTCCCTCCGCCGGAAAGTCGTCGTTCCGATAAAAAAGCCAGTCGCCGGAAAACTGCAGGGGGTGAAAGAAAGAGGCCGCCATGATCGCTCCTTAATGGTTGTTCAGGAAAGATATCCCCCTTCCGGGAAATATCAAGCCTGCCCCCGGATAAACTTCCGATATTCTCCCGGCGTTTGCCGGAACGCCTGCTTAAAGGCGGTGCAGAGGTAGGATTCGCCCGAAAATCCGGAATCCGCTGCGATTTCGCCGAGCGAGAGTTCATAGCGCGTCAGCAGCCGGGCCGCGTGGATCAGCCGGGTGCGGAGAAGGTAGGCGGCCGGAGCCATGCCGACCTCTTCGCGGAAGATCCGGCGGAAGCGCACCTCCCCCAGCCGGACGTGCCGCGCGATATCGGCGACGGCAATGCTGCCCCGGAAGTTGGCGTTGATATATTCGAGGGCAAGGGTGACCCGCCCATCCCGGTGCGAAGCGGCGGCGAGGCGAAAGCTGCCCTTGGCGGCGGCCTCCAGCATCAGCGATTTCAACAGCCGCCGCATGGAGAGCGCCGCCG
>JAVBRV010000079.1:0-4589 GCA_031547585.1 Victivallaceae bacterium
GCGGCTGTAGTCGCCGCGGAGCAGCCCGAAATTGGCTTCGTCCATCGTGGGGTTCGAGTTGTAGTCGTCGAGGAAGTCATACTGTACGATCGCCGCGATGGGCAGCGCGAGACTCTCGATGAAGCGGCGCAGGAGGTAGAGCGCCTGCGCTTCCTCCGAGAAGCCCGCGTACATCCGCTTCTCGTTTTTGAACCAGTAGGTGCTGAAGCCGAACTCGGTCACCCAGATGGAGCGCTCTTTGCCGGTCTTCCGGAAGTGCTCGCAATAGGAGTCGATCAAGCCGCGGAACGTATAGTCTTTGTCGCCGACCCGGATCCCGTCGCGTTTTTCAAGATCCCAGCCGAAGGGAATCTTCTCCGGCGGCAGCGAGTAGGTGTAGGGGTGCTCCACCACGCCGTCGAGATTCGGCGACACCCCGAGGTTCAAAGCGTGAAAGTTGGTCGGCGAGCTGGAGCCGAGGCCGATTACGGTTTTCTCCGGCGCGAGCTGTTTGACGAGATCGGCTCCGGCGTTGGTATAGCGGGTGTGCTCCTTCAGCCATTCCGAAACGGAGCCGTCGCTTTCGTAGCCGTTCCAGCTGCCGGGGTTGCCGTTAAATTTGTACTTCTGGCGCCAGTTGCCGAAGTTGTTCGGTTCGTTGCCGAGCTCGTAGACATTGACATAATCCCGGCTGCCCTCGACGACGGCGCGGAGCTTGGCGAGGAACTCCTCGAGCGTATCGTCCGCCGACATGGAGACGACGGTGATCTGTTCGATGCCGCGTTCGCGGGCCAGTTTCAGGGTGTCGAGGTCGGTGTCGCGGATTTTCCAGGAACCCTCCGACGTTTTTTCGAGCTTGAGCCCTTCGCGGATGTATTTGAAGCCACAGGCGGCGATATCATCGAGCAGCTGTGCTTTTGGATACCAGACCTTGAAAGCGCCTTCCGGTTTCGGGGCGTAGCTGAAGTGGACGCAGGTGCCGAATTTCGAGGCGGCGATTTCCCGGCTCGATTTGGGGTCGCCGAGGTTGATCCGGCCCGACTGCGAACCGGCGAGCTGCATCCGGTATTCCGCGTTCTCATTCCCCGAACGGAGGCGAAGCGTGAGGCGGTAGCGATTGCGCGGATTCACCGGGCCGTTGAAGGGAACCTTGTAGAAAAGCTCACTCTCTTTCCCGGGTTCGAGTCGGTAGCGCTGAACCAGGTCGCGTCCGGGCTGCGGAAACACCAGCTCCAGTTCCCCCGGCTCCTTCCCGGAAGCGTTGATTTTCAGCAAGGCCCCTTCGCTCTGCGCGAGCCATTCGCCCCGAAGGCTCCAACCGGCGAGCGCGGTAGTGAAGTCCTCCCCCCGGATGGCGCCTTCCGGCAGCTCCGCCACCTCGGCCTTGAAGGATTTGATCAGGATGACGCCCGCGAGCGGCGCTTCCTTCCCCTTGGTCGCCATCAGCCAGACCGCTTTGATCGGGAGCTGCGGCTGTTTCTCTTCATGGCCGCCGCCCCAGGCGTTGCTCCACGGTCCTTTGACGCTCAGGGTGAGTGTTTTTTCCTCCTCTTTCGCCAACGTGAAACCTTTGGCCTGAAAGGTCCGGCCGGTGTTGTCGATGACCCGGTAATTGAAAGACGCCGTTTCGGAGGCCTTGACCGTAACGCTGAAGGAATCCGCGGGCAAGGGCGGAAAT
This sequence comes from Victivallaceae bacterium, assembly GCA_031547585.1. GTDB lineage: Bacteria > Verrucomicrobiota > Lentisphaeria > Victivallales > Victivallaceae > Victivallis. The sequence continues at coordinate 1,658 of JAVBRV010000079.1, forward strand.
TTCCGCAGCCGGCAGCCGACGTAGGCTCCCCCTTCGGTGAAGTCGTAGGCGAGGCGGAGTCCCTCCGGCGAACCCGTGAGATTCACTTTGGCTCCTTTGAATTCGCCGCCGTTGAAGCTGACCCAGTTTTCCGTCGTGCGGCAGCCGTCGAGCATGATTTCCGCGGCGGAGAGGCCGAGGGAGGCCAAGAGGGCGAGAAGGATGGTTGTTTTGTAAAGCATCATCATCAATTGTCCTTTGCTGCGGTCCAGATCGTACCGTCGATGGTCCAGCGGTTGTCGTTTTCCCATTTATTGCAGAGTGCGCCTTTGAGGTAGAGGCCGCTCCAGAGGCCGGTGGAGCTGCGGACGGCGCCGGCGTGTCCGTCGATCCAGAGTACGTTGCCGCTGCGGTTGTGGCGGACGGTGGCGCAGGGGGCGGCGGAGCTCGACCAGCTCTGCGCCGTATAGTAGCCGCCCTGGGCAGGCAGATTGAGGTCGGTATCGGCTTCCAGGATGCAGATGGTCGCGCCCGGCGTCTTGACCCGGCCGCTTTTCCGTTGCGGCAGATGCTGGTTGTTGAAACCGTAGCTGATGCGTTTCTCGACCCAGAGCGTGGCGGGGGTTTTGGCGGCGCGGATCATATTCCCGTCGACGGCGCACCAGAGCAGTTTATCGGTTTTCATGGCCTCGCCGTCCGTTGCGCTTTTCCCGAGATAGGGCTGCATGGCCTGATACCATTCGAAGCCGCGGTTGAGGGTGCCGTCATCCTTGAGGCCGGTATAGAAGAAGCCGTTGTTGGCATCCATATAAAACGCGGTCGCGGTGCCCTGCTGTTTCAGGTTGCTGAGGCAGGATGCCTGCCTGGCCCGCTCCCGCGCCTGGTTGAGCGCCGGCAGCAGCATGGCGGCCAGAATGGCGATGATCGCGATTACGACGAGGAGTTCGATAAGTGTAAATGGTAGGAGCTTCGATTTCATGATGATTTCTTTCCTTATGTGAGGACCGTTTGTTCGAGGGAGGAGACGCCGATCTTCCTGACCGATTCGCGCACGACGAGCTTCGGCGTCAGCCGGAGGTGGAAGCAGGACTTCCTTCCCGCAATCACCTCCCGGAGCTCCCGGTCGATTATGGGAATCTGTTCCGTCCGGTTATCGTGGATGCTGTCCAGGGGCGGGGTCAGGAAATCGCACTCGGGGGGATTGTCGTGCGTCACGAGGCTGACGTCGCCGGGAATCGAAATCCCGCGATCCGCGAAAAGCTTGTACACCTCCAAGGCCGGATGGGCGCTGGCGAGGAAGAGGCCGGTGAAATTCAACCCTTTGTTCTTCAGGTGGGCGTCCAGCGCGGCATAGCAGCGGGAGTGGCTCTCCTGCCAGCTCCCGGTATCCGTTTCGATGACTTCGACCGAGATTCCGGAAAGCCGGGCGAAATCGCAGAAGCCCTGAAGGCGCATGTCGAAACCGTCGCCGTGGGGCTCGGTGACGAGGACGGCGAGCTTCCGGTGCCCGTTGTTGATGAAGTGCGCCGCCGCGACCGCTCCCCCGGACGGCGCGTTCCCGGCGACCATGGAGACGCCGATGCCGCCGATCTCATGATTCATGACCACCGCCGGAATCGGCAGCGAACAAAGGTAGGCCATCCCCGCCTGGCTGATGAGCCCCGCGGGGGGAATCACCAGAACCGCGTCGCAATCGTCCAGGGGGAAGCAGCGGAAGAATTCGTCGCTCCGGTCCAGCGTCCGGCTGCTGAAACGCAGTTTGCCGCTCTCTTCGGCATAGTTCCGCCACTGCGTCTCCAGCCGTTTGAAGGAGGGGCTCGGCCATTTCGGATACAGCAAACGGTAGTGAAGCTGACGCCGGGGAGATTGGTTCCGGGTGAAATAACCGTTGCCGGGGTGGCGGATCACCACGTTTTCCGCCACGAGCTTTTCCATCACCTGTTCGATCGTCCGCTGGCTGGTGTTGAAGCGCCCCATCAGCTTGCGGATCGGGTGAAAACGGGAATTGGGCGGCAATTGCCCCGCTTCCTCTTTTAAGGTAAGCGCGATATCGTCCTTCCGGTTCATCATGATTCACCTTCTGTGTGAATGATTACGTATTGCTACATATAGTATGATGTATTCATACACAGGTGTCAATAGGGGAAAAAGCAGAAAATCGTTTTTTTTTGAATCAGGCGGCTATTCGCGCCGATTTGCGGATGTGCAACCGGAGCTGACAAACAGAGCTCAGGGAAGCCTGGTCAGGCCTTCGAGGTGCGGGAATAGCCGGAGTGCTTCCGGCCAGGCTTCGTTCTTGCCGTTGAAGGCGGCTTGGAGGTAGCAGCGCCAGGCGTTCCCCTCGTTCCGGGGGACGCCGCGCCCCGCCTCATACAGCTTCCCCAGCCGGGAGGAGGACTCCGCGTCCCCCCGGCTGGCGGCGCGGCGGAAGGAGACGGCCGCGTTCCCGGGATCGGCCGGCTCCAGGGCGATCGCCGTCTCCCGGATCGCGCCGAGATTGCCGAGGCGGGCTGCTTTTACCCTGGTTTCCGGCTGTTCGGCGAGGCGGATCGCCTGTTGCCGGATGATGAATCCGGCGGCAAGGTAGATCAGAAAAAGCGCTCCCAGCGCGGCAACGGAAATCCGGAGATCGCGCCTCTTTACCGGATACAAGCGCAGGAAAGCGAGCAGGAGCCCGGCGAGAATGGCCAGCGTCCGGAGGCGCGGGAGGAAATATTTCCAGGTAGCGATGTCGGGATCCAGCGCCAGGAGGGGAGCCCCGAGCGCCTCTTCGAGGACGCCCCACTCCAGCCGCGTGGTGAAGATGGCAAGGAGCCCCAGGAGCAGCGCCGCATAAGCGGTTTTTCGCCCGCTTTGCGCTTCCAGGAACATCCAGCCGAGAAACGGCAGGTAGAAGAGGAAGGGGAAGTAGTGATGCCAGTGGAGCCGGGTGAAAATCAGGAAGACGCACATG
>JAVBRV010000170.1:0-5398 GCA_031547585.1 Victivallaceae bacterium
CCCCCGGCGGCACCGAGGTCAGAAAGCCCGCACCGGCAGTGACGAAATCGCGGACGCCCGCCGTCACCGGGTGTTTCCCCATATCCGTGCAATGGACGTTCATGGCGTCCTCCACCGGCAAGGGGGGATTCTCCCGGTACAGCGCCGCCGGGATGTAGGCCAGGTTCAACTTGAACGCCTTCATCAGCTCCGGATTCCGGCTCGTGGTGTGATAGTTGAGCGACGGGCCGCCGGTCAGGAAAAGGCCGCCGCCGTTACGAACGAATTCCAGCAGCTTCTCCGGCTCCTTGCAGACATCCCGGGGGTGCACATGGAAAACCACGTCAAGCCCCTCGTAGGAGTCGCCGCTTTTCAGGTTCTTCAGGTTGAACCCGTGATCGGTCAGCAGCCGGTGGGCAGTCGGGAGGGTGCCGTATTCCATGGTCAGGAGGTACAGCGGGGTCTGGCCGATGACGGGACCGCCCTCGTTGGGTTCCGGCTTCTTCCACAATTCATTCAGCATGGCGAGGCGGGTGGGCGAAATTCCCCGGAAGGCCCGGGGAGTACTCCCCGCCGGCTCCAGCAGGAGCACCACCGGCGAGAACTGCCGCAGGGCGACGGGAATACCGCTCTTCAACTCCTCGCCGCTCCAGAACTCCTTGCCGGAGGGGGAAGGCACCGGGCGGTTATTCTCCACATTGCGGATGCGGAAGCTCCCCGACACCTCCGGCAAACGAAGCCGCGCCGCGCCGGTGAGATCGTAGTTGAGCAGATAAACCAGCCGACTGCCGTCGGCTCCCGTATAGACCTTCCCATCGGTAAATTCCGGCTTGAAGGCCTTCTTGTAGGGCAGAAGCTCCCAGGGCGCGGCCAGCTTCTGCTCTTTGGCGGCGGCGACGATGATCCGGGTCAGGTGTTCCGGGCGGAGGTTGCCCGCGACCATATACACCCACCCCCGGCCGTAGCGGTGCCGGGTGAGAGCCGGAGTGCCGTCGGCGAAACGGAGGCGGCTTTCAGCGCCCTTGAGGTCGAATTTCATCCCCCGGGCGTTGTCGAGGAAGCGGTTGACGAGCTTGCCGGAGCCGAGATTGCCAACCTTGTACTCCGTCAGCTCCAGCGCCGCCGCCGGAACCACGCCGGTCAGCTCCGACGAGTCGAGCGCCTCATGCGTATCGTCGTCGATGGCGAGGGAGCCGTAGTTGGTGACGAGAGTCCCCCCGGCCCGGACGAAATCGCCGAGCTGCCGGTACGCCTCTTTGGAAACGCGCGGATTGTTCGGCATGACAATCAGCTTCAGCCCCGCGGCCCGGTCGCCGCCCAGGTCCACCGCCCGGATCACCCGGGGCTGGTAGCCGTTGCAGGCGAGAGCCGCATACCAGGGGATGAGGTCGATCGTCGCCGGGCCCTCCAGGCTTTGCAGATAATCCTTGTGGATGATGGTCGTCATCGATTCGCGGGGGTAGAGAAGCGCCGCCGCGCTTTCCGGCTGGTTCTCTTTCATAAAGAGAAAATCGGCAACGTTCCCCAGCTCCTGCGTAATCAAAGGGATGGAGCGCGCGCCCATGGTGTGCTGCGGCTGGTTGTAGCTGAACATGATGCCGTTCATACCGTGAACCACCTGACTCCAGTAGAAGGCGCGGTAGTGGCGCGGCTCAAAAGCGGCCTTGCCGTCCGGGAGCTGCCGTTTGCCGTTCACCGAGATGAATCCCCGGATGCCCCCGTAATACATGCCGCCCTCGAAGTAGCGGTTCTCGATCTTGACGGCGATGACATTATTCCGCTTCGCCAGCGCGCCGATATCGAAAGTGAAGGGCGTGTTGAACCCCTTTACCGTACCGACCGACTTCCCGTTGAGATAGATTTCTCCGGAGTCGGCCAGCCCGGTGCCATTCAGGAACACGGGGCGCGAGAGCTGCTCCCCGGTCAGTGTGAACTCCTTGCGGTAGATGCCGACCTTACACTTCGGGTGGCCGTTCTTCCCCCACATGCCGGGGACGGCGATCGCTTTCCAGCCGGAGGAATCGGCTTTCTCCAGGTTCCAGTCGGCAGGGAGCGCGGCGGTCGCGTCGAAGAAGCTCCAACCGGAAGTCATATTACCAAGATCCCCCGCCGTCAGTTCCTCCTCGGGAGCGCCGCGAAGCGTGACGCCGAGCGGAGATTCCGCGTTGAAGATCGGCTTGTCGGGGCAAGTGCCGCGGACAAGGTCGCCGATCATATTCGCCCGGAGCATCTTCGCCACGTACTGCCAGCTCCGGGAATCGCCGCTTTCGATAAAACCGATGTAGTTCTCATGCGACAGGAAGTCGGAGAAATCGGTCAGAGCTTCCGGTTTCAATCCGCTTTTGGTGTGATCCAGCCACCAGTTCATATGCGATTGCAGCGTGGAGAAGACCTTCGGGTCGTTGTCGTAGCCGCGCATAATCGGCATCAGGGTGCGGATGGCTTCGTAGCTGCGCTCCGCCTGAAATTTTTGCCAGTCCACCAGAAGGTTCGGGTGCTTCCGCCCCTCCGCCTGGTACAATCTACCGCGCGCCAGCTCCTTCTCCCCGTGGTCGCTGAGATAGCCGGGGGCGTCGACCTCGGCGAAGGAGGCGAAGGAGCTCCCCCAGGCCCGGTTCGCCTTGGCGATATCCCGGTATTTCCCCTGCATCGCCGTCCGGAACGCATCGCGGCTGATCGCGTGAACGTTGTCATAGATCATCTCATTGAACAATTCATAGCACCAGACCGGATAATTCTGTGTGTAACGCATCCAGGTTTTGTAGAGCTCCCGGTAGAGCGGAATTCCCAGCGGGTGCCAGGGGTCGAAGGCGACGAAGTGCCCGGCTCCATATACTTCCTTAAAAACCGGATCCTTCTCTCCCCTCGGCCCTCCGGCTTTGTGCTCTTGCCAGAAATTGACCCCGTTGGAGAGAAAACGGTTGATAATCGTGTCATACCAGGGGTTCGGCTTCAACTCGAACCGGCTGACTCCATCCTTCCCCTTGGTGAGTCCATAATAAGTGAAGATGAATTCCGGGTTGTAGGTGCAGACATTGACCTTGAAAAGGCGGTGATGCCAGCCGGAGCCCTCCACATCCAGCTGCCAGGCGCCGGAGACGAACACCGGCTTCCCCTCCCGGTAGAACGAACTCCCCTTGATCGAAATATCCTGTACGCCGGAATAAAGCTCATGCTGCTTTTTCCGGGGCGGCATCTCGACTTCGCGAATCAGATCGCTCTCCGCGAAAAGAGAAAATGCGGTGATTCCACACAACCAGAAACTCAATAAGCGTAGACACATGACTCCATACTCCTTATACTTATTTCGGTACAATCAGCCGGGGGGGAATCACCCGGATCGTGACGCCGGAGTCGGGTTTCCTCCGACGCTCCATCAGGATCCGGATCGCCGCCTCGCCCGTTTCGGAAAAAGGCTGCGCCAGGCGCGGCAGGCGGGGATACTGAAGCGAAAGCCATTGGTAGCCGTCGTACAAGCCGACGTCAACCGCCTCGGGAACCCGCAGCCCGGACTCCTCCAGCGCCGTCATGATGCCGGCGACCTGCCGGTCCTGGATGACGACCAGGGCGTCGAAGGGGACCTTCTCGCGGATCAGCTTCCGGACGAACTCCCCTCCCCCCGCCGTTCCGGTCGATCCGTCGTGGACGATGCGGGAATCACTCCAGGCGACTCCCGCCTCCAGGCAGGCCCGGCGGAAGCCCGCCGCCATCCGCTTCTCCCAGAGATGCCGCGGCGACTGGAACAAGAGAAAAGGCGACCTCTTCCCCCGCTTCAAGAGACAGGCGGTCAAATCATACGCCCCCTGGTAGCAGTCGACCGCGACCACCGGGTAATAGCGCGGATTCTCCGACTCGCCGAGAACCACGAAATTGACTTTCTCCTGAATCAGGTCGTCGATGTTGCCCGAGGTCAACTTGCCGGAACCTTCCTGAAAGATAACGCCGTCCCACTCCGCCGGCTTCAGGCCGCACTCCGCCGCGTAGGCCGGAATCGAAGGGGCTTCCGATGGAACCACGACCGTCTCCAGCCGGAACAGATTCTCCGCGTCTTTCGCCTTATGGAAGCCGAGCAGCAGTTGACTGGTGTAGGGGTCCGCTTCCGGCGGCAGTCCCGCCGGCGAAGGATCGCAGAAAAACAAAATCCGCTGCTCCACCCGCCTCGCCTCCCCCGCCCGGCCCGGATGCGTCACGAAAGTGCCGACCCCCCGCCGCTGCTCGATCAGGCCATCTTCGCTCAACTCCCGGAGCGCCGTGCGGATGGTGACCCGCGCGAAACCGAACATCTCCGCCAGCGTCCGTTCCGGCGGAAGCTGATGCCCGTACGCAAACTCTCCGGCGAAAATCTTCTGCCGCAGAATGCTGATCAACTGATTGTATTTATAATGGTCTTGTTCTTTTTTCGGCATAGTACCACCAATCTCCTATTCCATACAGTATATTATACCAAACATAGGACCACAAGTCAAGACGTGGTTCTATTAATTCCGCAAAAAATTTTCAGTCACCGAAGTTGACGACATAAATCTGGAACAGGTGTTCCATGACTTTCCCCTGCAAAAAATCTCTTCCCCATTGACAAATACCGGGCGATATAGTATAATTAGGGTATGAAAAAAGACCTCAATCTCCGCCGGACCGCCCGCGAACTGGGAATCGGGGCGACCACCCTTTATCGGGTGCTCAACCACGATCCCCATGTCAGTGACGCAATGCGCGCCCGGATTACCGAAGAGCTGAATAAGCGAGGGATTTTCACCGGGTTCCAGCCTAAAGACGGGAATGTGATCTTCGATTTTCACCGGTTCCCGTTTCTTCGCAAGATCGGCGCGCGGCTGAAGCAGAAGCTGGAAACGGCCTCCTATTCCTGCCTCGCAACCGATTACCGGCAGAATCGGGAAGAGTTCCTGAACCGGGTGTGCGAAGCGCAGACCATCTGTTTCTGCTCGGATCCGGATGAGGAGATCATCCGGGAAGTCCGCCGGCTAAACCCCGATCTTTTTCTGATCTCCCTTTTCGGTTTTTCCACCGGAGTGGACATCCTGCTGCGAAACAATATTCTTCAAGGCCTGGAAGTGATGGCCCACCATTTTTACGACCACGGGCACCGGAAAATTCTCTGCTTTGAATGGCCGAATCACTATGCGACCCAATCCCGCAATCTCTATTTTGCCGCCTACCTGAAGCAGCTGGATCCGCAAATCGAGGTTTTTCACGACCTGGTTCAGCGGACGACCGACTTCCCGAAGCTGCTGAAGGAAAAATTCCCTGAATGCACCGCGATCTGGCTCCAGCCGGAGCTCCTCGACACTTTTTTCGCCACCATGCCGCCGGAGCTGCTGGCGAAAATCAGTTATGCGGTGACTTCCGAGCACAACACCTCCGAATTCCCCGAGGCCCCTCGCTGCGACCGGCTGGAGAT
>JAVBRV010000176.1:0-11079 GCA_031547585.1 Victivallaceae bacterium
GTATTTCAAGCCGATGATTTCTTTGTAGTACTCGGCGATCTCGCCCCAGGTGCGGTGCTCGGCGGTGGCCAGCGTGAAGGCTTCGAGGAGCGCGGCGGGGTTGAAGAGAAGGCGCGCGAACATTTTGGCGACGTCCCCCGCCCAGCTCATGGTGGCCTGAACCGAAAGCGCCGCCTCCGGAAGCACCACCGGCAGCCCCTTCATCCCCCGGGCCACCACCACCGGAGCCTCCAGCGTCACCAGCTGGTAACGGAACTTCGAATAGGTGATGGCCGGGCGAACGATGGTCCAGTTGCGGAATTCGGAATTCCGCAGGATGTCCTCGCCGCGCGCCTTGTAGAGCGAGTAATCTTCGGTGGCGAGAAACCCTTCGTCCTTCGATACATCCAGCAGGCGCGGCGTCTCTTCCGTCACGGGATACCCCCCGCTGTAGACGCGGTAGCTGGAGAGGTAGATGTAGTGCCCGGTGCTCCGCAGCAAAAGCTCGTAGCGCGCCCGGAACTCCTCCGTCCCATAGATCATGAAGTCGACGATGCCGTCGAAGTTTTCCTTCAGCAGCTCCGTCAGGAAGGCTTCATCTTTGGCGTTCGCCTTGATATAAGTAACATTCGAGTAAGCGGATACGACCTCATCGAGGGAAACCGCTTTGACTTCGTAGCCCAGCGCCGCCAGTTCCGGAACCAGGTAGACGCCCATGGCGCCGGTCGCGCCGAGAACCAATACTTTTTTCTTATTCATGTTTCCTCCAATCAAATGCAATGCCGAGAGGCGGATTCTTCATTTCGGCGAGGCGCGCGTAGATGCGCGGCGCTTCCTCCGGGGGGACCACTTCGGAGATCAGGGGGCGAACCTGCAACCGTTTCGCCGCCAGCAGCTTGAGAAAGGTTACGTAGTCGTCGTGCTCGGTCCAGCCGGCGGGACGGGATTCCTGCTTCGCCCGGGTGCTGGTATGCGCGCCGATCAGGCTGACCCCCCGCCGGTGAACGAATTGGTAGAAGTCGATGCCGACGTCGGAAACCCGGGTGCAGCCGAGAAGCGAAATCCGCCCCTCCCAGGCGACGTATTCGAGCGCCTGCTTCATGGCGGCGGCGGAACCGGTGACTTCGATCACGCCGTTGACGCCGGTTCCCCCGGCGGCTTCGCGAACCTTTGCCGTGTAATTCTCCTCGCCCGGCGTGAAGACGATATCCGCGCCCAGCTTCGTCGCGAGCTCGCGCCGGGCCGGGTCGAAGTCCGAAGCCAGCACCGGGATCGCCCCCGAGAGGCGGGCAAATTGCACCGCGAACATGCCGAGGAGCCCCAGCCCCGCCACCATCGCCGATTCGCCGACCTCCAGCCGCAATTTACGCACGCCGAGGAAGGCGAAGGAGGCGATATGGGCAAAAGAGGCGTCGAGGGAGTCAATCGAGGAATCCTCCACCTTGGTTACGGTTTCAGCCCGTTTGATGAAATGCGAACGGTGTCCGCCCCAGTTGATGATGACGCGGTCGCCGAGCTGGTGGCTCTCGACCCCCTCGCCCACCGCAATAATCCGGCCGCAGCCGCTGTACCCGGGATGGAAGGGGAAGCCCTGGTCGCCGCCGCCGGTATTGGGCATGGCCACCAGGTTGGCGCGTTCGGTTCCGGCGCTGACCGCCGAGTAGTCGCATTCGATCAACACCTCCCCCGCCTTCGGCAGGGAGTATTCGAAATCAAGCAGCTCCGCCCGGCCGACGCCGGTGAAAACAATCTGTTTCCCCTTCATTTCCATTCCGCTCCGTTGAGACAGTAGCCGCCGTCGATCTTGTGATTGCTGCCGGTGATGAAGGCGGCCTTGTCGCTTGCGAGATAGAGGATGAGGTCGACCACTTCATCCGGTTCGGCGGCCCGCGCCAGCGGAGTCCGCATGTTGGCCATGGCAGCGCGGGTCAGCACCGGACCTGGGGTGACGCAGCAGCAGCGGACGCCGTGCTTCGCGCCGATCAAGGCGATGCTTTCGGTGAGCCCGATAATGCCGCGCTTGGCGGCGGAGTAATCGACGCTGCCGCTGCCGTTCATGCCCGAAACCGAACTCAGGTTGATGATGACGCCGCTCTTTTGCCCGATCATCCGGCCGAGGACGGCGCGGCAGGCGAGGACGGCACCCTTCAGGTTGACGTCGAGGCCCCATTCGATCACTTCGACCGGGAGCTCGTAGAAGGGTTCATTGCGCTTCCAGACCCGCGAGGCGGCTCCCCCGGCACAGTTGATGAGGAGGTCGATCGAACCGTATTTTTCCGCCGCCAGCTTTGCCGCCGCGTCGAGATCCTCGAACTTGCGGACGTCCACCCCGATGCCGGAGGCTTCGCCGCCTTCGGCGCGGATCGCCACGGCGCAGGCTTCGGCTTTGGCGCCGTCCACGTCGGTCAGCACCACCTTCGCTCCATCCGCCGCCAGCCGCTGGGCGGCGAGAAGGCCCATGCCGGAAGCGGCTCCGGTGATGATGGCGGTTTTCCCTTTGAAACTCATAATTACTTACTCCAGGAAGCGTTTTTTGGACCGACCACCCGGCCGCCATCCACCATGAAGTTGCTGCCGGTGATGAAATTCGCCTCCGGGGAGACGAGGTAGGCGATCATCGAGGCGATGTCCGCCGGAACGCCGGAGCGCCCCAGCCAGGTGCCGGGGTTCGGCACCGGGTTGTCGGCGATCATGCCCGGCGAAACGCAGTTGACGGTGACGCCGTACGCGCCCGCCTCCATCGCCAGCGTTTTACTGAAAGCGATGACGCCCCCCTTGGCGGCGGCGTAATCCGCCCAGCCCGGCAGTCCGGAGACTCCGGCGATCGACCCGAGGTTGACGATGGCGCCGCGTTTGCGGGCGATCATGCCGCCGACGGCCCGGCGGCAACAGCGGAGGACGCCGCCCAGGTTGACGTCGAGAATTTGGCTCCAGGTGGCTTCTTCCACCTCGTAGAAGTTGTCGGAGCTTCGCCGCAGAAGCCCGGCGTTGTTGACCAGAATGTCGAGGGGTCCGAGAGCCTTTTCCGCCTCCGTGAAAACCGCTTCGACCTCCGCGCTGTTCGTCACGTCGAGCCCGGCGGACCAGGCTTTGCCGCCACTGGCGACGATCTCCGCCGCCAGCGCCGCCGCCACCTCTTTCGAGAGGTCGGTGACCGCGACGGCCGCGCCTTCGGCGGCCAGGCGGCGCACCACGGCGGGGCCGATCCGCCCGCCGGAACCGGTTACGAGGGCGACTTTACCAACCAGACGCTTTTCCATACCCTTCTCCTGTTACAGGTTGTTGATATTCCAGTGAAGATTGTCGAGCACGGCCTTGAAGGCCCGGACCGACGGCTGCCCCATGCCGTAGCGCGGCTCGTAACGCGGAACGGCGAAAAAGATCGAAGTGCCGAGCGCCGGTCCCATAAAGCGGTGCGGGCGGCTGAACTTGCCGTTGCAGAGGTGGATAAAGGGGATCTTGAGTTCACGCTTCAGAAGCAACGTGGTGCGGAAGGCCTCAGCCAGCTCCTCTTCGGTATTGACGGTGGTGACGATCTTGACCACGTCGGGGCCGCGCGAAGCGGATTCCCGCAGATGCTCCAGCACCTCCTCCGCCGTGCGCGAACACGGCATATGAGAGGAGATAACGACCTCTGAACCAAGTGAATGAATCTTTTCGATCAGGCGTTTCTGCTGATCGATGGCGGCGGGGTTATGGGTCAGCTCCATCGGCGAGGGGTCGTAGAGGTCGCCCATGACGTCGATCATCGCGGCCCCGGCTTCGGCGGCGGCCAGCAGCACCTCCTGCCGGGCTTCGTCGCCGAGGCCCTGTTGCCGGTCGTTGCGGTAGAAAACGAACATGGCGGGGAGGTTCACCGCGTCGACGACGGTTTTGAGGGACTCCCGGTTGCGGAACTCCGGCTTCAGGTCGGTGAGTTCGTAGCAGAGGCCGCCCGCGCCCTCGAATTCGGCGGTCCGCGCTTCGGCGATCAATTCCTGGGGCGTCTGCCCGGCGAAGATGCCGGTGATGACCGGCCCCGGCTGATTGAGAAAGGTCTTTTTCATGATGTCAGCTCCCTGTTGTCCTTGTATGCAAGATAACCCGGCGAAGGGGCTCTTTCAATTCCCCTTTCCGCAAACTGTGAAAAAGATCGGGTAATCAGCGATTGATTTTCTTAAAAAACAGAATATATTGTAAATGAATCACAAAACAGGAAAATACCATCATGAAGATTCAGGAAATCGCCCGCCTCGCCGGAGTCTCGACGGCGACGGTATCGCGGGTATTCAGCCATCACCCGAGCATCCGCCCGGAGCTTCGCGAGCGGGTCTTCCAGGTGGCCAAGGAGTACGGCTACCACCCCCGGCTCTCGACCAAACAGCGGAATGTGGTCATCATCACCCCCTACGATTCGCTCTACCCGGTGCAGAGCTGCGTCGATATGATTTTAATGGCGCTGACCCATGAATTCCCGAAGCGCGAATTCCGGCTGGAAATATTGCCGTACAACAACTTGGAGCGTCTCGACAGCATCCAGTTCTGCGGGGCGGTGGCGATCGGCGCCGAACCCGCCGATTTCGCCCGTTGGAGCGAGCGTTTCAGCGCCCCCCTGGTGATCGTGGACCGCAACGCCAAGAGCGTGCCGCACGATGTCTACTTCGTCCACAACGACGAGACGCAGGGGATGGAGACGGCGCTCGACCACCTCTACCGGCGGGGCTGCCGCCGGATCGGCTGCATCATTCACGGCGACCCGGGAACGGGCAATGCGGACATCCGCGCCGAAGCGATCCGCAAGGGGTTGAAAACGAGGGGATTGCCGGATGAAGAGACGTTGATTCACTTCTCCGGGCCGGGTTCCGAGAAATATGTGGAAATCATCGGCAAGCTCCTGAAGCAGAAGGCCGACGCCCTCTTCTGCCCCGGCGGAAACGCGGGCATCGTCAGTCTCTACGCCTTGTCGCTCTTCGGCAAACGGGTTCCGGAGGATATTTCGCTCATCGCCTCCGAACAGACCTTCTTCTCCTGCCACGCGGTGCCGCCGCAGACCACCGTCACCCCGGACTACCCCGCCATGGCCGCCGCCGTCGTCGACGTCATCGAAGCGCGCCTCAACGGCACGCCGGTGCCGCCGCGGACGCTTCTCCCCTATCACCTCCTGTCGCGCGAAAGCGTGCGGCCGGGCCTCTCCTGACGATTGCCGCGCATCCTGGTAGGGCTGCCTGTCCCCAGGCAGCCGTTCTCGTTGCCAGGTCTACAGGATATGATCGCAGGATAAACCGTATTGGGCTCTTCCTTCTTCGGCATAGGGCAAAGACGAATTCCCACCCCAAAGACCACACGACGAGAACGGCGCTCTGGGACAGAGCGCCCTACCTTGGTAACTTTTCCAATTCCCCAGGTTATTTCGCGGGAAAGCGGAGCCGGCGGTCTTCATCGAGACCGCAATTCCCCAGGGCCACCGCGCCCCGGGGGGTGGTGAGCCGAAGGCTGAGGTCCGCATCGGCGGGGACGGCGTAGGGCAGCCGGATCTTCTCCGTACCCTCCGCGAGAACCGGGCAACGGATTGCCGACACGGTTTCGCCGCTCCGCTCCGCCCGGAGTTCCAGGGTCAGCTTCTCATAGCAGGGGGCGCTGCCGGAATTGTTCCACTCGATCGTCACCACGCAATCTTCCACCGCGATGGATTCGATCTCCAGCCGGTAGCCGCAGCGGCGCGCCATCATCCGCCAGACGTTCTTTTCGTCTTCCACGGACATCTTCGCGTACTCCTCCGGGAAGTAGGTAGTGTAGCTCCAGACCTTCTTCTCCGGCAAGGGAACCGGCAGCTCGTGCTGCATGATGTGGAGCCCCTGCCGCTCGCCGCCGGAGTGCCAGTAGCTGATGTGGCCGGCGTTGAGCGCTTCCTCGAGGGCTTCGCGCAGCACCAGATTTTCACAGGCGACCGGCGTCATCCGGTAGTACTGGTCGAAAAGTTCGAGGGTCGCCTGGTCGATGTAGCGCGAACGGGTTCCGTGCCACGCCTTGCCGATGCCGTTCTGCTTGATGATGACGCCCTTCGCCGCCAGATGGGCGTACACCTCGGGAACCTCTTCGAGGGCAAGGTAATCATCCCCCAGCCCCTCGGCGAATACCGGGGCGCAAATCTCCTGGCACAGCCGGGTGTCGGGAAAAGCCTCGCGGTAGATGTCGATCAGCCGGATCATCGCCTCGAGATAGCGTTCGCGGGTAAGCCCCGCGTCGAACCACGGCTGGAGAGGGCTGTGCGACGACAGATGCATTTCGCCCCAACGGCCCATGTGCCCCTGGTTGATCCACTCGATTTCGGGGCGGCCGTTGTAGCGTTCGCCCATGGCCTGAACGAGATTGCGGGTCTTCTCGATATAGACTTCATCCCAATAGACCGGGTAGCGCACCGGCCGTTTTTCACGCTCGAAGTCGAGAAAATTGAGGGTGTAGCTGCCTTTATAGAGATCGAGCGACTCATCGATATAGCGCGCCCCCGCGTCGAATACCCATTGCGGAACGCCTTCGTTGTACAACGTTCCCCAGGTATCCATCCCCCGGATTTCCAGCGCGACTTTGAAACCGGCGTCGAGCCAGCTGTCGATGCAGCCCTCCCAATCCGGATGCTTCCACTGGAACTTCCCCTCCTCCGGCTCAATCACCGACCAGGGAATCGCGAAGGCGATCTTGTCGGTCAGCTTCTCGCGCAGGAACCAGGCGTCCTTCGGAATCTGGTCGTAACGGATTTTGTTCGCTCCGCGCTGGAGGTACATCATTCCGCCCCCCGGATTGTGGAGGATGGCGTCGGTCTTGGGCAGCGTGTGGATTCTCATTCTTTACTCTTCCTTGATTTCGATTTCTCCGAACCGGGCGCGCGGCAGGTAACGGACGGGAACCGCGAGGCGGCAAATTTCGCCACCCCCCGGACTCTCCGCGAGTTCAATGACCCGCCGCATCGCCGTTTCGGCAAACGTTTTCGTATCCACCCGGAGGACGCCGCGCAAAAGGGGGTTGCCCGAAACCGGGGTTGACAGTTCGTGATCCGCCACGATGGCGGGGTGGTAGTCCGGCGCGTGCGCCGCGATTTCGCGGAGCAGCGCTTCCGTCGTCAGGCGCGCCCGGAGGATGATCGCGCCCGGACGCTCCGCCAGAATGCCGGCGATGATCGCCCGGCGGTTCTCCGGCCCCGGACGCAAATTCGTCATAGCGATCGCAACGCCTTCTTCACGGCCGGCTTCGAGCAGCGGCTCCCGCCAGCCGGGGCGGGAGTCCATCACGCCGAAAACGGCACCATGCCCCGCCGCCTTCAAGGAGCGAACCGCTTCCCGCATGCCCTCGGAAGCATCGTTGAAAATGGTGTTGAACCGGGTCGAATGCTGATCCGCCAGCAGCAAGGGGAAGCGGCTCTTTTCCAGCTGGTCGAGCAGCGGACCGGTTTGCAATTCCAGGTTCGGGTAATACAAAATTCCGTCCGCCTGGCGGGCATAGAGATTTTCCAGACAGTGCAGCTCTTCTTCCTGCTTCCAGATGGTGAGGGAGAGCAGCAGCTGGTAGTTGTGGCGCATCGCTTCCAGGAGGGCGAGTTCGGCGAAGGCGGCGTAGTAGCCGTTGGCGATTTCGCCGAGGACCATGCCGACCGTCCGGGTGCTGCCCGAACGGAGCGCCCGCGCCGCGATGTTGCTCCGGTAGCCCAGCTCCGCCGCCAGCGCGCGTATGCGGGCGCCGAGCTCCTCCCCCACCTCCCCCGCCGCCTTGCCGGCAAACACGCGCGACACCGCCATCGGACTGCATCCGGCGGCCCGCGCCACATCGATCAATCGAACCCTCGGTCGTTGCATTCATTCACCAGACGTTAACGTTAACGTCATACTATACACAACTACGGCTCCCATGTCAAGGTGAATTTCAGCAAAAAGCCCCGGTTCGTTAAACGAGCCGGGGCTTTTCGTATGAGAGGCCGCTTACTTCTTGACGGCCTTGATCGCCTGACGCACTTTCGCCTTGCAGCGGTCGAGGTAGGCTTTGCGGCGGCGGCGTTTTTCGATCTTGTTCAGTTGCTGACCCATGAAACATCTCCACTAAAAAAGTTTGCTGTAAATGCCAATTCCATCAATATAGCACGAAGGTGGCGGAATTTCAACCGGGGTTGACAGATTTTTATGCTATAACCCAATCTTTGTCGGACCGGTCCGGCAAGAGACACCTAACCGGAGAAAACCGTGAAAAAGACTCTTCCCCTCATCCTCGTGCCCGCCGGGCTCCTTTTCGGCGGCTGTTCGCTGGCCGACAGCCTCGCCAGCGCCACCATGGAGAAATCCGTCGCCATCGGCGCCGACACCTGGGGCGGCGGCTTCGAAGCCACCCTGGCCCAGCTCGAACAGCCCGTCCCCTCGATCTCGGGATGGTTCGGACGCCGCCGCACCTGGTACGTCAGCATCCGCACCCCCGAAACCGGAGCCGCCGCCGCCGAAGTCGTCCGGGCGGGGAACGCCCCCCTCGCCGTCTCCGCCGGAGCAACCGGCGCTACCGTCAGCCAGTAGAGCCAATTGCAAAGCCAGTTCCACTGGCTTTTGCAATTGGCTCAGTAGTAAAGAGATTCGGGTTCTCCTTCTCCGGCGCAAGCCAAAGATGAATTATCGCCCCAAAGACCATACAACGAGAACGGCGCTCTGAGGACAGAGCGCCCTACCCTCGCCAATCGGCCAAACCCGCTCTCTCCCCTTCCCTCAATTCGTAATTCGTAATTCTTCCTCAACAGTCAGCCAGATCGCGGAAGTTTTTCACCCGGTGGAGCGTCAGAAGGTTCCCGTCATGCGGGTTCTTGGCGCGGTCGTCGCCGGAACGGCTGAAGACCAAAAGGTCCTCACCGTCAAAAAGCAAGCTCGCGTAGTGGCGACTCCCTTTGGTGTTCGCGGCGGCCGCGACGGTTCCGGCCAGGCGGAATTCCAGCCCGTTCCGGGAGTAGAAGAGGTCCAGCCGCTGCCGTTCGCCGCCATACAGCGGGTGTCGGGCATAGCCGTTCATCGCCTGGGTTGAGATCAGCCAGTAGAGCTTCGAAACCGGGTCGTAATCGAGGTGGAACTTCATCTGCCCGCCCGGGAAGGGAATGAGAAAGAGCGGCGTCCCCTCCGGCGTCCGGACCGGTTCCACCACCAGCCGTCCATCCGGATGCTCGACACCCTTCAGCAGCCCGGCCAAACCGTTCACACGGCTGAAGGTGCGCATCAGGATCAGCACCGTCCGGTCCTCCGGATCGTATAAATTGTGCTCCGGGTCGTAGATGCGGATCACGTTGCTTTCGAGGATGCCCGGCTCCTGGTTGTTGCCGGGGTAGCCGCCGGAGGCCACGGCGGCGGCGAAGAGTCCGCGCGCGTCGTAATGCTCCGAGAAGCGCCAAGCGGCGGGGTTGCAGAGATCGTCCTCCTCCTTCGCCGCCATCAGGAAGGGCGCGACGCCCGGCCAGTTCGCCCCGGCAATCTTCCGCTCGTAGGCCACATAGACTTTGCCGTGGCGGAAATCGACCCGTCCCGCGCTCTGGTGGTGGCGGAACTGATCATTCAACACCGCCGGTTCCGACCAGGTTTCGCCGTTGTCGGCGCTGCGGCTGATGATAAGGCGACCAGAGTGACCGAGGGCATAAAGAAACTTCCCCGCCCGGAAGAGGATCACATGCCACATCGGCAGCCGGGTGGAGCTTTCGCGCCAGGTCGCTCCCCGGTCGTCGGAGAGGAGAACGCGGAACTGGTTGCCGCTCGGGTAGTCGCCGACGTCGGAACGCGGCCCCTCCAGTTTTTCGGTACCGGGTCCGCCGAGGTCGAAACCGGCGAGAATCCGCTCCCCGAAGCCCCGGCAGAGCGAGGGTGTATAGCAAAAAATATCGGCAGGCGAAGGCGATTCGAAAAGAACAGTTTCATCGGCGATCAAATGCGGCATGGCTGATTCTCCAATTGTGGGGTTATCCATAGTATACCCTTCCCTCCCCCAAACCGCAAGAACGCCGGTGAAAAAACTTCTCCCGGAGCCTTGAAATGTTTCAGAAATATTTCATCCGGAGCCAATTTCAAAAGCTCGTTTGAAATTGGCTCTCCCGTTTGACAATTCCCCGGGATGACATTACTGTAGAAGAAGCGAAAAATACGGGAGGAGCCGAAATGGCCGTCAAGTCGTTTTATGTCAAGCAGGGCGAACGGATTCTCGGTCCGTACGAATACGGGCAGCTCGACGGCTTTTTCCGGCAGGGGTTGTTCACCGACGGCGACCAGGTCTCCGGGGATCAAATCGACTGGGAGCCGTTCGGCGACTGGATCGCCCGCCCCGCCCCGGAAGAACCGAGCGAACCGGACAAACCAGCGGCAATCGTTCCCCCGAAGCCGGTGATGGCGCAAGAGGAGTGGCTGGAATTGGCGGTATTGCTCAAATCCTCCCGCAACAGTCTCTTACCCTGTTTCATATTGGCGGCTCTTCTGGGACTGGCGGGGATCCTGATCGCCCTGGTCGTTGCCGCAGCCCGCGAACCGTTGGAACCGCTGCCGCTGATTGCGAGGGGGCTGCGGCAAGTCGGCGAACTCGGCGAATTCATCTTCTGGATTCTCTCCTTGATCGCCCTTTACCGCTGCTGGAAGCTGGTTCCGGCCGAAGACCGGCGGCCGAGATCGCCGCTGGCAATGGTGTTGCTGCTGCTTATTCCTCTCTTCAACCTGTTCTGGGGATTCGTGGCCGTCTGCGGTCTGGCGACCAGGCTCAACCGGATCAACCGCGCGCCGGGAAGCACCCCCGTAATCAACGCCGGGCTGATCCTGGCCGGCTACAGCCTGGCGCTTATCCTCTGCATAGTGAGGATGATGCTTTATATCAA
This sequence comes from Victivallaceae bacterium, assembly GCA_031547585.1. GTDB lineage: Bacteria > Verrucomicrobiota > Lentisphaeria > Victivallales > Victivallaceae > Victivallis. Next base: position 10,823 of record JAVBRV010000176.1, read on the forward strand.
CCCCGAAACCCGCATTCCCCTGATGATTCCGTTTCTGGGGTTCCTGCAGTTCATTCTCGACGGCGGCGTCGTCGTAGCCATCACTTTCGCGGCGCGGCAACTGGCGTCAAGTCAAGCTTGAAAAGATAGCAAGATTGCAGTTCCGGCTGAGGCCGGTTCGCCGCCGTCAAGCGGGACGATAGAGAGCTATCGAGCCCCCTTGACGGCGGCGAAACCGGGCCGGCCGGAACGCACCCGCATGCGGCGGGGGGCGGGGT
>JAVBRV010000076.1:0-19283 GCA_031547585.1 Victivallaceae bacterium
GTCAACAAGCGCGGTAGGCGCCGCGGCGTGAATGTGAGGGTACTCGTTTGCGGTAGCAAACGAGCAAGGAGCGAATGCGACGCAGCCGAACGTAACGCCGCGAAGGCCGCGCCGATTGAAGGTCGCTGCATAGCAGCGAAAGTGAGATCGCGCTAGCGATCGTTACGATCCAAGGTACGGGGTCGCCCTGTAACATCACGTCTTTGTTCACGGGCGGGAGTAGGCTTAGGCGGGGAGTTAGGCCCCGCCCAACTCCCACGGTGTCAATTGCATTTGGCACTCGATGCAAGTTATTTAACCACCGAATCTATAATTGCGGGTCGATATGAATGCCAGACAAGGATTTAAGGTTGCGAACGATTCAAGGATATGCAATGTCATTTGGATTTTCTCTTATTTGTACTGGCGTTCTCATGCGCGAAGCGCGCTTCATATCGGGAGCGAAGCGATCCCTTGCTTCATATTGCTGCGACAGCGGCAATGCTTCATCGCGAGGCGGATGAAGAATGAAGCGTGCCTTCGGCACATGAAGCACTGTCGTATGAAGCGCCGCAGAAGCGGCATGAAGCGAAGCCTGGCGGCTTCATTTTTTTGCGGAGCAAAAATGGTGGAGGTGGCGGGAGTTGAACCCGCGTTCCGACAAGGCTTTGTGAGGACGTCTACATGCTTGTTCCGTCTTTGAAGTTTATCGTCTTTGAGGGAGGCCGGCGGACAGGCTACCTCTTGGACTGGATACTCTGAAATCTCGCCGCTTGCCGAGCATTACAGCAATGCAGCCAGGGCGCTGAATGACGCCGTACCACCCTTAGCACCCGTGGGGGAGGACGACGTGGCGGGGGTTAAGCCGCCAGGGCAAACTCTTCGTTCGCAGTTATTAATTCAATCGGTGATTAACGAGGCCAACGATCATCCTCGGCATGCAATCAACACTGGACCGGGCCGGTCGAATCCGGAACACCCCCATGCACACAATATAACCTGATTTTTGGAAATATCAAGAAAATACGGCGTAAGGTTTGATTTTTTCCGCCGCCTGCCAGCGGATCCCGATCTGGTGCCAGCCGGAGAGGGGCGCTTCCCGGCGGCGCTCCAGGATCCGCTCGGCGTACACCGGACCGATCCCCGGAATCCGCAGCAGTTCATCCCGCTCCGCCCGGTTTACCCGCACCGGGAAGAATTCCGGGTGAAGCTCCGCCCAGCGCTGTTTGGGGTCGATCCGCAGATCGAGGTTACCTTCGGGGTCGAACGCCAGCTCCTCCGCCTTGAAGCGGTATTGGCGCAGCAAAAAGTCCGCCTGGTACAGGCGGTGTTCCCGGGTCAGCCGGTCCTCCGCCGCCAGTCGGAACAACGACTCCTCCGGCGGTTTCTGGTAGGCCGAAAAGTAGACCCGTTCGTAGCGGAGCTTGCGGTAAATCGCGTCGGTGTAGCGGATGATCGAACGGTCGTTCTCCGTCGCCGCCCCCACGATGAATTGCGTGGTGCAACGCACCCGTTTGAACTCGGTTCCGGGGCCGGTGTGTTCGGCGATGAACTTCATCGGCAGCACGATGTCCCGCTCGAAATTCTTGTAGCGCGACAGCTGCGAAAAGTATTCCGCCCCCGGTGTTTCGATGTTGAGCGACACTGCGCTCGCCAGCTGGAGCGCCCGCAGAATCGCCGCCTCCGAAGCGCCCGGAATCACCTTGAGGTGGATGTACCCCCGGTAACGGTACTTTTTGCGCAGGATTTCGGCGGTTCCGGTGAGGAGCTCCATGGTGCGGTCGGCGTTCCCGACGATGCCGGAGCTGAGGAAAATGCCGAGCAGCCAACGCTTTGAGAGATAATCCATGAAGACTTTGGCGATCTCCTCCGGCTGGAGGGCGCAGCGGTTCGACACGCCGTCGTGGCGCAGCGGGCAGTAGCGGCAGTCGCTGGAACAGGCGTTGGAAATCAGCGTTTTCAGCATGATCCCATACCCGCCCGCGGCCAGCGAAACCGGATACAGCCAATTGCCGTCGAGTCCGCGTCGCCGCCGGTCTTTTTCGCCGGAACCACACGCGCACGCGAGATCGAAGCGGGAATCTTCCGCCAGCATCGCCAGTTTTTCCATCGTGGTTTTCATGGTGAAAATATAGGCTGCCCGGCGGCAAAATTCAAGTGATTTTATCTAATTATTTTGCGTGTCGGTGAGAGTTTTTTCAGTGCCGTCTTTGCCGGACGAATGACACGGCGGCAAAGGTGAACGTCGCGATGCCGATGCCGCTCAGAATCAGGTAGGTCGGCAGGATGTCGGTGAAGGTTGCGCCTTCCAGGAAGAGCCGGTGCAGCGCTTCGATGCTCCAGCGGATCGGATTGACGACCATGCAATGTTGAATGATATCCGGCATGCTGGAAACCGGGGTCGCCATTCCGGAGAGCATCGCGAACGGCACCGCGATGAGAAAGGTCCAGATCATCGCCTGCTGCAAGCTGGAGCAATAGACGGAAACCGCCAGCCCGATCCCGACCGCCGCCATCCGAAAGGTGAGGAACAATAGGTACAGCAGCCAGTAGTCGCTGACATACGGAACCTTGAACCAGAAGCGGACGAACAGCATGCAGAACGACAGCTGCGCGAGCCCGATGAAGACTGAAGCCAACCCTTTCGCGGTCAGGAGTTCGACGGGCGAGTAGGGGGTAAGCAGTAGTTGATCCATGGTTCCGGCCTCCCGCTCCTTGGCGAACGACAGGGCCACCAATAGCGTCAGGGCCAGCAAAATCAGAATCGCCAGCAGCGAGGGAATCATGAAATATTGCGCGCTGTAATTCGGGTTGAACCAGCCGCGCGAGGCGATTTGAACCCGCGACGCGGATTCCGGGTAGTATTGCTGATTGAAGAGGGTGATTACACTGCCCGCGTAGCCGACCGCAAGCCCCGCCGAGGAGGAGTTGCGGCCGTCGACGATGACCTGGACGGTCAGTGTCTGGCGGCGCTCGAGATCGCGGGAGAAGTTTTCCGGGATGACGAGCGCCAGTTTGATGTTGCGTTCGTCGATCCGTCTCTCCATATCCTTCTCCGAGAGCAGCGGCGGACGCAGCCGGAAGACGGCGTTGCCGGCGAACTTCGCGATCAGGTTCCGGGATTCCGCCGTCTGGGCATGGTCGAGGATCCCGAGCGGAACCTCTTTCAAATCCATGGTGGCCGCGTAACCGAGCAGGAACAGCTGCAGCACCGGCGGGAGAAAAACGGTAATCCGGGTTTTCGGATTTTTCAGCAATTGGATAAACTCTTTTTTGAGCAGAGCCGAAAAGCGGCGAAGCCGTTTCATAGTCATTGCCCTCCCGTCAGCATTTTGGGGTTTTTCTGCTTGGCCAGCAGCAATAGAAGTACGGTGAAGCCGCCCATGATGGAGAGGTTTTTGATGATATTGCTCCAGACGTCGCCGACGAGAAAAATCGTCTGCAGGAAGTCGATGAAATAGCGGGCCGGAATCACATAGGTGAAATATTGCAGGAACACCGGCATATTCGGGATTTCATACAGGAAGCCCGACAACAGAAACACCGGCATGAAGGAGACGAGCATGGCGATCTGGCTGGCCAGGAACTGGCTTTTCGTTATGCTGGAAATCAGGAGCCCGAGCGCCATTTGCAGCAGTAGAAAGACCGACGCCCCCAGGATCAGGATAATCAGGCTCCCCCGGATGGGGACATGAAAGAGATAACGCGCGAATAAGAGGGAAATGAGTAAGCCGACCATGCCGAGTACGTAATTGTTGATCATCTTCGCCAGCAGGATCTCTCCGGCGGTCATCGGGGTTACGAACATGCTTTCCATATTGCCGTGTTCATACTCCTTCGCCATCTGGAGGGAGGTCAGCATGCAGCCGATCAGCGCCATGATGATGACGATGACCCCCGGAATCATATAATAACTGCTTTCATTGGCGTCATTGAACCACATCCGGCTGGTCATCGCCACCCCGGTGAATTGACCGGGGGAGGAGTCCTGCAGCGCCGAAGAGAGCACCTGCCGGATGTAGTTCTCATACATGCGGGCGATGGAGGCGTTGGCCGCGTTCAGGCCGATCAGGATGGAGAGATCGCCGGATTGCAGCTTCCGGGGCAGATCCCGGGGGAGAAAGAGGCAGGCGTCGGCCTGATGCGCTTTGACCTTCCCGGTTCCCTCCTCCGAACTCCGCACGATTTCGACCTGAAAATATTCGGAGTTCTGAAAGCGGGCGGTGATGGCGGAGCCGGTGTCGGAGGGTTCATGCAGCACGATCGCCAGGCGGATGTTGCGCACGTCCATCGACATGCCGTAGCCGAAAATCAGCAGCATCAACACCGGCAGGATAATGCCGATGGCGATATTGGAAGGGTCCCGCAGCATCTGCTTCTGCTCTTTGGAGACCAGCGAGAACAGTCGTTTCGCGTTCATGGGCGGGCCTCCTTCCGGGCGGAGCGGATGATGTTGACAAACGCTTCCTCCAGATTGACTTTCGCCCCGCCGGACGGCGTTCCGACCTCGCGGACCTCTTCCACCGTGCCGCCGGCGACGGTTCGGCCGTCCTGCATGATAATCATTTTGTCGCAGTATTCGGCTTCATCGAGAAAGTGGGTGGTGATGATGACCGCCACGCCCTGATCGGCCAGGTTCATGATGCGCTGCCAGAATTCGCGCCGGGTGATCGGGTCGGCCCCTGAGGTGGCTTCGTCGAGAAAGAGAATTTCCGGATGGTGCAATAAAGCGCAGGCCATGCTCAGCCGCTGCTTGATTCCCAGCGGCAGATCGCCGGTCTGTGAATCTTTATACGGATGCAGGGCAAATTCATCGAGCGCCCATTTCAGGCGCTCTTTCAGGGCCGCGCCCGACAGGCCGTAGGCGCCGCCGAAGAACTCCAGATTCTCCCGGAGCGACAGATCGCCGTACAGGGAGAACTTCTGCGCGACGAAGCCGATCCGGTTCCGCGCTTCGCCGGAAGCCTTCCGCAAGTCGAAGCCGGAAATTTCAACCGTTCCCGAAGTCGCTGCGTCCAATCCGCAAAGCATCCGGAAGGTGGTGGTTTTGCCCGCGCCGTTCGCCCCCAGGAGTCCGAAAATTTCCCCCTTGCGGACGTCGAACGAGGTGTGGTCGACGGCGGTGAAATCTCCGAATTTCTTGACCAGATCCCGGGTGCGGATCATCACCGGCGCCGCGGGATCGGGAAGCGTCTGCCGGACCGGCGGCGGCAGAACGTTGCCGGAAATCAGCATCTGGAACCCCTGCTCGAAGGTGGGGGTGGGGACCTGCCCCGCCGCTTTTTCCCGGATTCCTGCCGGAGTGCTGTCGGCAATCATTCTGCCTTTGAACAGGACCAGCACCCGGTCGCAGAAATCGGCTTCATCCATGTAGGAGGTGCTGACCAGAACCGTCGTATTTTTTTCAGTAGTGATGTTGCGGAGAATCTGCCAGAGCTCGCGCCGGGAGAGGATGTCGACGCCGACCGTGGGCTCGTCGAGCAGCAGGAGCTCCGGTTCCGAAACGAGAGCGCAGGCCAGGGCCAGTTTCTGCTTCATGCCGCCCGAGAGCTTCCCGAAGGGCCGGTCGGGAAAGCGCGCCAGATCGGTCATCGCCAGCAGTTCGGGGAAGCGTTGTTTCCGTTGTTCCGGCGTCACCGCGTGAAGGTCGGCGTAGAGCCTCAGGTTTTCCGTGACGCTGAGGTTGGCGTAGAGCCCGAATTTTTGCGGCATATAACCGATTACGCTTTGAATGCCGGCCGATTCCCGGACGGTGTCGAAACCCAGGACGGAAGCCCGCCCCGCATCCGGACGAAGCAATCCGGCCAGAATCCGCAACAACGTGGTCTTGCCCGCGCCGTCGGGGCCGAGCAAACCGGTGATCTGCCCGGCGGCAAGGGAAAAATCGATTCCGGTCAGCGCCTCGAAGGGCTGCTTGCCGAGCTGGAAGCGTTTGGTGAGGTTGTTGCAGACGATGATGCTCATGGTACGATGATACCCGGGAAGTGGACGGTCGCCGGAGCTCCCAGTTTCAGCCGGTTTCCCGGATCGTTGACGAATACCCGGATCTCATAGACCAATGAGGTCCGCAGCTCCGGCGTTTCGATATTTTTCGGCGTAAATTCCGCCGTCGGTGAAATAAACCCGACCCAGCCTTCGAAATCGTTTTTTTCGCCGTCGAACCGGATGATGGCTTTGTTGCCCGATTTTACCTGGGTCAGCCACGACTCCTTCAGATAGCAGCGGACCCATTTGGGCGAGACGACGGCGAGGTTGAATACCGCCGTTTGCGGATTGGTGATCTCCCCCGGTTCCAGCAGCCGGTTGCGGATGATTCCGTCGCAGGGGGCGTACAGCCGGGTATCCTTCAGGGTTTGCTCTTTGATGACCAATTCCGCCTCGGCCCTGGCCTGCTCCGCTTTGGCTTGTTCGAGCCTGGCGGCCGCGGCGGTGATGTCCTCCGCCCGTTCCCCGGCCGTCAGTTTCGCCAGATACCCCTGAACGGCGGAGAGAGCGCCCTTCAAAAACAGGTATTCCGCCTCGGCGGTTTCCGCAGTCTGGATGGAAACCGCGTCGAGTTTCACCAGGCCGGTCTGGCGTTTGAAATCGGATTCCGCCGCTTTGATTTTCGCCTGGATGGCGGCGTTTCCTCCGAGTGCGATGGCGATATCTTCCGGGCGCGAGCCGTTTTTCGCTTTCTCGTACAGCGCCTGGGCGGCCGCGGCGGCAGCACGCCGGGCGGCGACATCCGCCTTGAGCGCGGTGATGTCGTTCTCGATCCGGATGGATTCCAGCGAACCGACGAGGTCGCCTTTTTTGACCACGGTTCCTTCTTCGGGGATCAGTTCGGCGATCCGTTCGGAAATCAGGAACGACAGCTTCAACCGGCGGTCGTCGACATTGCCGTACAGAACCAGTTCCTGCTCCGCCGGGTTCAAATTGGCGCGGAACCACCACGCGGCGCCGGCAAGTATGAGGATGACGGCAAGAAGAATCCATCTCTTTTTCACTTGGCACCTTCGACTTTCTGCGAATAGCAATCATGGATTTTGTCGGCGAGTGAGGCAAACATCCGGCGTTCGTCTTCATCGAGATCGCCGAGCATTTCCATGGCCAGGCGCTCAGCCTGGGGAACAATGCGCTCCCGCAGCCGGAGGGCCTTGGCCGTCGGCGTGATGCGGATGAACCGGCGGTTATCCGGATCGACCGTGCGGCACAGCAGTTGTTTCTCCGCGAGATCGGAGACCAGGAGGGACGCCGCGGCTTTTTTCATATTCAGGAATCCGGCCAGTTCGCTCAAGGTGAGGGCTTTCTGGTCTCTGGAGCTTCGCATATAAACGATCATGATCGCTTTGATCTGGCGATTGTTCAAGGCGTAGATCTCTTTGCTCCCCGACTGCGGGAGCGAATCCCAGGCGCGCCCCTGGATGTAGCCGATGACCTCGAACAGCTTCATAAACGACAGAATATCACGTTCCATTTTACACCTCCTCTGGTTGTCTTTATGACAATATATATCAAAATTAAACAGTTGTCAATATTAAACCGTTAGGTTTTGTTGATTTTTTTAAATTCTTGCGCCCGACCCATTTTTTTCGCGGTTCGGGTTGCAATCGTTTCGGGCCGGACTTATATTGTTTGCAATCGGGAAAGGAGGGCGGTATGGCTGAGAACTACCGGGCGATTCGCTGGTTGCTGGAGGAGCTGCCGAAGCTGTGCGGGGAGGGGGTGCTCGATGAAGCCGCCGCCGCGCGGCTCCGCGACCGTTACGCCGGGAGGCTGGAAGAGGCTCCTTCCTTGCAGAAGGTTCTTCTGATCGCCCTGGTGGCGGTCGGCGCGGTGCTGATCGGGGGAGGGGTGATTCTGCTCTTCGCCCACAACTGGGATATGCTGCCGCATGGCCTCCGGATCGGGCTGGCCTTCACCCCTTTTCTTTTGGCGGCGGCGCTCGGCAGCTACACGCTGGCCGCCGGACGGGACGCCGGGTGGCGGGAGTCCTCCGCAATTCTCTCCGCCGCCGGCATCGCCGTGGCGACGGCGCTGGTTTCGCAGATTTACCATATGGATGGCACTCTCGCCGGATTCATGCGGCTGGTTTTGGCGCTGGCTTTCCCCCTCATCCTCCTTTTTCGCAGTTACGGGCTTCTGGCGGCGTATCTCATCGGTCTCTTCATGACGCCGGAGTGGGGCGAGAGAGATCAATGGATTCCCCTCTTGTATCTTGCGGCGGGGGTGGGAACGGTTTTCTGGACCATGCTGCGCGCCCCCCGGATGAGCCGTCTTGCCGGATTCATGCGGTATCTCTTGATTTTACCGGCAATTTTTGCCGCGACTCTCGGTTATGACAGTTGGCAGCTGATTCTGTTTTCTCTTCTGGCGTTGGGATTTGTGGCCGGCGAGGATTTGAAGGAGAAGGGGGTTGGCCGGTCGGCCAATCCGTGGCCGGGAGTCAGCTGGCTGGGGTGGACGATTTTTCTCGCCATCGGCAGCAGTACCCATTATTTCTGGGAGTTCAGTACGGAGGCCCCGAACCTTATCGCCTGGGTGCTGTTCGCTCCTCCACTGGCGGCTGGCGCGTTTCTGGCTTTGCGGAAAATGACTCCGGAGAGAGTGTTGGTGCTTCTCTTCCCTCTTCTCATGCTCGGAACCGGCCTCTTGGCGACGAGGGTGGAAAAGGGAACCTTCCTCTTGGTTGCCGCCAATGTCTTCCTGGTTCTTTTCGGCGCGCTGCAGATTCGGCAGGGCTTCCGGAAGTGCGATCTCGTGACGTTCAACCTCGGAATGGTTCAGATTGTCGTCTTCTGCCTCTGCCGCTTCTTCGATTCGAACATCGGCATGCTTGAACGGGCAATCGGATTCATCCTGCTCGGTATGGTTGCCATCGGCGCCAACCTCTTTCTCGCCCGCCGGTTCAAGAAAGCACGGGAGGCCGCTCATGAGTAAGCACATCCGGTTGATATTGTATATTCTGGTGATGCTGGCGGGGGTGGCGTATCCGGTTTCGAAGATCATTCGCTTCGAGTTCCCGGCGGACGAAGGGAAGGTCTATCTCTTCCAGACTGGAGCCGTCGACCCCTACGACCCCTTCCGGGGGCGTTACGTGACGCTGGCGCCGCTGCCGGACCGGATCGAAGGGCGGTTCGACAGGGGAGACGTTTTCGCGCTCCTGAAAGCCGGGCCGGACGGCGTCGCTGAGGTGACGGGGCTGGTCGGGGAGAGGCCTGCCACCGGAGATTTCATTCCGGTAAGGGCTTGGTGGTGGAGCGGCAATGAAACGCGCTTCGCCCTGCCTTTCACCCGCTTCTACCTCAACGAGAAGCTGGCTCCGGAGGCCGAGCGGGCGGTACGGGAGTGGACCCGGAGGGGGAATGGACGTTGCCAGATCAAAGTCCGCGTCTACCCCGGCGGAATCTATCGGGTTGAGGACCTGCTGATCGATGGCAGGCCGATTCATGAAATATTGCGGGGGAAACAGTTGATTTATAAGCCTTGAAATGGTATATTTTACCTGTTCCCTGAATCCGGGAAGCCTTGTTCGGCGGTCGGTTTTGCCCATTGATCGCCATATGGTTGCGAAAAAGCCTCATCTCACCCGACGGGGGAGGCTACGTTTTTTTGCAACCATCTGACAATCAAGAGACAATACCGCTCATCCGAAAATTCTTCCCGGATTCTGGGACTTGTCGCTTCCGTAACGGAGGCGTAAAAAGAAAATCAGGTGAAAGAAATGAAATCGCTGTTTTTTGCGGCAGTCGTGCTTCTCGCCGGCTGCTGTCAGGCCGGTTCGCACGGACCCGCCGCCGCCAAGCCCGCCCCCGAAGCCATTCTGCTGCAACTTCAGGAAGGCAACCGCCGCTTCGCCGGGGGGCAGCCGACACATCCCCACAACTCCGCCGACCGCCGGAAACTGGCGGCGGTCAAGAGCCAGGGCGACTACGCGTTGGCGACCATCGTCAGCTGCTCCGACTCGCGGGTTCCGGTGGAGCTGATCTTCGACGCCGGGATCATGGATCTTTTCGTCGTCCGGGTTCCGGGCAACATCTGCAAGGAGGACGAGGCGGGCGGCGTGGAATACGGCGTCCACCATGTCTTTACGCCGCTGGTGGTGGTGCTCGGTCACTCCGATTGCGGCGCGGTAACCGCCGCTTTGCAGGATGGGCATGGGCTGGAATGCAACATCGTCGAACTTCTGAAACCGATCCGCAAAGTCACCGGCGAAGCCCGGGCGAAGCAGCCGGAGCTGAAGGGCAAAGAGCTGCTCGACTACTGCATCCGCGAGAACGTCTACCAGGAGATCGCCAACCTCTTCGAAGGGAGCGTCGCCACCCGGTCGGCGGTCCGCGAGGGCAAAGTCGCTGTGGTCGGCGCCATCTACGATCTCTCCACCGGCAAGGTCGAGTGGCTCGACCGCAAACGGATCGAAGCGATCCTGAAAGCCGCCAAGTAAAATCAGCATCCACGCTTGCAAACGCGTTCCGATTATAACGGGGCGCGTTTTTTTTGCTTTTTCTCTCGTTTGACCCTTGACACCCGGGGGAGAATCGAGTATACTTAAAAGAGGGCCGACACTGGGCCGATTTTAATAAAACAGGGTTTATTTATGAACGTCAACTCCGATCCGGCATTGCGCGGGCGAAAGCTGGTGCGCCACTATATTTACAGCATCGTGTTGAAGAATGAGGGACGGGCGGTATGCATTCCGTCGTCGCGTGAAATTTCCGCCGAGCTCGGCGTCGCTCGCAGCACGGTGCGGCTCGAGGTCGATCAGCTGGTGCTCGACGGAATTTTGCAGGCCCGTCACGGGGTGGGGACTTTCAGTGTTCCGCGCGGCTTTACTCCCGTATCGGCGCAGGTTGGGATCATCGTCGGCGGGGGAGATAACTTCAATTTTACCGATTATAGTTGGACGCTTCAATCCGCCGTCGGCAATCGGCTGGTCCGCAGCCGATTCAGCGTGAAGCCGGTTTTTTTGTACAGCGCGGAGGCGGAAGGGGTAAAAAAAGAGCTCCGCAACCAGTTTATCGACTGTCTGGTCTGGATCAAGCCGCCGCCCTGGGGACCGGCGGTGCTTCGGGATTGTGGTCTGAAAGGAGTGTTTCTGATTGAGTCGCGCCTGGAGGAGTTCAACTCGGCCTCCATCGATTATGCGGGGACCTGTCTCAGGGTCGGCCGTGAACTGCTGGCTGAAGGCCGCCGCCGTTTTGCCGCGGTGGGCCGGGAGAGAGGAATGGGGGAGTATCTGACCGGCTTCCGGCGGGCCGGGTTGGAAATCGGCGAAGACCGGATCATCACGGAGGGACCGGAGATGTTCAACCGGCTCCGTCAGATGTTTCGCAGTGGAGGGCCGCCGGATTCACTGCTCATTCACACCGGGTTCCGGGCGGAGGTGCTCGAAGTGCTTCGCGAGTGCGGCGTCGATCTTTTCAGCCGATGCCGGGTCATCACCAGCGAGTGGGTGACGGAGGAGTTCCCCGGGTTTTCCGGTTGGTGCTATCATTGGAATTTCGATCAATTGGGAAAATTTGCGGCTCGCAGCCTCAGCCGTCAGCTCGAAGGCGACGAAACCATAGAACATGAAATTATTCAGGGCGAATTCCACAAAGTCAACCTGTAACCCGGAGGAAATATGAAGAAACGTTTTACGCTGATCGAGCTATTGGTAGTAATTGCGATCATCGCCATTCTGGCGTCAATTCTGCTGCCGGCCCTGGGGCGGGCGAGGAGTACCGGCCGGAAGGCTTCCTGTACGAATCAGTTGAAACAGATTTCCTTCGGCTATCAGCAGTATGTCGCTGATTTCAAAGGATATCTCGCCCCGATGTTTCAGGAGGCGGCGAATCAGAATATCTGGCACTGGGTGATGATGAAGATGCGGGCGGATCAGCTTTCGTTCGAAAGCAGTGCGTATATTACCGCCAGGCAGCTGGCCTGTCCGGAGATGACTTTCCCCCGGGAGACGAAGTGGTATCGTTTCTATATCGATTACGGGGTCAACTCCACGCTTTTCAGCTCTTACTCCGACTACACCCGGCCGAAGCTGTCGGGGCAGAAGAGCCCTTCCACCAAAGTGTTCATCCTGGATGGGTGGCAGAATACCGGCTCCGGAATTCCCGATGTGGAGGTGGAAAAGGGATTTTACCGGATCTCCTTTAAGAGCTACGCCACCCAGTACGCCCGCCCGGCCGCGCGTCATATGAAGTCGGCGAACGTTCTCTGGCTGGATGGGCATACTTCCAATCAGAAAGTGGGGAATGAGTACGACCCCTTTCTGACGGACCCCTTTTGCTATGGGCCGTCGTCGAGTTATCCGGGCCGCAACTTCTTGCTTTGGTGATAAACATGAATTGGTTGAAATTATCGGCTAGTCTGTTAGTACTGACGGCGTTTGCACTTGGAGCGGAAGAGCCTCGTGAAGTTCACTTGCAGGGATTCGCCGGGGAGTGGAGCCATCCTGCAACGGAGGAGACGTTGACGATTCCGGCGGATTTTCGCGGCGACGTGCTGTCTCCGGTCTTCCCTTTGCCGAAGGCGCGCCGGGAGCTTCTCATCTCTTTCCACTTCCGGGTGGCGGCGGATTTCCAGCCTGGCAAGCGCCGTCTTCAGGTGCTTCTTCTCTGGTTCGACCGCTCGGGCAAAAATATCGGTTATCATCATCAGCATCCGTGGTTTACCTGGCCGGCTAACGCCTTGCAGGGCAAATGGCTGCCGTTTCACCGCCCGGTCGCGGCGGAGTCGATTCCGGAGCGCGCCGAAGTGGCCCGGTTGGTCCTCCGGCTCGAAGGGGAGGGGAGGGGGGAGGTCGAGATCAAAGAATTGGAGGTCGCTTCCCTCTACCGGTTGATCGCAACGGAATTCGCCGCCTGGTTCGAACCGGGTAAAACGGTCGGCTACCGGGGCGAACTTCCGCCCGGCGTGATTGCGCTGACCGGAATCGTGACCGACAGCTCCGGGAAGGAGCTGACCCGCAAGACCGTATCACGGAGCGAAATGGAAAAATCGGGCTGGAATTGCCCGGTTTCGCGCCCCGGCTTTCATACCCTCCATTTTCTCTATCGCGATGGTGCCGGGAAAGAGCAGCCGGTGACGGAAGTCTATTATGCGCAGGATATTCGCGGTACCCGTTTTTACGGTGAAGAGGAGTTCCGGCGTGACGCCCGTCATTTCGCGGTTTCCGCGACGGCGGCGCGTCCGCCCGAAGCGGTGCCGTCGCGCTTCGGCGCGCACATCGTGCCGTATGAAGCCAATCTGTCGTATGTGCTGGGCTTCCAGATCGAAGACTCTTTTCGCCTCAAGCGGTTGCTGGGGGCCAATTACTTGCGGGTTCAGGCCATGCGCTGGAACCGCACCGAGACGGCGCCGGGCGTTTTCGACTGGGAGGCGATCGACCGGTTTCTCGCGCTGGCGGAGAAGTACGACTACCCAGAGGAGCGGATCGATATGCAGCTCCTCGACACGCCGCCCTTCTACTCCTCCTTTGACCCGAAGCTGGCGGGGAAGCATAAGAGCGACGTGCCGGAACGCTTTCCGCCGAAGGAGATGGCGTCGTGGGAGCGGTTCGTCGCCGAGGCGGTCCGGCGCTACCCGCGGATGCGCTCCTGGGAGCTTTGGAACGAACCTCACATGCCGGGGAATTCGGTGTTCTGGAAGTCCACTCCCGAGGCCTATGTCGAACTCCTGAAGTCGGGGTACCGGGTGGTGAAGAGCGTCGACCCGGCCAAACCGGTGGCGCTGGGGGGGATCGGGATGCGCTATCTGCCGTTCTATGATCGGATTCTGGAGCTGGGCGCGGGAGATTCCTTCGATATCGTCCCTCTCCATGGCAGCTGGACAACGGCGGAACCTTTTCGGTTGCGCGAGAAGAACTTTCAGCTGAAGCCGAAGCGTTACATCAACAACGAATGGCACTCCGTTCTTTTCGATTCCGCCGACGCGGTGATTCCGACTGAGCGGCAGTTGGCTTTCGGCATGACGCTCGACCTCCTCAACATGCTGCGGGACGGCATGGAGGAAATTGCCGTCTTCAGCGACTTCGGCGCCCGCTGGCACGGCGGTTATGAGCATGAAATGGCCTCCTTCCGCAAAGCCGGCGGGGGACAGATCGCCGGAATCTTCCGGACCTGGCCGCAGCAGGAGCCGAAGCTGGCCGCCGTGGTACTGCGGAACCTGTTCGATCGTTTTTCGGGCGATATCCGCTGGCTGGGCGCTTGGTCCTTGGCTTGAACCGTTCCGGGTTTACTATGCCGTCGGGGAGGAGTTCGACACCGCCGCCTGGAAGATTCCGCTGAAAACGCTGGAGCCGTACCGGGAAGTCCGCCCGCTGGAGTGCAAAACCAAAGGTAACTATCTGCCGGGAAAGCTCTTCGATGCCGACCTGAAGCTCGTTCAGCCGATAGAATCCCTGCCGTGGCAGGAGGTTTCCGAGTACCATGCCTTGGACGGCCGGGAGGCGAAGCCCGGTTACAAAGCCCGTTTCGCGGCGGCGTCTGATCCGGCGGGACTGGAGCTCTTGATTGAAGTGTCAGACCCCGTCCATCATCCTGAACCGGAAGGTATTACCCCGGTCAAGGTTCCGTACTGGGCGGGCGACAGTGTGGAGTTCGCTATTGACTGCGTCGGCAAGGGGTTGCCGAACGACCTCACGGAGTTCATCGCTTCCGGCTGCGGCGACCGGCTGATGAAGACCCGCGCCGCCGCCGTCGGCGGAGACCTGCCCGACCGCTACACCGCCACCCGTGGTGAACCGTTGCGCTACGCCCGCTGGAAGCTCGAACGGCGGGAGGGGGTGACCGTGTACAAAATTCATATCGACGCCTCCGAGCTTTACCCCTTCACTTTCCGGATGGATCAGCCGCTGCCGCTGCGCTTCTCGCTTCAGGTCAACAACAACGACGGAGCCGGGCGGACGGGATATCTCGCCTGGGCGGACGGCATCTTCGGCCCCAAGGACCCGGTGAAATACGGTACTTTGTATGCTTGCGGGAGCGGCAGGACCGTGGCCGGCATGGAGGTGCTTCGCCGTTCCTTTCTGAAGGCAAAGGTGGAAACATTTTCCGACGGGGTGAAGGTGCGTTCACTATTACAATCGGTGAATGGGGAGATTCCCGACGGCGGTTCCGGTGTCGGGACGACTGCCGTTGCGGTTACCCCCGGGCTTCGTTACCGGGTGGAGTTCGAGGCGCGGGGGAGGGGCGTCCTCGAGATGTTCGCCGCCGGTAAAGGCGTTCCCCGGACGAGGCTGCAAAAGGGGAATATGCCTCTCTCCGGCGACTGGCGGCGCTTCGAAGGCGAAGTGATCATTCCCCCCGGCGGACAGGATATGCAGCTTAACCTCTTCACCTGGAAGCAGCCGGAATCCGAGTTCGAGGTGAGACGATTCAAGATTATTGAAGCCAAGTAGTTGAGTATAGAAAAACAGCCGCCCGATTTTCCCGGACGGCTGGATTTTTTTCTTTACGGAGCGTCGATGATCTCGGGCTCGGCTATGCCGGAGAAGGTCAGCCCCTCCGGACCCTTGTCGATGACGAGGTGCGAGTGGGGCGCGATCTTGCCCGCGATGATCTCGCGGGAGACCGGCGTCTCCACCAGCCGGATAATCGCCCGCTTCAGGGGGCGCGCCCCGAACGAGGGGTCGAACCCTTCGGCCGCGAGGAAGTCGCAGGCTTCCGGCGTCACTTCGAGGGTGATCTCCGTCGCCAGCAGCCTTTTTGCGAGGCCGCGGAGCTGGATGTCGACGATCTTGCGGATCTGTTTCTTATCCAGCGCGTGGAAGAGCAGAATCTCATCCACCCGGTTCAGGAACTCCGGCCGGAAGTGGTTGCGGAGTTCGGCGAAGAGCTCCTCCTTCAGCGCCTCGACTTTGCCCTTGGCTTCAAGGATGCGGTCGCTGCCGATGTTGCTGGTCATGATGATGATGGTGTTCTTGAAGCTCACTTGGCGCCCCTGCGAATCGGTGACGACGCCGTCCTCGAGAATCTGCAACAGGATGTTGAAAACATCCGGGTGCGCCTTCTCGATCTCGTCGAAAAGCACCACCGAGTAGGGACGCCGCCGCACCGCCTCCGAGAGCTGGCCGCCCTCCTCGTAGCCGACGTATCCCGGAGGAGCGCCGACCAGGCGCGAAACGCTGAACTTCTCCATGTATTCAGACATATCGATGCGGACCATCGCCCGCTCGTCGTCGAAAAGATCCTCCGCCAGCGCCCGCGCCAGCTCGGTCTTGCCCACGCCGGTGGGGCCGAGGAAGATGAAGCTGGCGATGGGCCGGTTCGGATCCTTGAGTCCGGCCCGGGCGCGGAGCACCGCGTCGGCGACCGCCACCACCGCTTCCTCCTGGCCGACCACCCGCTCGTGGAGCCGTCCGCCGAGGGCGAGCAGTTTCTCCTTCTCGCTCTGCACCAGCTTGCTCACCGGAATGTGGGTCCAGCGGCTGATGATGTTGGCGATATCCTCCTCATCGACCTCCTCCTTCAGGAGGCGCGAGGCGCTGCCTTCGCGGAGCTTGGTCTCGGCGTCGGCGATTTCACGCTCGATGCCGGGGATAGTTCCGTGCTGGAGCTTGGCGGCGTCTTCGTAGTTGTAGTCGCGGGTCGCCTTCTCCAGCCGGACCTTGGCGAGATCGAGCGATTCGCGCAGCGTCCGAAGGTCGGTGATCGCCTTCTTTTCGTTTTCGTAACGGGCGCGAAGGGCTTTGCCCTCCTCCTTCAACTCGGCGACTTCGGCTTCGAGCTCCCGGCGACGTTTCTCCGAGGCGGAATCCTTCTCGTTGCGGAGGCCGGTGATCTCGATTTCGAGCTGGGTGACCCGGCGCTCGTTCTCGTCGACCTCCTGCGGGGAGCTGTCGATTTCGGTGCGGAGCGCGGCCGCGGCCTCGTCGATGAGGTCGATGGCTTTGTCGGGCAGGAAGCGGTCGGCGATGTATTTATCCGACAGGACCGCCGCCGCCACCAACGCGCCGTCGCGCAGCTTCACGCCGTGATGGAGCTCATAGCGCTCTTTGAGGCCGCGCAGGATGGAGATGGTGTCCTCCACCGAGGGCGGATTCACCAGGACCGACTGGAAGCGGCGTTCCAGCGCGGCGTCCTTCTCGATGTACTTGCGGTACTCGTCGAGGGTGGTGGCGCCGATGCAGTGGAGTTCGCCGCGGGCGAGCATGGGCTTCAGGAGGTTGCTGGCGTCCATCGACCCCTCGGACGCGCCCGCGCCGACGACGGTGTGAAGCTCGTCGATGAAGAGGATCACCTGGCCTTCGGCGGCGGTGACCTCCTTCAGGACGGCCTTCAGCCGCTCTTCGAATTCGCCGCGGTACTTGGCGCCGGCGATCAGCGCGCCCATGTCGAGGGCGACGACCTGCCGATTCTTGAGGTTTTCGGGGACGTCGCCGCGGACGATCCGGCGGGCGAGCCCTTCGACGATGGCGGTTTTGCCGACGCCGGGTTCGCCGATGAGGACGGGGTTGTTCTTGGTGCGGCGCGACAGGATCTGGATGACCCGCCGGATTTCGTCGTCGCGGCCGATCACCGGGTCGAGCTTATCTTGCATGGCCATCAAGGTGAGGTCGCGGGAGTACTTTTTCAGCGCCTCGAAGGTGCTTTCGGGGTCGGCGCTGGTGACGCGCTGGTTGCCGCGCAGCGACTGGAGCGCCTGGAGCACCCGGTCGGCGGTGACGCCGGCTTTCCCCAACAGTTCGGCCGCGCCGGAACCGGCGGCCTTGAACATGGCGAGGAAGATGTGTTCGACGCTGACGAATTCATCCTGCATCGCTTCGGCCTGCTTGGCGGCGTCGACGAGCAGGGTGCTGGCTTCGCGGGTGTTGTGAACCTCCTGCTGGTTCGCGCCCGAAACGCGGGGCAGGCGGGTGAGGGCCTCGTCGACCTGCCCCGCAAAGAGGCGGCGGTTGACGCCGAGTTTCTCGAGGATGGAGGGCGTAAGCCCGTCCTCCTGGCGGATCAGCGCCGCGAGGACGTGCAGATTCCGCAGTTCGGTGTGGCCGTTCTCGACGGCGAGGTTGTGGGCGGCCATGAGGGCCTCCCGGCTCTTGGTGGTAAGCTTTTCCATATTCATAGCATTTCTCTCCTCTGTTGTACTATAAATCTTTTCGGAAAGAATAGCAAGTCGCGTGCCAGTCTTTTGCAAAGAGAGGGGAGGGGGTGTATGGTATAGGTATGAAATTGAAAGTTCCCAAATGGCTGAACCGCCGCCTCTTTCTCTGGTGCTTCGGGGTGGTGCTGACGGTGTTCCTCGTGTGGGCGTTCGTGGTGGAGCCGCGGACGCTCTTCGTGCGGCAGTATGAGCTGGAGGCCGCGGAGTGGGGGAGGGCGGAGCTCCGCATCGCCTTCCTCGGCGACTTCCACTTCGCGCCGGGGTTGGGGAGCGCCTGGCAGCGCCGGGAGATCGTGCGTAAAACCTTGGCGGAGAAGCCCGACATCATCGTCTTCATCGGGGATTTCGTCAACGGCCTTCACGGGCGTACGGGGAATATCCCGATGACGGAGCTGGCGTCTTTTTTGAAGGAGTTCAAAGCGCCGCTCGGCTGCTGGGCAGTGCTCGGGAACCACGAATTCTGGTACGGTCCGGAAGAGGTGGCGAAGACCCTGACGGAGTCCGGTGTTCAGGTTCTCAGCAACGACTGCCGCTTTCTAGAATGGCACGGGGAACCGTTTTATGTGGCTGGTTTCGAAGATGTTTCGACCACTCCGGCGCACAACCTCCGGATTCTCCGCCAGGTCCCGAAGGGGATGCCGGGGATTCTTTTGATGCACAGCCCCGATTCGCTTCCGCTGGCGCCCGTTTCGGCGGTGGTGAGCCTGGCGGGGCACACCCACGGGGGGCAGGTTCGCCTCCCCTTTTTCGGGAGCCTGGCGACGGGGATGGCGGCGCGCCGCTACCACCCCGGGCTCCACACCTATAACGGCAAGCGCCTGGTGCTGACCGCCGGAATCGGCACCAGCTTTCTCCCCATCCGCTTCTGGTGCCCCCCCGAGATCGTCATGGTGACACTTAAAAGCGTCAAAACGGCGCACCCCGCGACAATCTGACTCACGAGTGATTGTCTTCTGTCTGATCGACTACCCGCCAATGACCGCGGGTAGAGCCGATGCGGACAAGACGGTGTTCAACCTCGATCAGTTGCTTGATGCAACGGCTTACCGTACTTCTTGATTTACCGATTTTCTCCGCCAATTCTTTATATGTCAATGTCGGAGCTTTTCGCAGCAAAAGCAGGATTTCTTCGGCAGGTTCATTAGGTTCATTAGGTTCATTAGGTTCATTAGGTTCATTAGGTTCATTAGGTTCATTAGGTTCATTAGGTTCATTAGGTTCATTAG
>JAVBRV010000248.1:0-6321 GCA_031547585.1 Victivallaceae bacterium
ATCGCTCAAAGGGCTTCCGACGCACCAGAACGGCATGGAACGTTGCGTGACGCAACTTTTATCGTAGTTCATTTTCATCTCCTGGTTTGAATTGCTATTAGTATACAGCCGGAACGGTGTTTTAGAATAGAGCATTTGCTACCAAGCATGGACTTTTTGAGACAAAGGACTTGTATTTTTCAGCAACCGCTGGCATACTATTGATGTGGTCGAAAACAAATCACCAGGGAAGCCATCTATGGAACTACCCGCAAAGTATGATAAAGACAGCTCTTACTTCCGCTCGGTCGGCCGGAATACCATTAACGCCGGGTTCGAGAAGAAAGAGGATCATCTGATCGACTGGAGCGGCGGGTCGTTTCCGCTTTTCTCCCTTTCCATCGTGTTGCGGGGGCAGGGGGTCTATGTGGATTCCCAAAAGCGGCAATACAACCTGGCGCCGGGCAGTATATTCTTCCGCATTCCCAAACAGCCCCACCAGACCACCATCGCGCCGGACTGCCGTTGGCTTGAGTTCTTCGTCGCCTTCCATTTTATGGATCGGAATGTGGAGCGAAGCGACGATATCCCGAAAGCGAACGGCTTTGTCCCGCTGGATGAGGGGCGGACCGGGCACCTGAAGTTCAAGGATATGCCCGGTCAGGACGACCGCTGGGTATACCCCATGTGCCGGCATCTGCTGGGGCTCTCCGAGCACGGTCCGGTCCGGGAAATCGAGCTGAGTCTCGAACTTCTGAACGCCTGCGAGAATTTTGTCCACTGCCTGCGGACGGACGAGGATGAAACCATGCTGCCCGGCAAGGGGTTGGCGATGATCATCAAGATTCTGGAGAACCGTAAAAAGACGCCGAGCGACCGGGTTTGCGACCAGGTCCGCCAATTGATTCAAGAGAATCTCGACAGTCACCGCAAGATTCCGGATATACTGAAAAGCCTGCCGCTGAGCTATGCGACTCTCCGCAAACATTTTCAGCGGCAGGCCGGGTGCAGTATCGGGCAATACCAGATACAATGCCGGATGGAGAAGGCGGTTCACCTGCTTCAGCTCGGCCGATCGGTTAAAGAGGTTTCCGACCGGCTCGGCTACAGCGATCCGTATTTCTTTTCCCGCCAATTTCACCAGCAGCTGGGGTATCCGCCCAGCGTGCTGAACAAGAAAAGCTATACTCCCTGAAACGGGAACAGCTTCTCCCGATCCACTTCCAGCCCGAAGCCATAGCCGGACTCCGCGCGCTGATACAGGCCGGAGGCGTTCCGCTGCATCGGGTTGAACCGGACGCAATCTGTAAACGCGGTCGACTCCCGCGGTTTCTCCAGGGCCTCGACCCATGCCGCGCCCAGTCCGCCGGCAATCTGCTGCCAGGCGGAGCAGCCGGGGCCGATCAGGCTGTCGTCGCCGATCATAATACGGATATTTCCCGACTTCAAACGGTGTCCCAGCGCGACGGTTTCCTCCAGGGAGCCCATGCAGTCCGGATGCAGATTGCAGATCATGCCCGGCGACGGCTCCGCCGAACGGCAGGTCAGGTAAGCCGGGCGCATCAGCTCATCGGGAATCAGATTCAGTTCCGGCAGAGCGCCTTGCAGTTCCCGCATGGCCTTCCAATCCAGGCGGGCCGGGTCTTCACAGGCGTTCAAGCCGGCGGCGTGAAGCTGTTTCATTGCCCGGGTCAACAGCGGCATATCGTCCGCCGGATAGCCGCAATTCACGTCTCCTGCAATATAACACTGGTCGCCGACGGCTCGGCGGGCCGTCCCGATCAGCAGCGCATCATGCCCGGCATCTCCGAACAGCTTCAGCTTGAGATGCGTGACCGGACCGCCGGAAAGAAGCTCTTCCAATTTCTTCTGAAGCTGTTCCGGTTCATGCTGTAAGATGCAGTGGAGTCCGGGGACCGGCGTATGGGTGTGGAGCCCGAGCAAGTCGGTCGCGGTCCGCTTCAAGAGCCGCCCGGCCAGGTCGAAAAAGGCCATCTCGACGGATTCCAGCACTTTGTCGGGCAGGATGCCGCGATTCTTTTTCGTCACCTCGAGCACGGAGGCCAGCGGACAGCCATTCCAAGCGGAGTAGCAGTTCCGCCAGAATTCAGCCTCAAATGGGCTTCCCGGGAACTCCGGGATGCAGATTTCGCCGTAGCCGTGCTGGCCTCCGGCCGAAAGTTCGACGATTCCGTGATACCGTCGCGGCCAATTGCCGAAGCTGAATTCGCGGACGACGTCGACCGGCAGAAAAACCAGCCGGATTTCTTCCAAAAATAACTTGCTGCCCTCAAGGTGATTCATCGGGTTATTCCTTCGCTTGCTTGAGATAGTCAATAGTATATCACAAATCGGCTGAAAAACAACACGTTTCCGTTTTGCATTCCAAAGTAAATTATGGTATTGTATGAAGTTAACCCGGAAGGTCTGTATGAAAACATTGTTGAGCTCTCTTCTTGTTTCCGCCGCCACTGTCGCCGCTATTGCCGCGCCCGACCCGGAAGCTTTCTCCTATGACGAAAAGAAAATCGACGCGGCCCGCTATGCCGGGCTGTTTCCGCCGCAGGTGAAGACCATCGCGGTCATCTCCCCTGCGTCGGTTCCGGATTCCAAAAACGTCCGGCTGAATGTGCGGATGCTGGAGAAGGCGGGACTTCGCGTGAAGCTGGGGAAACATGCGTTGGAACCGGCGGCGCCGGGGGCGAAGAGCGCTCCCCTGGCGCACCGCGTGGAAGATTTTATGGCGGCGTGGAACGACCCCGAAGTGGACATGATTATCTGTACGCGCGGCGGCACTGGTTCCGCCGAGCTGATCGAACAGCTCGACTGGGAAGCCATGAAAAAGCGTCCGGATCTCCCCTTCCAGGGATACAGCGATATCACGCTCATTCTGTGCTCGCTGCTGTCGCAGAAGGCGGGGCACCCCTATACCGGGCCGATGGTCGGCGCCCTCCACAGCATTACCGATGAGAGCATCGGCGTCATGCGGGATACGCTTCAGGGCAAAGAGGTTGCCCCGGTTTCCTTGAAGCCCCTGGTCCCCGGCGATTGCCGCGGGAAAGTGCTGGCGGGGCATCTGCAGCGCTTTGCGGTGATTGCGAAGACGCGGTTCCGGCCGGAGACCAAAGACTGCATTCTCTTTATCGAGTGCGTCAACCGGACTCCCGAGGAGATTAGGGGGTATCTCGCGGAGCTGCGGGAGGCCGGTTTCTTTACCGGCGTGGCGGGCGTGGTCTTCTGTCACTTCACGCGATGCGGCAAACCGGCGGAGATCGACGCGATCCAGAAAGAGTTTGCCGAAACGGCGAAGATTCCCGTTTACCGGGGATTCCCGTACGGACACGAAAAGAACAGCCATGTGATGGATTTCCGCAGTACGGCGGTGATCGAAAACAACGCGGTTCGGTTCCTGATAACTGGAATTTAACGGAAATCGTGCTATAGTATAAATCGGTTTTTTAAAAGAATGCCGATATTATGCGTACCATACTCATATTTCCTCCCCGTTCCGGACCGACCTATATGCCGCTCGGCATCGCCTGCCTGGCCGCCGTTGCCGCACGCAAGAACTTCGAACTTGACCTCTTCGACGCCAATCTGGAGCTGTGGAACCAGCTCAGCGATCTGGATTCCCGGTTGGGAGCCATGCGCGATTTCGCGCGCGGCCCGATCGAAGTTTTTCTCAATCAAGAGATTTATGCCGACAAGTGGAGTCTGATGTCACAGGGCCGGCTCCAGATCGGCAACCTGGAGCATCAGGCGAGACGCTATCTGGCCGGCGACGGGCTCGGCGACACGCTGAGAAACCTGTTGGAGCGTCAGGCCGCAAGGATTTCCCGGACGACTCCGGAAATCGTCGCCTTTTCCGTCATGTATCTCGACCAGCTCCCGTTTACGCTGGCGCTGGCGAAGCATCTCACGGGGACCGGCTGCCGCATCGTCCTCGGCGGTGCCGCCATGAGCGCCCTGTCGCCGGTGGAACTCTTGGAAGCGGCTCCCTTCGTCGATCAGGTGCTGATCGGGGAGGGGGAGTACGCCTTCGAAAAACTGCTCGAAGGGCGACCGGCAGCGGAACTCCCCGGCTGTTACCACCGGGAGGGGGGAAGCATCGCCTTCTCCGGAAAGGTGGTGGTTACGGAGGATCTTTCCCTGCTTCCCCCGCCCGACGTCAGCCGGCTGGCGGGCGGCGGTTACTTCAACCCGGTTCCAGTGATGCCGATTTACGGCTGCCGCGGATGCAAGTGGCGCCGGTGCCGCTTCTGCTCGCACAACCACTCGTTCGGACGCTTTCGCCAGCGTTCGCCCATGACGGTGGCGCAGGAGATGCAACAAGCGCGGAGCACGTACGGCTGTCGCCATTTCTACGTGGTCGATCAGTATGTCGACCCGGTTTATCTCGATGCCTTGAGCGACGCCATTCTGGCGCTGGGGCTCGACTGCCGCTTTCAGGTGATGGCCCGGACTATTCCCGAGTACACGCCCGCCTTGCTCCATAAAGCGGCGAAAGCCGGCTGCTGCTGGATCAGCTGGGGGATGGAGAGCGGTTCGCAAAAATTGCTCGACATCATGAACAAAGGAACCCGGGTGGACGCCTCGCTCGAAGTAATCCGGAATGCGGCGGGGGAGGGGATATCCAACCTTCTCATGATGATTTTCGGCGCGCCGGGTTCGGACGCGGCCTGCCTCGATGAAACCTTCACCTTTCTCGATCGGGCCTGGGATTCCATCGACGGTATGACGGCGAGCGCCTTCGTGCTGTTCGACCAGACCGCGTTCAGCCGCCACGCTTCCACGTACGGATTGGAGATTCTGGGCGATAACCGGATTCTCGATCTCGAAGGGAAAGCGCTTCACGACCTGAAGCTGCGCTTCCGCCGCGAAGGGGAGGGGGGCCGCAGCGAATCCCCGCTGGCGGCACAGGAAATCGACGCCTGGGAGCGTCGCAAAGTGTGGCTGCCGGAATTGCCCTTCTACGGCAAACTCTGCTGCGAACACTACCTCCTCTACGCGGATCTGCACCAGGGCTGCACCATCCGCCCCAACGGCGCCCCCCGCAGCGCTTGATCCGCCAAGAGCCCCGCGCTTGCGGCTACTTCGGCGACCCCGTCGCCGGAAGCGCAGCGAACAAAAAAGGAGAGGCCAAAATCCCCCCGTTACTTGCCGACCTCCTGGGCCACCCGGCGCGAAGCGCCGAGCCGGAGCGTAGTGCAGGCAACCATCTCACAGCCCCAGGAGGCGCCGGCGACCCCGTCGCCGGAAGCGAAGCGTCAAGACTTCGCTTTTTTATGCTGGAAATTTATTTTCCGAAGCATTGGAGAATGCCCGAGACGGCTCACGACACAGCGGAACTGCTTCGACGATTGCAGGGCGCTTTCCGGCCCGGCGACCGCGCGGTAATGGAGAAGGTAAACTCCATGCCTTCCGACGGACATATGCAGGCGTTTCGCTTCGGCGAGAACTTCGGGGTGTTACAGGGCCTCCTTGCGGGACTCGGCATTCCGTATGATTTCGCTTCTCCCCAGGCATGGCAGAAGCGCGTCGGCGCCCTTCCAAAAGAAAAGGGCGACCGCAAGAACGCGCTCAAGGCGTTCGCGCAACGTCGTTACCCCCATCTGAAGGTGACGCTGGCGACAGCCGACGCTCTCGCCATGCTGGCGGTGCTCAGTGAAGGAAAAAGCCACCCGGCAAAACCGGAAGGCTTGAGTTGGATCGACGAGGTTTAAGGGGGGCTGTTCCTCGATGAAGAAGTCCCGGAAAGTCCCGGAAAGTCCCGGAAAAACAAAAAAAAGAGGCGCTCCTCGCTTGCTTATCCTCCTCCGACATGCTATTTTACCCTACTGAGGGTTACCAGAAGGTACTTGAGTAAAGACGAATAAACTCTAGTTAGGGTAAACGCATGTGCGAGGACTACAGGTTGGCGGTGGACAAGTTGTTCGAACTTCAGTCCAAGGAGGAAATAAGCAATGGGAAGCCCGAACACGCGGCCGCTTTCCTGGCGACCATCTTCAAGTATTCTCAGAAGTATGTGTTCCTCTTCTGCAAAAACCTCGCGGCTGATGTCTTCGAGGACAACTTCCTGGTAGAACAGGTGAAGAAGGCTCACGATAGAGGGGTGACTATCAAGATCTTGATTAGCGACGAGGCAGTAGAATCTCCCCAGATGCGGGAATTTCTAAAGAATACCCCTGTCGTGTCCATCAACAAATTCTTGGGCACCTTGACGCCTGCGGTGCATTTCGCGGTGTCGGACGGTCGAGCGCTCCGCAGGGAAGCGGATCACAACGGGAAGCGAGCAATTGGCTACGCTAACTGCCCGGATAGGGCGCAGCCCTTTGCTGATCT
>JAVBRV010000022.1:0-16239 GCA_031547585.1 Victivallaceae bacterium
CTTCTCGGGAAGAAAAGGGGTTTCGCTCCTCCCCCGAGTCCCACAGACCCCTATCGCCAAGAGCGTTAGGAAAGGCGGATGCGGGGGTCGGCGGCGAGGTAGCAAAGGTCGGCGATGAGGATGCCGGCGAGGGTGAGGGCTCCTGAGAAGGCGAAGAGGGCCATTTGGAGGGGGTAGTCGCGGCTGGAGAGGGAGAGGAGGGCGAGGGAGCCCATTCCGGGGATGCTGAAGATGCATTCGACGAGGATGCTGCCGGCGATGAGGGAGGGGAGGATGCCGCCGAAGAGGGTGATGAGGGTGATGAGTCCGTTGCGGAAGGCGTGTTTCCAGACGACCATGTGCTCGGGGAGACCTTTGGCGCGGGCGGTGCGGATGTAGTCGGAGTGGAGGACTTCGAGCATGCTGCCGCGGGCGTAGCGTGAGATTCCGGCGAGTCCGCCGTAGGCGAGGCAGAAGATGGGGAGGGCGTAGTGGCGGATGAGTTCCCACTGGATTTGCCAGGTGGAGAGGTTGGCAGTGTTGCCGGGGGTGAGTCCTTTGAGGGGAAAGATGGGGAGGGCGCCGCCTTCGCAGAGCATGGCCTGGAGGAGGAGCCCGACCCACATGACGGGGAGGGAGTAGAGGGTGAAGAGGAAGGTGGCGCTGATGCGGTCGAACCAGCCGCCGGCGTGGACGGCTCCGTAGACGCCGAGGGGGATGGCGAGGAGGTAGGTGACGACGATGGCCCAGAGGTTGAGGGTGAGGGTGACGGGGAGGCGGTCGAGGATGACGCGGGTGACGGGGCGTCCGGGGTCGACGGCGGCGGAGGCGCCGAAGTCGCCTTTGAGGGCGACGCCTTTCAGCCAATAGCCGAAGCCGACGAGGATGGGGCGGTCGAGGTAGAGTTGTTCGCGGAGGGACTGGCTGCGGCTGGGGCGTCCGGTTTCGGTGTTGACGGTTCCGGCGGAGTCGTCGCTGCTGAAGGGGTTGCTCCGGGCCGGGTCGCCGGGGGCGAGGCGGAGGAGGAAGTAGCTGACGAGCAAGATGGCGAAGAGGGTGAAGAAGGCGAGGGCGAGTCGTTTCGCGAGGTAGTGGATCATTGCTCCGCTCCGCCGGGAAATTTGACGCGCGAGAGGAGGATTCCGCCGAGGAGGAAGGGGACTGCGAGGAGGGCGATGCCGTATTCGGTGCGTCCGCCGGCGACGGCCACGAAGTAGATGAGGATGGGGCCGACGATGGTGGTGAATTTACCGAAGATGTTGTAGAAACCGAAGAATTCCGCGGCGCGGCCGTGGGGGATCAGGCGGCTGAAGAGCGAGCGGCTGAGCGACTGGATTCCGCCCTGCGAGGTGCCGATCAGGAAGGCGATGATGAGGAAGAGGTAGAGCTTGTGATCCGGGTTGGGAAACACGGGGATGAGTCCGGTGAGGAGGGCGATGACGAGGTAGACGCCGATGGCGGCGTAGACGAGGCGCCGGGCGGAGATGCGCTTTGAGAGCATGGCGTAGAGGATGGTGAAGGGGAAGCCGATGAATTGCAGCGCGAGGATGGTTCCGAGGAGCCAGAGGGGGGAGATGCCGATGTCTTCGCTGAGGGGGGTCGCCATCATGAAGATGGTGCCGACGCCGTCGATGTAGAGGAAGTAGGCGAGGAGGAAGAGGGCGGCTTCGCGGTACTGGCCGATGTCGCGGGCGGTGCGCGCGAGGCGGCGGAAGCCTTCGAGCATGCCGACGGCTTGCGGGGGGACGCCCTCTTTGCGTTTTTCGCGTACGTTGCGGAAGAGGGGGATGGAGAGGCCGAGCCACCAGAGGGCGGCGACGACGAAGGAGAATTTCATGCCGAAGACAGGTTCGCCCTTCCAGATGAACATGACGGCGAGGCAGACGAGGAAGGGGACGACGGCGCCGATGTATCCCCAGGCGTAGGCCATGGTGGAGAGGCGGTTGAGGCTGCCGCGCGGGGAGACGTCGATGAGAAGCGCGTCATAGAAGGAGTTGCTGGCCATGTAGGCCATGAGGCTGACGAAGTAGCAGCCAAGGACGAGGACGGCGTCGCCGGGACCGGCGAGGGTGAGGGCGAGCGTCCCCGTGACGCCGATGCCGAGGAAGACGCCGAGGAAGCGCTTGCGCCCGCCGCGCGCGTCGGCGATGGTGCCGAGCCAGGGGGCGAGGATTCCGGCGGCGATGCCGGCGGCGGAGCTGACGAGGCCCCAGTAGCTGGTGGCCATCGCGGGTTCGAGCTCGGTGGAGGCGTAGCTTTTGAAGAACATGGGGGCGAAGACGGTGCGAACGATGAGCGCAAACGCCGCGTTCGCGATATCATACCAGATCCAGCTCAGTTGCGCCCGGGAATAGTTCAAGATAGCCTCCGGCTCATACTATAGCGCCGAATCGGCGGTTTTTCCAACGATTTCTGTTGAATAACCCGTCCCGGCGGTTATATTTATCTATAAGGTGTGAAATGAATCAGATTGCTATCGATAAACGGCGTTGCCGGACGTGTTCGCTGTGTGTGCTGGATTGCCCGCGCTCTGCGCTGGCGCTGACGGAGGGGCTGCCGGTCATGGCGGCTCCGGAGCGCTGCATTGCCTGCGGCCACTGCATGGCGGTGTGCCCCTTCGCGGCGCTGTCGCTGAATGGAGCCGACCCGGAGGAGCTGCCCGAGCCGGGGGAGATGCCGCGCTATGAAGAGGTGAAGACATTTCTGGAGATGCGCCGTTCCCACCGCCGGTTCCGGGCGAAGAATGTTGACGCCGTCGTGATCGACGGGCTGCTTGACTCCCTCCGCACGGTGCCGACCGGGAACAATTTCCGCCGCTTGCATTATACGGTCATCAACGATCTGGAGGTGATGGCGGAGCTGCGGCGGAGCATTCATGCGAAGCTGCTGAAGGTGAAGGAGGTTCCGGCGATGCTGCAAAGCACGGTTCAGGAGATCGAGGCCGGGGGGGACCCGATTTTTCGCACGGCTCCGCACCTGGTGGTGGTTTCGCATCACCGGGAGGCTCCAACCGGATTGGTCGATGCGGTGATCGCGCTTACGCATTTTGAGCTTCTCGCGCAAAGCCGGGGCCTGGGGACGCTGTGGTTCGGCCGGATCCTGACGATCATGAATAACGCCCTGCCGGAAATTCCGGAAATGCTGCAAATCCCTGCGGAGTACAAGATCGGCTATGCGATGCTGTTCGGCGAGAGCGTCTGCCGCTACTACCGGGGAGTCGAGGCTCTTCCGGTATTGCGCCGGATTTTGTCGGGAATTGGCTCTAACGAAAGGTGAACGATGATGGAATTGCTGACGCCATGTGATGATGTTTTTTCGCTGGAGACGTTGGCGGATGAAATCCGGCGTTCGTCGAACTTCAAGTTTGTGTGGCAGTTCTTCCGTTACGAGGGCAAGGGGCCGGTGTCGGCGGCGGATGTCCGCGCCGCGCTTGCGGCGATTACCGCGAGGCGGGAACTTCATTGTTTTCTGACCGAAGGGAATAACTGTACCGTTGAACTGCTGCACGAGCATTGCAGTGTCGAGGACGCGGCCGGCGAATTTGAAAATGTTCTGGCGGCCGCGGCGGGCGATCATCTCGGCGCCTATTCCCGGGAAGACCGCGATGCAACTGAAGAAGAGAAAGAACGGATTGTACAGTTGTTCCGCCAGGCCGGTCCGTATCTATCCTTCAGTTGGACTTTCGGCGACGAGCCGGGGTGTGAGGTGTGCCAGGAGTATGGCGGCGTGCTCTTTACCGACTGGTTTTACGGTGTTGCCTGGGATTGGATGCTGCTGGCGGTATGGCCGGAAGCGCAACTGCTGTGGATGGGCTGTCTGACGGATGTGGATTAGTCCACCAGCTCCAGCTTTTCGAAAACGATGGTTCCCGTGCCGGAGAAGGCGATGGCGAGGACATGGAGCGAGAGGGGGTAGTCGATCTTCTTATTCGCATTCTTCCCCCAGCTGCTTCTCCACTGTTTATCGCCGACCTGAAATTCATAGACCAGTTTGTCGTCGTGGACGACCGGCGCGGCGCTGTGGAATTGAAAAACCTCCCCCTCCACGTCGCTCAGCCGCAGCCGGATGGTCCGCTGCGGAGCCGGAACGGTGTGGCTGACGGTGAGGCGCAGGACTCCCTGCCGGAACTCCCTCGGCAGACGCAGATCCTTCCGCCAGGCGAATTCGGTTCGGTACGGCATTCCTTCCTGCCGCAGCAAGGCGAGCCGCCCCTCCTTCCGGATGAGGGCGAAGCCGGTCTCGTCGGATTTCCAGACGGTAAAATCCCGGGGCGAAGTGAACTCCTCCAGAACCGCGCCCGATGCCGCAACAGCCGAAAAGACGGCGAAAAATAAGAGTCGAAGTTTCATGTTGCAATCAGTATAGGGCATTCGCAGCAAAATGCAAGAAGAGTAACGCAAAAAGGCACGAAATATTTATCCGTAAGTTTTTCGATTTTTTTTCGAAGAGGTATTGACATTTGCAGGGGAATTGACTATAATATAGACAAGCAACATGTTGCTTATGGAAATGTAAGGATCGAAAATGACACAGGGATGCAGTATTCGCGATGTGGCGAATCATGTGGGGGTCTCCCCGGGGACCGTCTCACGGGTATTGAATAACCGGATGGGGACTCTGCATGTGTCGGAGAAGACCCGCGAGGCGATTTTGCGGGGCGCCCGCGAGCTGAACTACGTGCCGAACATTCACGCCAAGCGGCTCTTCAGCCGCCGCAGCAATGTGGTGGCGCTGGTGCTGCCGACGGTGGAAAACCTCGGGCGGCCGATTTTTCGCGACAATCACCTGATCGAATACTTCTCCGGCTTGCAGGCGGCGCTGGCGCAGACCGGCTATCGGCTGCTGATGGTGTTCAATGACCGGAAGTTCGTGGAGGAGCGGGATTACCTCTCGTTGTTCCGCGAACGCTCGGTCGACGCCATGCTGGTGTGGGGGGCCTGCGATGGGGAGACCTTCTGGGAGGAGGCGATCAATGAGCACTACCCCGTCATGTTCCTGACTTCGCCCTCTTTCGCCCGGGACAAATGCAATTTCTGGTTCCATGACTATGTCGAATCCGGGAAGCTGGCCGCGCGCTACCTCTGCGACAAAGGTCACCGCCACATCGGCCTGATCGGGGGCTTCCGCAATCACGGTGTCACCCGCGATATGGAAACCGGGGTGATTGCGGCGGCGTCGCAGTATCCGGCGGTGACGCTCCGGAAGGTCTACGGCGGCTACAACTCCTGCGACAGCGGCGACGTCGGGGATTTTCTGGCGATCCAGCCCGAGATCACCGCGGTGGTGGCGGTAAACGTCCAAATCGCGGAACGATTCGACAACCATCTGAAAACCATGAAGATCGATCGAAAAATCGATATCGTGGTGTGCGACAGCTGCGTCGAGAGCATCGAGAAGACTCCCTTTCCGCACGTCCAGGTCGACGATTATGAGCTCGGCCGGTTGAGTCTGGAACATGTTTTGAAACTTGTCGACGGCAAACAGGAGAAGCTGCAAGAGCTTTGTCCGGTGAAATTCATCGGTTAGTCACTCAGGGTAAAAAGGAGAAATCATGAAACCGCGAAGAAAAACATTTACATTGATAGAATTGCTCGTAGTGATTGCCATTATCGCGGTTCTGGCGGCGATTCTGCTGCCGGCGCTCAATAAGGCGCGGGACCGGGCGCGGCAGATGAAGTGTCTCTCCAACCTGAAGACCTTCTGCCTGGCGGCCGGATTGTACGCGGATGAGAGCGGCGGGTACGCCCTGTTGAATTACGTGGCCAGTCCGTTCGGCGAAAGCTGGACGCAGAACGCCCACTTCAAGAAGGGGCTGGGAATCACAGAGGACCCCGCGACCCAGAAAGTGCCGCAGGGATTGCTTTGCCCCTCTTCGTACGCGGTCACCCGGGCGGCCGACGGGGGGTGGGGAAATATCTATGAATCCTACAGCCTCAATAATGAATACAAGCAGGGGACCTGGGATAATCCCAATTACCGCACCACCAAGATTAACCGGATCAGCGCTCCGGCCCGGAAGTTCATGTTTTTCGACGGCCTCGGCGCCGCAATCGCGCACGGCACGGCCGCCAGCCGGGTGCATTGCCGGCTGTACGGCGAGAATCCGCAGTCCTTCACCATTCTCGCCTACCGGCACAGCCAATGGGCCAATGTCGGGTATTTTGACGGGCACGCGGCGCTTTACCAGCAGGACCTCTACACCTGGGCCAGCGACGAATGGTACATCAAAGGCTGGGCGCTCTATCAGCCGACCTGGTCCCCGATCAAATTTTGAAGGATACGATGATGCGTTTCTTATTTTCAATGGTTCTCGCACTGGCCGCGCTGCCGGGGATGGCGCTGGAATTGAACGCTTTACCGCTGTTGCCCGAGGTCCGGCAGCTGCGGGCCGTACCCGGCGATTGGCTGATTCCGGCTGAAATCAAGGTATCTCTGCCGGCGGGGCAGGAGGAGCTGATGACGCTTTTCCCCGGTGCTCTTACATGCAGGGCCGTCGCGACGGAGACGCCGGACATTCGGTTGTCGCTCGACCCGAAACTGGTGCCGGAGGGGTATCGCCTGATTGTCTCCCCCGAGGGGGTGAAGATCGCGGCCGCCGGGCGGCAGGGATTTCTCCACGCCCTGCGAACCTTGGATAATCTGCTCCTCAACCGGTCGGGTAACTCCTTGCCCGGCTGTGAAATCAACGACTCCCCGGCGCTGAAAATGCGCGGGGTGTTCATGAATCTGCGCGGGTTGAACACGGCGGGCATTCCCGTCTTCAAAAAGCTGGTCGATTTGTACGGCAGTCTCAAAATGAACTGCCTGATCCTGGAATTCGGGGAGAACCTCCCGCTGACCCGCCAGAAGTTCAACCGCAAAACGACGCTCAGCCGGGAGGAGGTCGCCGATCTCCTCGCCTACATCCGGTTCCGGGGGATGCAAGTGATTCCCTACCTTCAGACCTTCAGCCATGTGGTCTGGCTCACCAGCCACCCTGAATACCAATCGCTGCTGGAGAATCCCGCCGACGCGAAGAGGTGGGAGGCGAACTGGTGCCCCTCCAACCCGCGCGTTCAGGCGATCATCGGCGACATCATCGATGAAACCGCCGCGCTGATTCAGCCGGAGTACTTCCATATCGGTCTCGATGAACTGGATATGGGCGCGTTCCGCTACTGCGAGAGGTGCCGCCGGCAAGCGCCTGAAGAGCTGTTCGGGAAGCAGCTCGACCGGCTCTTCGAGATGGTGAAGCGAAACGGGGCGGCCCCGATTCTCTATCAGGATTCACTGGTTCCCCCGGTGCTTTCCTACACCGGCACCAATAAAACCGGGGGCTACGCCTGCCTCGACCGGCTCCCGAAGGAGGCGATCATCCAGATCTGGAATTATGACGCCGAGCCGCCACCGGAACTCATCCGTTACTTTACGGACAGGTCGATCAAGGTGCTGGGGGCCGCCTGGTTCCCGCGGATGGACAACGTCCGCCGGTTGCCCGGGCTGCTGGCCGCGAAGGGCGAGGGGTGCATTCTGACTTTCTGGTATTACCTGCCCTGGAACCTGACCGACGTTCGGACCGTGGGGAATCCGGCGTGGCCGGGTATTCTGCTGGCGGGGAATTATTTCTGGAATCCGGGCGGCACTCCCGTGGAAAATCTCAACTTCGACCCCGTCTTCGAAGCCCGCCGCCGCTGGATGAAAACGCCGCGAACCTCGCGTCTCCAGCCGGTTTCCCTCGCCGCCCGGGCGAACGTCGTGTTGAATGGCGACCGGCGCTATCCCGTATTCACGGGCCCGCAGCGGGAAGAGCTGAAAAAAGAGCTCGGGGAGGCCGGCTTTGCATTGCTCACCGAAGGCGCCGGCTTCGCCGGCATCGGGGTCGGCGGCGACTTCCCGGTTGCGAATGCCGAAGTAAAGCTAAGCGGAAAGGCCGAACGCCTCTCCTTTCTGCTCACCACCGTTCAGCCGGCGGATAAGGCTCTCTTCACCTGGCAGGGGGCGACCCGCATGCCGCAATTGGGGGCGCTCACGGTCGGTTACGCGGATGGCGGCAAGGCGGAGATTCCGCTCTCGTACCGCTGGAATCTGGTGGAGTGGAATGCCAAATTCAGCGCCTTCGGCTGCCGTTTCGTCAGCCGCGTGCCGGATGCGGGAGGCCGGATCGTCCAGTTCTCCGCCGTCGACTGGGTGAATCCGAAGCCGAGAGTCGCCATCACCTCGCTTTCCCTTCGCACGAGCGGCAGGGAGCCGTTGCTTCTCCTGGCGCTTGCGGCCGATCCGGCGGTGGAAGTGGCGGCGGGCGTTTCGCCGGAACGGGTCGCCTTCCCGCAGAAGCCGGAAGCGCCCCCGGTAGAGATCAAGATCGTTGATCTGAATGCTTCGCGTCTTCCGGTTACGTCGGATGACTCCTTCCGTTCGCTCCCGCGGGCTACGGTGGGCAATGAGCCGGGCCGGGGGCAACTGCTGCGGCTTCAGGTACCGGCCTTGAAGCCGGACCGGTATCGCGGCCGGGTCTATCTCGACCTGGAGGTCGCCAACCTCGCGGGCTGTAAGGCCGTGGAGTTCGATCTTAATCTGGAAAAACCGGAGTGGATCAGCAATGAAGCCCTGTATCTGGGGAATCAGGAGTTCAGGGAGTTCCGGGTTCAATACCGCCTGCGTTCTTCCGGGCGGCCCGGCTGGCAGACCGTCTGCATTCCCCTCGAGGCGATGAGCCGCGAGCGGGGAGCGGTCACGCCGGAGAATATGACCCGCCTCCGCCTCTCCTTCTGGGTCGGCAATCGGCAGCCGATGACCGTCCGGGTGGCCGGTCTCACCGGATTGGACCGGGTTCCGGCGGCGTTAAGCCTGCCGGGTAACCAAAGCATCGCGGAGTGAGAACATGCGCCGCCGTCTTCGAAGCCCTGAAAGATGGGCGAGGCGCTATGGCTCGGCCGCGATGAGGGGGGCGCCCTCCAGGTTTTTGAAGCTGGGGGTGAGGACGAGCCAGCCGTCGCGGCCCTCGCCGTCGTTGTCGTTGACGAGGAGGTTGAAGCGCAGTCCGCGGCGGAGCGATTCCGGCTTCAGCGACAGCGCCTCCCAGGGGAGGAAGGCCTCGTAACGGGTGAGATCGCCGTTCCGCTCGGTCTTCAGCCCGATCTTGGCAACGGCGGCCGCCGGGTCGCAGCCGGAGGGAGAGAGCCAGATGTGTTTGCCGGCTTCTCCCTCGTTTGTCCGCCACAGGCCGATCTCCCAGTGGCCGAGCTGTTCGCCCGATTGGAGCGCCAGTTGGACGCAGTCGCCGTTGTAGGCGTCGCCCCCGCTGAACGGCTGGTGATGGACGTCGTCGCGGACCTCGATGGTGAGGCCGAGCCCGGCGTCATGCTTTTGCAGCCAGACCTTGGCGGAGAGGTCCTGCGGCCCCTGCCAGAGGCGGTGGATGCTGGCGGGGTCGGCCTGGTAGCGGTTGTAGACCTGTTCCTGGGTGTGGAGCCGGAAGTCGGGCTCGCGCCCCGCCGCCGGGGCCGCCGTGACCATCGTGGCGGCGGTCACCGGCAGGAGAAGCGTCCCCGGCAATTTCTCCGGGAGGATTTCGTAGTCGACCCTGACCATGCCGGTTTTGAAACCTTTCGGCGGCGTGAGGGTGAATTCCCAGGACTCTTCCTGTTGCGGGGGGAGCTCCAGGCGGCCTTCGCGCCGGTCGAAGGCCATTCCCGCCGCCGCCGGAATCTGAAGCCGGAAGCTCCGGGCGGTCTGAAACGGATTCCGAAGCCGCAGCTTCACCCGGACCGGCTTCCCGGGCAGGAATCCCGCCGGATAATCCGCCTCGACCAGAGGTTGCAGCACCTCCGCCCGGGTCGCCCGCTCCAGAATGAGGCTCGCGGGTTCGAAGCCGACCGGGAAGAGGACGACGCCGTCCTGAACCAACGGTTCGGTTGTGTTCCCCATCAGGTCGACCAGCTTCGCGGCGGCCGCGTCGGTCGCCACCGCCAGGGGAACCGTCGGGGCCGAGGCGTTTTCGTTCCACGCGGCCAGAACCTTGCGGTCATCCCCGCCGAAGCGGAAGAGGTATTGCCCCGGCAGTCCGCTGAGTTGCCGCTCGAAACGCAGCCCGGAATAGATCTCCGCCGTCACTGCGTAGGCCACGTAGCCCGATTTGGGGCGGAAGTCATGGGTCATCAATCCGTAGTTGTGCTCGGCGTCGAGGGGATTCCAGCCCGGGTTCCGCAGCCGGAACCAGATGTGCGCGATCGAACCGCGCGACCAGCCTAAGAGAATCTTCTTGAAGACGGTGCGCGCCTGCATCTTCTCCTGACCGCCCGCGGAGGTGACGCCGGTTTCGCCGGCGTACCAGGGCTTGTCGGTTCCGGCGCGTCGGCGCATCGGCAGCAGCTTCTGGTCGATGGTCGAGGCGAATTCGCCGAAAGAGCCGTGCCCGTGGTAGGCGTGGATGTCGTAGAAGCCCGCTCCTTCGCGAAGGACGCGCTCCTGAAAATCGGGCGAGATCAGCTGGGGGTGGTTCATCGAGGTGAAGCCGGTGGTGGTCGCCGGCAGATCGGGGTCGCCCCGTTTGACCCCGAGGTAGCTCTCCTTCATCATCGCGAGGTAGCTGTCGAAGGTGAAATGGCGGTTGATGTCGGCTTCGTTCCAGAGTTCGATGCAGAAGAGCTTCCCCCGGTAGCGCCGGGCGATCTCCTCGGCGACGCGCCCGTAGTGGCCGGGGAGGGGCGCGGTGCGGCTCCAGACCCAGTAGCCCTGGTCGCGGACTTCGGGGGGAGCAGCCCATTGCGGCGTGGGGGTGAGCGTCCAGTGCAGCGCGATGCCTCTCTCGTGGAGCGCATTGACCAGGCGATCGCCCGGCGCGTAGTTGAAGCGGTTCGGTTCCGGTTGAAAGTTGTTCCAGTAGACGCTGTTCCGTACCAGCTTCACCCGGGCCGCCGTCAGCGCCTGAAGGGCGAGTTCAAAAGCCTCCGGGGTGAATTGCGCCAGATGGCAGCCCATGCCGAAGAGAAACTCCCCCCGCTCCGGGTATGGCGTGGGTTCGCCGGGAGACAGCAGGGCGAAGGTGCTTTTGCGGATGACCTCGGGAGAGTCCGCGCCGGCGGTGAGGAAGGCGGTCGCCTCCCAGTAGCCGACGGCGGGGAAGCGTTCCGCCACCGGGAACTCCCGGGTTTGACCCGGCTCCAGCGCGAGGGCGTAGCGGCGTTCGAAGCTGGTTCCATAGAAGTCCTCGAAGCGGACCTTCGCCTCTGCCTCGATCCATTCGGCGGCGAGATTGTGGAAACGCGCCCGCGCTTCGGCGGCGCGCTCCGGCGGCAGGAGGCCGAGGGGACTGCCGGTGGCGATTTCGAATTTGACCGCTTCCGCGACGGGGATTTGCCGGAGCTGTTCGGCCCCGGTGAGCCGGAGGCTGAAAGCGCCGCCCTTGGAGTCGAAGCCGAAGTACTGCAGCGAAGCCGCTTCGGGGATATCGAAACGAAGTTCGCCCTCGCGCGTTCCGGGAGCGCCGCTCAGCCGCCGGCTTTTCCCCTGTGCGTCTTTGACGACAAGGTAGGGGGTGAGGTTGCCTTTTTCCACCCGCAGGCGCAGAATCACCGGACCGGGGGAGGCGGGCAGCCCTTTCGGCAATACCAGGTGAACGGCTTTCGCTTCGCCGGTAAAGGTCAGTGCTCCGCCCTCCGCCGTCACTTTGCATTGGCCGTGGTAGATGGATTTGTAACCCCGGGCCGCCGTCACGAGGTCGAATAAAGGAGTGACGATTTCGATCTGGCGACCCCGCTCCGGTTCCGCCAGCTCCAGCCTTTCGAAGAAGAGGGTCCCCGGTCCGGAGAAATCGATGGAGAGACCATGGAGCGACAGCGGGTAGTCGATCTTTTTATTCGCGCTCTTCCCCCAGCTGGTTTTCCACCCTTTCTCGCCGACCTGAAATTCGTAGATCCGGCAGTTGTCGCCGCGCGCGATTTCGGCAGAGCTGTGAAATTGAAAAATCTCCCCCTCGGCATCGCTCAACCGCAGGCGGATGCCCTTCTGCGGCATCGGTATGGAGTGGCGGGCGGTGAGGCGCACGGTTCCCTCTCGAAATTCCTCCGGCAGGCGCGGCCCCTTTCGCCAGGAGAATTCGGTCCGGTCCGGCATTCCTTCGCGCCGCTCGAGGGCGAGCCGGTCGCCCTTTCGGACGAGCGCGAAGCCGCTCTCACTCGACTTCCAGACGGTGAAGCTTTTGGGTGAGGTGAATTCCTCCAGAACCGCGCTCGAGGCTGCAATAACGGAGAAGACGGTAAAAAAGAGAAGTGGAAGTTTCATGATTGATTACCGGTTAATGTAAAGGGCGCTGTGCCAGGAGTCTTTGCCGTTCGTCTGGCGCTGGATGGCAGCCTTGCCCAGGGTGGCGACGCTGCCGTCGATGAAAGCGAGATTCTTCAGGTTGCCGTGCCGGAAGCCGCTTCCGGGTACAAAGGCGCCGGCGAAATCGCATAAAACGTCGCCATTCAGAAACATATAGACGCTCTGACTGCTGGTCGGCAGCTTGACCCCGATGTCGGCGAACAGCACCAGCCCGGAGCGCTTGTACAGGGGGTTGTTGAAGCGGAAGGAGCCGCTGTTGATCTGGACGCAGTTGGCGTCTTCGGATTGGGTGCCGTCCCGGTTGATCCAGCCGGAGGCGTTGACGCTTTTGCTCGATCCGGTGCCGAGGTGGTAAAAGCGGTTCATGGCATACGAGACGTCGTCGTTGCCGGTCGGGGAGGGGCGGGCCGGACAGCGCATGATTCCATCGGTCTTGAACGCTCGGGTATCCTCCCAGCTTTTCGGTTCCAGGCTGGCGGTGATGCTCCGCATGACCTTGTAGTACCAGAGTTTCTGATGCCAGGAGAGGGAGCTGTTGTCGTCCCCGAGCGGAAACCACCCTCGGTAATCATTGGCGTAATAGGAAAATCCGTTATAGATCTGCTTCATATTGCCCATGCAGGACGCGGTATGAGCCTTGGCGCGGGCCTTGTTGAGCGCCGGTAAGAGAATGGCCGCCAGGATGGCAATGATGGCGATTACTACCAAGAGTTCAATCAATGTGAAACTTCGTCTCATATTCTTCCTCCATTTCAGGTTGTCGATTCTCGTTCGATGAATCCCGTTTTCAGGAAATAGACATTCGGTCTGCGCTCCAGCTTCGGCTCCGGCTTGCCGATCACGGTTTTGAACGCCAGTTCGCCCATCTCGCGGAAGGGCTGGGTGATGGTCGAGATCGGCACGCTTGCCAACTCCGAACAGGTGTCGGCATAGCCGATGATCGCGCACTCCTCCGGAACCCGCAGCCCCAGGCGGAATGCGGACATCTCCACCAGCGTCGCGCGGTTGTCGCTGGTACAGAGAAAGGCGGTCGGGCGGCGGTGCTCCGGCAGCCGCATGAATCCTTCGAGGTCGACGACATGATCGCGGAAGTCGCGGCGGCAGGAGAGGCGGTAATCCGTTTCCGGGACTCCGCACTCCGCCATGCCGTCCAGGAAACCGAGCTTGCGGTAGCGGCTCCACTCCAATTCATCCAGGGCGTTGACCAGAGCGAATCGCCGGTGGCCTTTGTCGTACAGATAGCGGGCCGCATCGGCCATGCTTTGGCGGTCGTCGGAGTAGACCATCGGGAACGCTTCGTCGCCCTGATTCTGGATGTAGCAGAGCCGGAGGTCGTTCCGGCGGCAGAAGTCGCCGATCTCCCGGTTCCGCTCGATATCGAACAGAAACGAGAGCACATTGGCGATGCCGTACCGGAGAATTTCGTCGAAACCGGCGTTCAGGTTGCGGCCGTCGTACACTTTGACGCCGTATCCCTCCTGTGAAGCGCCGAACAGTATGCCCGAAAGAATCAGGCCGGCGCAGGAGTGGCT
This sequence comes from Victivallaceae bacterium, assembly GCA_031547585.1. Taxonomy (GTDB): domain Bacteria; phylum Verrucomicrobiota; class Lentisphaeria; order Victivallales; family Victivallaceae; genus Victivallis. Next base: position 13,815 of record JAVBRV010000022.1, read on the forward strand.
GAGCACGGTGTCGAAGTCGGAGATCAGCGCCACGGTCTTGCAGATCCCCGTCCGGGTCTGCAGCGCGTTTTCGTTGCGGACATAGCCCATTTCGCGGACGATTTGCAGAATCCGCTCGCGGGTCTCCGGCCGGAGCGTCAGCGCGTTCGGATGGTTGTTGAGCACCTGTGAAATCGCCGCCACGCTGACTCCCGCTTGCTTCGCAACTTTATTCAGTGTGATTCTCATGATCCGCCAGTTGTCTAAAACGTTTTACCTGCTACTATTATAGGATATTTGCAGCGAAAAAACAAGAAGAGAAGAACAAAAAACGGAGCTAAATATTTTACCGGCCCGAAGAAAACGCAAGGACAATCCCGGAACTGTTTGAAAAAAACGGCCGGGCGTGATACCTTTTCCCCGGCTTCGTTGAACTGTAAAGGAGTAGAATGGATCGCGACTTACTTTCCCCTTTGGACATTATCAATCGGCGATGCCCGGCTACGATCTGGCAAATTCAACGTGTGCATGGAAGCATTGTAGACATCGACTGCGGTGAGCGGTTACTTTCAGAAGGTGACAAATATCACCATGGGAGCCTCTACTTTTCCATCTATATGGCGGATTGGACGCTGAAAAAGGATTACCGGACTATTCTCACCAGCGACGAGATGAATTACCCCCGGTATGACGAAATTTTTGCAACGATGGTCGGCTTGCCGGTAATCAGGCTTGAAGAAGTGATTCCCCGGGAAAAATTGCGGCTTCGCATCGGGGACAATATGTTTTTCACCCTTCGCGAATACGCAGCCTATTACGGAGCCGACGCGGAATTGCTGTGGGGGTTTGTTGACGGCATCGGCTGGTGGGAATATTCCCCCGAAAAAGGTTTTGGGTGGGAGAAAAAAGAACCGAAGCCGGAATGACTTGAGAGGGCGCCGGGTTCCTACGGCAACGCGCGGCGGTAGTCGCCGGGGGTCAGGCCGTGTTCTTTGCGGAAGACCTTGATGAAGTAGTTGGCGTAGCGGTAGCCGCAGCGTTCGGCGATCTCTTCGACCGGCAGTGTCGGCTGCTGGAGCAGCACCCGGGCGTAGGCCAGCCGGAGCTCGTTCATATACCCGGCGAAGGTCTGCCCCCGGAACTCCTTGAGGAGCCGCGACAGCCGCGCCGGATGAACCCCCGCCAGGAGCGCCACCTCCTCGCGCGTCATGCCGTTGTGGAAGTTGAGCTGGAGCGCCTCGTGGACGCGCTTCCACTCCTCCTCGCGCACGGAATTCCCCCCTTCCTCCTCGCCGACCATCCGCCGGACGATGTGGAGAAGGGCGGCGAGGTTGGCCCGCGCTTCCGGGAGGTCGGCGTTGGTGGCGAGCAGCGCTTGCAGCGTATGCTGTCCGGCGGGAGTGAGGGAGTTCCGGGTATGGTGGACGGCGTCGGGCTTCTCCGTAGGAGGGGCGTGTCCGTCATGTTCGATGGTGATGACGCGGGTAAATTTATCCCAGAAGGCGATGGCGAGCATGCGGTGGGGCTGCGTCCAATGCTCCACGCTCCAGCCGCCCCGGGGGAGGATCAGGAATTCGCCGGGAAGCAGCTCCCGGTCGATCCGCTTCTGCCCGTCGGCGTAGGAGATCGGCTTTTTTCCTTCGAAGACCAGGAAGACCCGTTCGACCGGATGAATGTAAATCGGTTCGAGCGGAAATGGTTCCGGCGAACCGAAATGAAGCGCCGTCGGGGCGCGGTCGATGGCCTCCTCCAGCGCGGCGAGAATGATTTGCAGTTCCGATGGCATAATCATACCATACCCGGAAAAACGGAGATTGCAAACCGCTGTTAAAAAAGTTTCATTTGCCGTCAGGAATTATCATTGACCTTTGCCCGAAAATCCGGTATAATATAACGTATCGCAAACCGATTCGGTTAATTATACGGAGGTTCCCATGCAGAGACAAATTTTCACCCTTATCGAACTTCTCGTGGTGGTGGCGATCATCGCCATCCTGGCGGGACTGCTTCTGCCCGCCCTCAATTCCGCCCGGGAAAGGGGAATCGACATCAAATGCACCGGCAAGCTGAAGACACTGGGGCAGGCGGGCCAGCTCTATTGCGGCGATGCGGCGGGATACCTGCCCGCGCTTCGCATCGGCAACGATGTTTACTGGTATCAGAGTGCGTGCAACGCCCCGTATTACAACTATTATCTGGGAACCGCCACCCCCGACCGCAAATATGTTCCGGTGAATAGTCTTTGCCCGAAAATCGCGGCGTACCCCAACGTTTTCCGGACAACCCACGCCCAGTTCCCCGGCGAAACCTTTATGTCCTTCTACGGTATGAACGCGTGGGGGCCGATCATGATCGGCGACATCCGGGGTCACGTGCCGGCCCGGACCGTCACCCCCTCCCGGACGCTGCTGCACTCCGAAACCCACAATCCGCTGGCCGGCGCCAA
>JAVBRV010000440.1:0-10645 GCA_031547585.1 Victivallaceae bacterium
CGGTTTGCATTCGCAAACCTTAGATTTCGCTCCCCTCCGGGCGGGCGCCTGCGCCGCCCTGCGGTGAGCGACCAGCGTTTCGCCGCTGGACCACGCCCCGGCTCGGCCGGGGGCGCACGGCCTGCGGCCTATTTTTTTAAATTTATTTTTTTATTTCGTAGGAGACGCTTGCGTACCCCACCACGTGCGCGTAGTCGCGCGACACCTTCCCCGAATCCGTCACAGCCACGACCCGCCCTGCGATTTCTCCTGCCGGATCGATCTTTTCTAATACGGCCAACCATAACAAAATCGGCCAGGCCCCGCAAATCGTCGCCCCCGTCCGCCCCAGAAATTGACGGAACCCGCGCCCGTCACGCACCGCCGCCAACTCCGCCGCCTCCCGGTCGCGTCCGTTCAGCGCCGCCGCCGTCGTCGCCGCACCCTCCGGCTGGTATCCGAAATTCGCCCCGTAATGCGTGAAGTCAGAGCTCACCACCCACAACGTCTCCGGCGAATCCAACCCCGTCAGCAGCTCCGCCAACGGCTCCAGATCCTCCATTCGCAACTGCCCCACCACCAACGGCAGCACCGGCAGCGCCCCGAAGAAATATTGCAGCAACGGGAAAATCACCTCCAGCGAATGCTCCTTCGCATGTGCCGCCTCGTTGACCGCATATAACGGATTCCCCGCTGCCGCCAGCTTCTCCGCCAACGCCGAAGCCGTCGGCAAATCGCCGAACGGAGTCCGCCAACTGTCCACCCCCGAGCCCGCCAATCCACGGAATCCGACGTAATGTGACGGACCCAGCAGCACCGCGTTCCGGTAATTTACCCCCTTCGCCCGCCGGATCGTCTCCATCGCCGCCCGCAGCGAAAACATATATCCGGCATGCGGCAGGATGCACCCCCGCAGCCGCCCTGGCACTTCCGAAAGTGGCGGCAAGGCGGCTTCCACCTCCGCCATTTCCAATCGCAGATCCAGCGCCGTCTCCGAATAAAAACGCCCGGCCACCGCCGGCAAACGCACCTTCTGTTGATCGCGAATCGGCATTTTTTACTCCTCCCGTTATTCTTCCGTCACATTTCCGTCACTTTTGCAAAGTGCGGCTCTCAAGGTCCTTAAATACAAAGCGAACAATCCGCCGGGTCGCTTCCGTCACCGTCACCAAGGCACTGTGACGGATTCCCGGAGCCCAGATAATTTCACCCTCCAACGTCCGTAACACCGGCGGCATCTCCGTCACTTTTCGATCAATTCGTAACTTTTTCAGCGACTCCGGATTCGTCCGGCCAAACGGAATCATCCGGTCCCCCGGATGGGCGCCGTCGATCACCAAAACCTCCGGCAATTGGTCCGCGTCGAAAAACGCCTCCCACAGCTCAGCCTTCCCCGCTTCCTCCGGATAATCGCATCGGAATCGCGGCTCCTCCTCTTCCCGCCAGCGCCAGGTGACCCGCTTCACCTCTCTCTTCCGCAGCAGCGTCACCGCCTCTTCACTGAAACGGATCGTCCGCCCATCCCCCAGCTCCAACCGTCCCCTGCCGCGTTTCACTCCGGCGGCGAACCGTTTCACCAGCGCACCGGCAGGGATTTCCCCCAGATAGCGCCGCAGCACCCGCGGCAGCAGCGCCGGGTGAAGTTCGCGCCAGAACGCCGCCGGGGTCTCATTTTGCCCCCGGATCGCCGCAAATTGTTCATCGGCGCTTTTTTCAAGGAAATCGGCGTCCTGCGTCAAGGCTTCCAGGCTTCGCCGCACCCCCTTTTGCCCCGGCGGATGGCGTTCGTAAAGGGAGGGCAAAACCTGATTGCGCAGGTAGTTGCGCAGATAATCATCCGTCAGGTTGCTGGAGTCGGTCTGCCAGGAGTGGACCCCCGCCCCCCGCAGAAACGCTTCGATTTCATTCCGCGAAGCCCTCGCCAAGGGACGCACGATGGTGAGTCCGTCGAGCCGCGTGACCGGGCGCAGCCCCGTGAGCCCCGTCGCGTTCGAACCGCGCAGCAGCCGCAGAACCAGATTCTCCACCCGGTCGTCATAGTGATGCCCCAGCACCACCGCCGTCGGGGTAGCGGTTTCCCCCGCGAGCTCGCGGTAGGCGGCCAGCCGGGCCGCGCGGGCGCGGGCCTCCTGATTGGCCCCCAAAGCCAGCTCAAGCCGGATCAGCCGGAAGGGGATTCCCCGCGAAACGGCAAAGGCCTCCGCAGCTTCCGCCTCGCGCACCGACTCCGCCCCCCGCAGCCCGTGTTCAAAGTGAACGGCAAAGAGGGCGCAGCCGAACCGCTTTGCGGCCGCTTCCGCCGCCAGCAGCGCGGCGGTGCTGTCCGCTCCGCCGGAAAATCCGACCAGAAGGCGAAATCCGGCAAAAGGAGCGAAAATCCCGGTCCATTCGTCAAGTTGCATTTGTAATCATCCACATCCGGCTATAATATATATGTTGGAACAAATGAAAGCAAGGAGTTGACCTTTTTATGGCCTATATCGTCGTCGCCACCTCGAACGCCCACAAAGTCGAAGAGTACCGTGAATTGATCGCGGGGCAGAAGGTGGAGCTGAAATCCCTGCTCGACTACCCCGCCTTCCCCGGCGTCGAAGAAGACGGCGTCACCTTCCGCGAAAATGCCGAGAAAAAAGCCCTGGCCGCCTGCCGCTACTGCGACGTACCCGCCTTTGCCGACGACTCCGGCCTGGAAGTCGAAGCTTTGGACGGCCGCCCCGGCGTCTACTCCGCCCGCTACGCCCCCACCGACGGCGAACGGATCGCCAAGCTCCTCAACGAATTGCAGGGCAAAGAGAACCGCCGCGCCCGCTTCGTCTGCGTCATCTCCATCGCCATCAACGGCGAAGTGATCGAGAGCTTCGAGGGTGAAGTCAAAGGCGTCATCGTCGACGCCCCCCGCGGAAGCTCCGGCTTCGGCTACGACCCGGTCTTCCTGCCCGACGGCTACGACCAGACCTTCGGCGAAATGGCGCAGGACGTGAAGAACCAGATCAGTCATCGCGCCGACGCCTTCCGCAAAGCGATGAAATTTGTCGAAGATGAGATGTCCGTCCTCGACGATGAATTCGACTTTTAACAGTTCCGGGGTTATATTATTGGATCAGGATAGTTCAATGCAGGGACGCAAGCAAAAAAAATGAAGAGACTGTACCCGCTTACCGGCGACGGCTACGATACCCCGGCCGACGCCCCGAAGTCTCTGCTGTACCGGCTGCTTTTTAAAAGCCGCTGGTATTTCTATTTTCATAACTTCCTCATCTTCTGCCGCTCCGGCCACTGTGGAGCCAAGGGCAAACTCGACAAAAATAACCAGATCTACTATTCGGAACGGAACCTCCGGCTGGTCGAACGCTGCGGCGGCCAGGTTCACATCCGCGGCCTCGACAACCTCCGCGCCCTCGAAGGACGCCCCGTGGTGCTGATCGGCAACCACATGAGCCTCCTCGAAACCGCCCTCCTCCACGCGGTGGCCCGCGAACAGGTCGATTTTTCCTTCGTCATCAAAAACTCCCTGATGAAGGTTCCCTACTTCCGCGACATCATGCGCGCCCTCGAAGCGATCCCCATCGGCCGCGCCAATCCCCGCGACGACCTGCGGGCCGTCCTCGAAGACGGCAAAAAACTGCTGGATCGCGGCCGCTGTCTCATCATCTTCCCCCAATCGACCCGCAGCGAGGAGTTCAACCCCACCGCCTTCAATTCGATCGGCATCAAGCTGGCGAAACGGGCGGGGGTTCCGGTGGTTCCCTTCGCGCTCAAGACCGATTTTCTCGGCAACGGCAAGCGCTTCCGTGACTTGGGCCCGATCCGCCCCGAACGGCAGGTCTGGTTCGAATTCGGCACCGCCCGCGAAGTCAAAGACGGCGGGCAGGAGCTTCAGGAAGAGATCATCACCTTCATCCAGAGCCGCCTCACCGAATGGCGCCGCCTGGAGCAGGAAGGCGGCAATACTTTGAATGCAAATCATAAACCTATATTGGAGAACGGGAAATGAGTTTCACTATCCCCGAAAGCATGTTGGCCTGGCCCCTTTTCGGAGCGGGCATGGAGAATGTCGGCCGCAACGATCAGCCCTGCGTCCTCCCGGTGCCGCAGAATAAGGAAGACGAGCTCCTCGTCCGCATCGACGCCATCGGCCTCTGCTTCTCCGACATCAAACTGATTCGCGCCGGCGAAGAGCATCCCCGCGTGATTTCGAAGAACCTCGCTACTGACCCGGTAATCCCCGGCCACGAAGCGGTGATGACGGTGGTCCGGGTCGGCGACCGTCTGAAGGATCAGTTCAAAGAGGGCCAGCGCTTCATCATCCAGGCCGATATCTACGTCAACGGCAAAGGGTTCGCCTACGGCTACGCCATCAACGGCGGCATGGCCCAGTACAGCGTCCTCGACCAGCGGGTGCTGAACGGCGACGAAGGCTGCTACCTGCTGCCCATCGCGGACTCCATGCCTTCGGCGGTGGCGGCGCTCCTCGAACCCTGGACCTGCGTCCAGGCCAGCTATATGATCGGCAACCGCACCCGTCCTCTTTCGGGCGGACGCATCCTCATCGCCGCCGCCGGCCATAAACTGTACCATGCCGGAGCGCTGCTGACCGAAGCCATGCCCGCCGAAGTCGCCGCTTTCGGACTCGACGCCGACGCCCGCAAAGCGCTTGAAAAAGAGCTGGGCGTGCCGATCCGCGTGGTCGAAGCCCTCGACCCCAACGACAAATACGACGATATCTTCATCTGCAACCTCTCCGGGCTCCAGGCCGAAATCGCCGCCAAAATGGGCCGCCGCGGCGCGGTCATCAGCTTCATCGGCGAATGCAGCGGCATCACCGCCCATTTCGACGTCGGCAGCGTCCACTACGAAGGCTGGTTCTACCAGGGCGCCGAGGGGACGGATCTCTCCGCCGCCTACAACCGCAACGTCCGCAGCACCTTGAAGAAGGGCGGAAGCTGCTGGCTGCCCGGCGGCGCCGGGGCGATGGGCCAGATGCACACCCAGCTCGCGGTCGAGAATCCCGACGGCCCCAGCCGCATCCTGGTGACCGACATGGATTCGGCCCGCATCGCCAACGTCGAGCGGCTGCTGGCCGACACGATCAAACAGCGCGGCATCGAATTCAAGGCGGTCAATCCCGCCGGAATGGCGCCGGAAGAGTTCGACAAGATCCTCCGCGATTTCGCTCCGGGCGGATTCGACGATATCATCATGCTGGTTCCGGCGGTTCCGGTGCTGCAGCATGCGGCGGGCTACCTCGGCCACAACGGCCTGATGAACATCTTCGCCGGCATCCCGGCGGGCAAGGAAGGGGTGCTTTCGGTCGAGGGAATCGTCCGCGCCGGACACCGCTACATCGGTTCGAGCGGCAGCAAGACCGAGCACCTCCGCCACACCCTCCAGCTGGCCGAAGAGGGCAAGCTGAACCCGGTGACCGCGCTCGCCGCCATCGGGGGGATGAAGGAGTTGAAGCACGGCCTTGAGGCGGTGATGAATGCGAAGTTCCCCGGCAAGACGGTGATTTTCCCGAACCTGCCGGATCTCCCCCTCACCACGGTGGACAAGCTTGCCGGGCTGGGCCTCGGCGCCACGCTTGATCGCGACGGTTTCTATACCGTTGAAACCGAAAAGCAACTGCTGAAGTAAGGAATGCCGGGAGTGCTGAAACAGGGGAAGGCAATCGGGGTGGCGGTCATGCTGGCCGCCGCTGTCTTCGTGCCTTGCCTGCTGTCCGCGGCGAATCCTTTTGAGACGAAATTCGACCCCCTGAAACAGGCTTCGGCCGACGATTGGAGCACCGACGGCGAGAATATCTTCATCCGCGGGAACGTCCATCTGCCCTACGGGGAGTTCGAGATTTTCGCCGACCAGGCGGTCATCAACATCGCCGGGAAGGATATCGAAGCCACCGGCAACCTCCGCTTCTACCGCCACTTCACGGTAAAGGGCAACGTCGGGATCGACCGGCTGCTCAAGCTGGAGACCATGAAGAACGTGATGGTCTCCGTCACCGGCGTCACCTCCGACATCTGGGGCGTGCGGGAGGCGACGATCAAGGCCTCCGGGCTCGGCGATCATATCACCGCCGACCGGCTGGCGGGCAATCTCGACACCGGCTACTTCATGCTGGAAAACGCCCGGCTGCAATTCAAAACCTTCGTCTGCAAAGCGGCGCGGGCCGAACGCAAGCCCTCCGGCGTCATCGAGGTGACCAACGCCGAAATCAGCTCCTGCGAATACCTGGCAAGCGACAACGGCCACTACTCGATCGCCTGCGGAACGGCGACGCTGACGCCGCACGCGACCGAATTTTACACCATCGACGACCTCGACACCGACCCCGGCGACCATTCGGTGTTGATCTACAACGGGTTCCTCAAGATTTACGGCATTCCCCTGTTGTGGTTGCCGGCCTTTTACAAGCCCAAAGATGAGTCGCCCGGGTTGTTCAGCATCCAGTACGAGCACAGCAGCAGCTGGGGCGATGCGATCCTGTTGTCGAAGAAATTCGTCTTCACCGATTACCCGCGTTCCTCGGTGAAGCTGCATGCCGACTACTACACGAAGCGCGGTTTCGGATACGGCGCCGATGCCGAATTCGTCACGCAGGAGTCGCGTACCGAGATCTCCGCCTACGGCATCTACGACAAAGACCAGTATGAAACCAACGATTACCGGAAGTATCGGATCAAGATTCCGCATGCGCGTTACAACTTCCGGATCAGCAATGTGACCCATATCACGCCGCGATTGGATTTCCGCGGGGTGCTGGATATGTCGAGCGACCCCTATGTGATGCGGGACTTTTTCAGCCGTCGTTACAACGCCGACCCGCAGCCCGCGACCTACGCAGCGTTGGAGCAGCAGTTCGACCACTTCAGCGCCGCCCTGTACATGCGGATCCAGGCGAACAGCTTCTACACCACGGCGCAGCGGCTGCCCTCCTTCAAGCTGACGGTGCCGCGCCAGGAGCTCCTCAACTCCAACCTGTACTATCAGGGCGACTTCTCGGCGGAGTACCTGATGATGAACTGGATCGACTTCGACAGGCAGGTGGGGGAGTACGTCCGCCGGAAGTTCCCGAAGGGGTACTTCAATAATCGGCAGCTCTCCAACTATGAGTCGTTCCGGATGGACACCACGCACTTCTTCTACTATCCCCTGCGGCTGGTGGACTGGTTGAACATCATTCCGCGCGCCGGTTTCAAGATGACCGCCTACTCCAATTCGAGCGACAAGAAGATCTCCGCCGATGATCTTCAGCAGATGTTCGTCGCGGCCGATCCGGAGAACATCATTCCGCCTCTGACTCCCCGCTACGACAACCGGGGCGGTTCCCAGTTCCGGGTGGCCGGTGAGTTCGGCTTCGAGGCGAACACCAAGATCTACGGCGCCTGGCAGGACGTCAAGCAGGGCTGGCTCGGCCTGGATGGACTCCGCCACGTGATTCAGCCGTACACCAACTACACCTTCATTCCGCAGCCGACGGTCAACCGCGACCATCTCTTCTACTTCGACGACATCGACCGGATCGACAAGATGCACTTCTTCCGGATTGGTGTGGAGAACCGGCTGCAGACCCGGGCCGGGAACAATCTCCGCACCATCCTGTCGATGGAAAACTTCTTTGACATCCATATGGAGAAGCAGGACGACATGGGCAATCTCGGCGACTTCTGCACCATCCTGACGGCGACGCCCTTCGAAGGGTTCTCGATCCGCACCTCGTTCGCCATCGATATGGACAACCATAACGGCGACATCCCCGACACCATGCGCAACGGCCGCAGCGCCGGCAAAACGGGCCTCAACCTCAAGTGGCTGAACCGCTGGAACCTGAGCTTGAAATATTCGCCGGCCAAGGACTTCGACTTCTTCTTCACCTACGGCTACCGGCGTCCTTATAAGACGCGGGCGGTGTACTCGATGGGCTCGACGCTGTCGATGATCGACGCGGGCGGCTACTTCGACCGCGGCTACTCCAAGCATGACGAACAGCTCACCTTCGGCGCACGGATTCCGTTGACGCCGGACCGGCGGACCTTCGGCGCTTACTCGATGTCCTACGACTTCAAGCGGGGCTACATCACCGAGCAGGCGCTTCAGCTGGTGCGGAGCTTCCATTGCTGGGAGCTGATGGTCGGCTTCCGCTACGAGACCGACAACACCGGGGACAACAACGGCAAAGAGCATGACTTCGCCTTCACGGTATCGGCGCAGCTGACCGGATTATCCTCCGACTTGCAGAGCGGCCAGAATACCTTCCTGGCGGCCATGAATAAAGAGCTGCGGGACTCTTCCACGACGCCCGGGCGCTTCGGTTTCTGAACAAAAGAGGAGGGTTTCCCCATGGATATTGTTACCGGCGGTTCCGGTTTGATCGGCAGCGCTCTCGTCTGGGAGCTGAACCGTTCCGGCGTCGACGACATTCTGATCGTCGACCATCTCGGTCTTTCGGATAAGTGGAAGAATCTCGCGCCGCTCCGCTTCCGCGACTACCTCGAAAAAGAGGATTTCCTCGAACGGCTCAAACAGCGGGCGTTCGGCAGCACCATCGCCGGAATCCTCCACATGGGGGCTTGCTCGGCCACGACCGAGCGCGATGCCAGCTACCTGATTCACAACAATTTCGAATACACCAAGGCGCTGGCGGAATACGCGCTGACGGCGAACATCCGCTTTGTCTACGCTTCGAGCTGCGCCACCTACGGCGACGGCAGCCACGGCTACGTGGACGACGAGAGCCGCATCGAGGAGCTGCGTCCCTTGAATATGTACGGCTATTCGAAACAGATGTTCGACCTCTGGGCGAAGCGGCGGGGCTGCCTCGGGCGGATCGCCGGCTGCAAATTCTCCAACGTCTACGGCCCCAACGAGGACCACAAGGGGGAGATGCGGAGCGTGGTGCGCCGGGCGTTCGAACAGATTTCGGCGGAGGGGAAGATGCGTCTCTTCCGCTCGCACCGGCCGGAATACGCCGACGGCGAGCAGATGCGCGACTTCCTTTACGTCAAGGATGCGGCGCGGATGGTGGTCCGGCTGTTTCACTCCGGGGCGGGCGGAATCTACAACATCGGCAGCGGCCGGGCGGAGACCTGGAACGCGCTGGCCCGCGCCGCCTTCGCCGCGCTGAACAAACCGGCGGTCATCGAATACATCGATATGCCCGAGTCGCTGCGCGACCGGTACCAGTACTACACCAAGGCCGAAATGGCCAAATACCGCGCCCTGGGGGATGAGGCCGAGGCCACATCGCTGGAGGAGTCGGTTGCCGACTACATCCGCAACTATCTGGTTCCGGGCCGGCATCTCGGCGACGAAGCGGCGCAATGAAGAATTTCGCCGCCGAAAAGGTGCTGGAGGACGCGGTGGAGCTGCTGGCCGCGGTCGAAGAGGGAATGAGCCTCGACGACGCGCTCGACCACTGTCTGGCCTACCCGGAACTGCGCCGGACCACCGCCAATCTGCTTTTCACCTATTTCCGCCGCAAGCGGGCGATCGACCGCCGCTTGCGCGAGCTGGCGGCGAAACCGCCGCCGCCGTTGATCCGGCGGGCGCTTCAGGCGGTGATGACGCAGCTGCTTTTCCAGCGTGGAATCGCGCCCGAATCGGCGGTGAACGTCGCCGTCGAGCGGATCAAACGCGAGGGAATGCGGGCGGAGGCGAAGTTCGTCAACGCGGTGCTGCGCCGGGTATTGCGGGAGCCTTTTGAGGAGCCGGAGCATCCGGAGGGGGTGCTGCCGCCCTTGCTCTTCAAGCGTTGGCGGGAGCGTTTCAGCCGGGAGGAGCTGGGGGAGTTGACGCGGCTCTTTTTGCAGCCGGCGCCGTTCACGTTCCGTGCCGAGGGGGAGTTCGAGCCTTCCGAATGGGAGTCTGAGGCGGTTCCGGGTTTCGGCGGGTGGCGTTTTTACCGGGCTTCGCATCCGGGGGAGGTGCTGGAGTCGGCGGCGTTGGCCGAGGGGAAAATTTACATTCAGGACCCGGCGACCTCGCTGGCGCCTTCACTGCCGGATTATGGGCGGGTGAAGTCGATTTTGGATTTGTGCGCGGCTCCCGGCGGGAAGTCGCTGATGCTGGCGGAGCGGCTGGTTCCCGGCGGCAAGCTGGTGGCGGCGGATCGTTCGGCGCGGCGTCAGGAGCTGACGCGGGAGAACTTCAAGAAGCGCGGCTTGAGTCACCCGGTGGTGGTGGCGGAGGCCGGCGAGATCGAGGGGGAGTTCGATCTGGTGCTGGCGGATGTGCCTTGCTCGAATACGGGGGTGTTCCGTCGCCGCCCGGATGCGTTGTGGCGATTCAATGAAACGGAATCGGGCCGGGTGGTCAAGCTGCAGGAGGAGTTGCTGGCGGGCGCGGCCGCGAAGGTGGCAGTTGGGGGGCAGCTGGTGTACAGTACGTGCAGCATTGAGCTGGAGGAGAACGGGCTTCAGGTGGAGCGGTTTCTCAGCCGGTTCCGGGAATTTGAGAAGGTGACGGAGCGGAAGGTGATGCCGACGGAAGAGATGGACGGAGCCTACGCGTGTTTGCTGATAAAAAAAGAAAAAAAATCATAAAAAAATAGACCGCGAAGCGGTCGTGCGCACCCGGCCGAGCCGGGGCGTGGTCCAGCGGCGAAACGCTGGTCGCTCACCGCAGGGCGGCGCAGGCGCCCGCCCGGAGGGGAGCGAAATCTAAGGTTTGC
>JAVBRV010000431.1:0-3379 GCA_031547585.1 Victivallaceae bacterium
TCCCCCTCACTGCGACCAATCATTTATCGGGAAAAACTATGAAGCGGTCTTTTTTCACCCTCATTGAACTCCTCGTTGTGATAGCCATCATCGCCATTCTGGCGGCCATTCTGCTTCCGGCGCTGAACCGGGCGCGGGAGAACGGGAAGCGGATCAGCTGTACCAACAACTGCCGCCAGATCGGCAGCGCGTCGATGCAATACGCGGGGGATAACCAGGACTACCTGCCCAGCTTCGGCGACAGCAATGACAGCGCCATCAAGATGCGCCCGAATTTCGTCAGCCGCCTCCATCCCTACCTGGCAGGCGGAACCATTCCGGCGAACGGGAAGCTCTCCAAAATCTACTATTGCCCGACCGCCACTCCCGAAAGCTGCTGGTGGGGATTCACGGGGGCCGGGCGCGGGCTTGCCACCACCCCCGTCACCAGCTACGCCTGGAACGCCTTTGCCGCCAAAGAAGCAGGCGAAGATGCGCCGGGGTATTACCGGGCGCGCCGGTTGACAAAATGCAAACAACCGTCACAGATCGGAATCATGCGCGATTTCGATTATTCCCAAAACGCAGTTGCCCCAACGGAATTTACGTCACAGGAGGGCACCTATCCGCAATTCCAGGTTTCCAATCAAACCAATTTGCAACTCTACGTCTTTCAGCGTCACCTCCGGCGCGACAATGTCCTGGCGGTTGACGGCCATGTCTTCCAGGAGGGACGCGCCGAGATCGACTACAATTATTACATCCGGGTCTGGCGCTTCGGCGTCATCAACGACGGGACTCTGCGCCATTATCCCTATTGGCCCATCTGATACCAACCAAGGAGATTTCACATGAACCGCCTGCTGCTGCTTTCCCTCGGGTTGCTTCCTGCCGTGCTTCCCGCCGCCAACCCGATCCGCAACGCCAGCTTCGAACTCGGCGACGCCGACTGGGGCGTGGTGCGTTCGACCCGTTCCGATGTCATTTTCCGCCAACCGGTTCGCGATGCCGAAAATCCGGTTCACGGGCGCTGCAGCCTGCGATTCGACAACCCCAACGCCGACACCGTCGAACTCTTCGCCGCCGAAATCAAGCTGGAGAAAGGGAAAAAATACACCCTCTCCTGGTACGCCCGGAGTTCGGAGCCGGTCCGGTTCCGGGGAGCCATGGTCTCGGTGAATGGAGCCGACTGGTCCGTTCCCGCCGCCTTCGCGACGCTGACGCCGGAGTGGAAGCGCTATCAATGCACCTTCACCACCACCTTTGACGGCAGCCATATCCCCAAATTCATCTGGGGCAATTGGGATAAAGTCCCTTCCCGGGGCACCGTCTGGATCGACGCCGTCCAGCTCGACGAAGGCAGCGCCCCCGCTGCTTTCGCGCCCCACTCCCAAATTGAATGCGCCCTTCGCCTCGCCGACCGGGTCACCCTCGACCGCAAACCGTTGACGACGGTGCTGGAAGCGGTGAATCACGGGGATGCGCCCGCCTCCGTAACCGCCGCCCTGCTTCTGGAAGAGACGGAAAGTCCGGAGCGGACGACCCCCCTCCCCTCTCTGACGCTGAACCTGCCGCCCAAGGCCGGGACTTCGGTAAAGATTCCGGTCGCCGTGGGACGCTTCGGGCTTTTCCGGCTGAAGGAGGCGAACGCCCTCTGCCGGCCGGCGACCTTCGCGGCGGTTCCGGCCCCCTATGCCGGAAGGGTGAACTTCCGGCAAGATCGCACCGTCGGGCTCGAATACGGTTTCGGCGCATCCTCCTCCGGACAGGCGGGAATGACACACTTCCGCGCCCTTCCCGTCGACCTCTCGGAGCATCTCGAATTCTTCCGCAAGTGCGGCATCCGCTTGCTGCGGGTCGGGAACTACGGCTCCGCCTTCTCCTGGAGCGAAATCGAACCTGAACCCGGACGCTTCGACTGGAGCGAAACCGACCGCAACCTCGACCTGGCCCGGAAGCACGGTTTCGGCGTGATGCCGGTCCTCGGGAACATGTTTTATCTGCGCGACCGCCCGTGGGGAAAACGCGCCTGGACGCGCCTGCCCCGCTTCGTCGTCGACAACGCCGAAATTCACCTTTCCCCGAAAGAGCGGTGGGATGGAGTGATGCCGCGTGAATCCGACTGGCGGCAGTACGTCGCCGCCTTTGCGGGACACTTCCGCAACCGGGTAATCGGTTATGAGCTCACCAACGAACCGAATATCGTCATTCCGGCCGAACGCTATGCGGAGTACGTCAAACAGGCGGCGGGGGAGATCCGCAAAGCTGATCCGACGGCGCTGATCGTCGGCGGCTGCGTCACCACCGACTACGGCGGGCGTTCCGAACGCTTCATCACGGTGCTCCGCGAATCCGGAGCTCTCGACCTTTGCGACGTGCTCAGCTTCCACCCCTATCAGTCACGTCTGGATTCCAGCCCGGAACCGGCGGCCAAAAATCTCGACGACCTGAAGCGCCTCGGCAACGGCAAGACGCTCTGGAACAGCGAACTGTATTATCTCTGGGACCCGCCGGCAAAGGAGCGTCACAATGAATACGTTCTGTACCCCGGAACCCGCCCCGGCCATCTGTTCCGGCGCCTCTGCATCGACTTCGGCGAAGGGGTGGTGCAGAGCATGCCGCTGAACTCCATGCAGCTGCAATCGAGCGATCTCGCGCCGGACTGGAACAGTTCGCCCGGATTCGTCCAGGCCGAACCGGTTCCCGGCGCTCTTTATCCCGCCTATGCCTCCGCCGCGCACCTCTTCACCGGCTGCAAGCCGCTCGGACGAAAAGAAGCGGCCAAAGGCGTCACCCTCTACCATTTCACCCATCGGGACGGAAGCCGTTTCGCCGTCTGCTGGCGGCAGGAGAACGCCGCCCCGGTCCGCCTTTCGGTCCCGTCTTCCGTGCGCGTCGAGGATCTGTTCGGCAATCCGCTTCCCAAGAAAGAGCCTCTCTCCCTGACTGAAACGCCGGTGGTGCTCCGTTTCAGCGTCCGCGAGGAACCGCTTCAGTTCCTACCGGCAGAGTTCCGCCAAATCCCATAGGAACCAAAGACTCATGAAGAGCGCCAGAATCAGGGCGCTCTTTTTTATCCACGCCAACCGGCGGGGATCCCGCTGAATCTCCTCCTTGAAGGTGATTTTGCCGGCGACCGCCAGCCAGCAGACAACAGCTCCCGTCAAGGGGAAGAAAAGGTCGAGGATATCGGCGAAAGTTCTCATACAGATCAATATTCCGGCACTGAGGTAATGACATGCACCTTCTCATTCTGACGGAGGGAGAGGGTAAAGTTTTTACCGTCCGATGTATAGCGAAGCGGTTCGCCCGTGTACGGACAAGGCGGAATTTTCTCCAGATATTCCGGAACCAGTTTATCCAGCTGATCGGGGTAGCTCCCCTTTTCCACCCGGTACAG
>JAVBRV010000486.1:0-5528 GCA_031547585.1 Victivallaceae bacterium
GTTTCGCTCCCCTCCGGGCGGGCGCCTGCGCCGCCCTGCGGTGAGCGACCAGCGTTTCGCCGCTGGACCACGCCCCGGCTCGGCCGGGTGCGCACGACCGCTTTGCGGTCTATTTTTTTAGTTTTGTTTTTAAATTCGTAATTTACTGAAAGGCGAGGTCCCAGTCTTTACAGATCGGCTCCAGTCCGCGCCCCTTCAGCGCGGTCACCACCGCCTCCATCGACGACTGGTCGTTCATCGAGAACTGCCCGAGGTTCTTCCCATCCAGATGGTCGCGGTAGCCGCCCGGATTCACCTGCGAACCGGCCGATAAGTGGCTGATGCAGATCTCCGCCATCCGGAACCGGAACTCCGCCTTCTCGCGCGTCGACAGAAACAAATCCGCCTCCGGGAAGAAGAGCCGCATCGCCAGCATCATCTGCTCCAATTCCGCATCCGACAGCGGCGCCGGCACATTGTACCCCCCCAGCGTCGGCGTAATGCGCGGGAAGGAGAACTGCACCCGGCTCCGCCAGAAATGTTTGCGGATCCAGAGCCCGTGAATCGCCAGATTCGCAGCCTCCAGCCGCCAGTCGGGGTTGAGGCCCAGCAGCGCCCCCATGCCGAGATTGTAGAAGCCGGCCTTGCCGCCCTCCGCCAACGCGTTCAGCCGGAAAAGGTAGTCGCTTTTCGGCCCCGACGGATGCAGCGACGGGTAAAGGTCGGGGTCGTAGGTCTCCTGATAGAGCGTCAGCCCGTGACAGCCCGCTTCGAAGAGCTGCCGGTAATCGGCCTCGAGCATCGGGTAAAATTCGATATTGATATAGGCGAAGTCTTTTTTGAGCTCGCGGATGCAGCGGGCGGTGAACTCCACCGAAATCTTCGGGTCCTCGCCGGTGATGAGGAGCAAGCTGCGGTGCCCCATGTCGCGGATGATCTTCGCTTCATCCATCACCTCGTCGAAGGTGAGCCGCCGCCGCTGGTGGTGGAAGGAGCTGCGGAAGCCGCAGTAAACGCAGTTGTTGATGCAGTAGCTCGACATATATAAGGGCGCGTACAGCCGCACCGTGTTGCCGAAATTGCGCCGTTTGACCGCCGCCGCGCGCTCACGCATCTCCGGCAGCAGCCCGGCCGCCGCGGGCGACAGGAAATGAAGGAAGTCGGCGAACTCCGCCCGTTCGCGCCCTAAAGAGCGCTTCACCTCCGCCGGAGTCGCCTCCCGGAAGCAGCGCCCGATCTCTTCGGCCGAGACCCGGCTGTATGGAATCATGCCCATGTTACACCACCTGCCCGAAGGCCTCCTGCGGTGAGGTGGCGCTGGCCGAATCGCGGATCGCCGCCGGTCCGGAAGCCACCGCGTCGGCCGAAGCCTCCACCGCGCGGGCGAAGGCCGAAGCCATCAATTCCGGGTTCCGCGCCGCCGCGATGGCCGAATTGACCAGCACCGCGTCGGCTCCCATTTCAATCGCCTGCCCGGCGTGCGAGGGGAGGCCGAGCCCGGCGTCCACCACCACCGGAACCAGCGACTGCTCGATGATGATCCGCAGCATCGCCCCGGTCTTGATCCCCTGGTTGCTGCCGATCGGCGAACCGAGCGGCATCACCGCGTGGACGCCCGCCTCTTCCAGCCGCTTGGCCAGCACCGGGTCCGCGTTGATGTAGGGGAGGACGATGAAACCCTGCTTCACCAGCTCGACTGCCGCCTGATAGGTTTCGATGGGGTCGGGCAGAAGGTAATTGGGGTCGGGGTGGATTTCCAGCTTGATCCAGTCATATCCGGCGCGGCGGCCGATTTCGGCGATGCGGAGGGCGTCGGCGGCGCAGCGCGCGCCTGACGTGTTCAGCATCACCTTGACCCCCTCCGGAACTGCGGAGAGGATGTCGTCTTCAGCATTTTCCCCGGCGAAATCCACCCGGCGGAGCGCCACCGTCACCAGTTCGGTTCCGGAGGCCTTGATCGCCTGCGAAAGTTCGCGGCCCGAGGCGAATTTCCCCGTTCCCAGGAACAGGCGGGAATGGAAGGCCTGCCCGCCGATAACCAACTCTTTCATCTACTATACTCCTTGATTTAACAGCAGCGCCAATACGGTGTTGGCCTGCATGGCGGCGGCAATGCCGACCCGGGGCGACCACGGCAATTGCTCCTCGGTGCACGCGGAGTCGCCGTCGCCCGCCAGATAGAACCGGCTGCCGATCCTGTTTACTTTCATGCGGTTGCTGTCGCCGATACCGGCGATGCCGCTGGCTCCCACCACCGGCATCTTCGCGCCCTGCAGGGCCTGCGCCAGCATCCACTTCATCTCGCTCCGGTCGAAGGCCTCGACCACGCAATCGGCCTCGCCGAACCACGCGAACGCGTTCTCGGCGGTCACTGCTTCCGGATGGAGCAGAAGCTCCACGGCGGGGTCGATCCGCAGCAGATTGATCCGCAGTGCCTCCACCTTCAACATGCCCACCTGGTCGGCAAAATAGAACTGCCGGTTGAGGTTGGAAACCGCCACCCGGTCGAAATCGGCAAGGATGAGGCGGCCGACCCCGGAACGCACCAGGTGCATCGCCACATTCGAACCGAGTCCGCCGGCTCCGGCGATGGCGACGCGCGCCTGCCGGAGCCGTTCGCGTTCCGGGCCGTTCATCCGCCCGCCACCAGTTGAAAGGCCTCGACCCGGTCGCCCGGATGCAGCGGGAAGTCTTCCCATTGGACCGGAAGCATTTCACCGTTGTATTCGAGCAGCAATTTCCGCGCGGCCAGCCCCCGCTCTTCGAGAAAGGTCTTGAGCGTGGCATCCGTCGCCAGTTCGAATTCGGAGCCGTTGAAGAGGATTGTCATCGTGGGGGGTCCTTATCGCTTGTCTCTTCCAAATATAGCACGGTTCTCCGAAAAAAACAACAGTGCGGCATGATTTCGACGGAATAACGGCTCCGGCTTGTATTTTTTCGGCGGCAAGGCTATATTGTTACCCATCAACCGAAGGAGAAATCGCGATGAAATTCAAGATGGTTCACAACAATTTCAACGTCCTCGATCTGGAGAAAAGCCTCCAGTTTTACGCCGAAGCCCTGGGCCTGAAAGAGACCCGCCGCATCACCGCCCCGGACGGCGCCTTCATCATCGTCTACCTTGCGGACGGCGAAAGCAGCCACCTTCTGGAACTGACCTGGATGCGCGACATGGACCGCCCCTACGACCTCGGCGACAACGAATTCCACCTGGCCTTCACGGTCGACGACTACGCCGCCGCCCACGCCAAACACCAGGCCATGGGCTGCATCTGCTACGAAAACCCGCAGATGGGAATCTACTTCATCGCCGACCCCGACGGCTACTGGCTTGAGGTTCTTCCGGCGAAGCACTAACGGACTCCATGAGTGTACGAGGGGCAATCATTATGGCTAAAAACCTGTGCGGGAAAACAATTTTGAATCCGGACATTCTGACGCTTGATGTCAATACGATTCTGCAACGGCTTCATGCGCTCGGCATTCCCGAGTTGACGGCGGTTCAAACGCTGAATTTACTGAATGGCGATTATATCAACCTGGAGTGCCGGTTGCCCAATGGCGCCACGGGGAAGCTGCTTGATGACGGCAAGACGTATTACGCGACTCAGGTGGAAAAAATCGGCGGCGACCGCTGTTATGGAGTCGCCGCCGACGAACAGCAGATCGCGGTTTACGAATATGGATGCGACGGCACGGATGCCGTGCTCGCCGCCTGGGTCAGATACCAACCCGGATATTGTAAGAAAGCATACACGGTTTCTTGAGAACGGCAAGCCTGGGATTGGCGATTTACACTTGCATTCTTGCGTAATGGCGCTATATTGATCCCCTTTCAATAAAGTTACTTAATCGTAAGGTCTCAATTATGTCGAATTCGTCCGCCGCCGATCTCACCGCCAATCCCGCTCCGCTCGGACTCTGTGGTTTCGGAATGACCACCATCTTGCTCAATATCCACAACGCCGGGTTTACCGCGCTCGACAACACCGTGATCGCCATGGGGATCTTCTACGGCGGCATCGCCCAGGTCATCGCCGGAATCATGGAGTGGAAAAAGGGCAATACCTTCGGCACTACCGCCTTCACCTCCTACGGCTTCTTCTGGCTGACCCTCGTGGCCATCTGGTATCTGCCGGCCATCGGCTCCGTCACCCCCCCCGCCGCCTTTTCGATGGGGTGCTATCTGGCGCTCTGGGGCCTCTTCACCGCCGGACTCTACATCGGAACCCTCAAGAGTTCGCGCTCGTTGCAAGTCGTTTTCGCCTCGCTGACCATTCTATTTGCGCTGCTCGCCCTGGCCAATTTCTCCGGCAGCCACGCGGTGCATACCCTTGCCGGGTATGTCGGCCTCTTCTGCGGAGCCAGCGCCTTCTATACCGCCATCGGGCAGGTCCTCAACGAGGCCTTCAAGCGGAAAGTCATGCCGCTTTAACTTCGATTTCATGGTAAAACGCAAGAGTCGGATTCAGATGAATCCGACTCTTGCGTTTTTTTGTGCGTTTGTCCGCTGATACCGGTTTGCAATCCGCAATCGAAGAAGTATGGTAACGCAAGGACATTTACTCACCAAAGGAGTCGAATTATGAAAATGCATTGGATCACCGGAGCCTGCCTCCTCTTCGCCGGCAGCACCGCCTTCGCCGACTTCACCGTCCGGCCCGACGAGTGGCGCTCGCTCAACAAAGACCTCAAAGAGGTGAAGCAATCCGAAACCGCCTTCAGCGCCGTCACCGACGGCAAAGATCCGCAAATGGTCGTGCGCGGCTTCAAAGCCTTCGCCGCCGACGAGAACTTCCTCCTCTCCTTCGACATGAGCTACCCCGCCGGGAAAGCCACCAATCTGCAGCTCTTCTTCACCACCGCCGACTCCCCCAAACTCGACGAAGCCAAATCCATCCGCATCCGCATCAACGGCAACGGCGAAACCGCCTCCTACTCCTTCGACCTCGCCGGGCATAAAGAGTGGAAAGGCTCCATCACCTCCCTCCGCCTCGACCCCGTCTCCGGCAACGTCGGCGACGAATTCACCCTCGGCAAATTCTCCATCTCCGGATGGCCCGCTACCTTTACCGTTGCTCCCGCCGCCTGGCGCCCCGCCAGAGCCGTCGCCTCCCCGGTTGTCAACAGCGACACCTTCACCGCCGAATTCCCCGCCAACCAGCGCGACCCCTTCATCCAGGCCGGAGCCCTCCGCATCCCCGCCGAAAAATATTCCCGCGTCAGCTTCGAACTCAGCCTACCCACCGGTAGCTCCCCCGCCGGACAAATCTTCTGGGCCGGCAAAGAAGTGAAGAATTTCAACGAAGCCGCCTCCGTCCGCTACAAAATTCCCGCCGACGGAACCTTCCACACCATCACCATCGACCTCTCCAAAAACCCCTCCTGGAAAGGCGAAATCAACACCCTCCGCTTCGACATCGCCGACACCCCCGCCCCCAACGGCGGCCCCTTCTCCATCCGCAATTTTCAATTGCAGCAATAGCTGTCGGACCCGGGGGGGGGGGGGGGGGGGGGGGGGGGGGGGGGGGGGGGGGGGGGGGGGGGGG
>JAVBRV010000495.1:0-11353 GCA_031547585.1 Victivallaceae bacterium
GGGCAAGCGACTGAAACCGTTTGGCGCCAGGGGGCTCCGCGCCCCCTGGACCCTCGGCAGGACGGGGGTCCTGCACCCTGGCCGACTTAAGTCGGCCGATTCTCGCATGGCGGTAGAGACATCGTGGGAGAAGCCGGATGTCGCCGGGCCGGCAACGCCGCCAGCGAGTCCCCTTTTCTCCGTGTCCCTCCGTGTTTCCCCTGTTACGGCAGCTCGATTCGGCACTCTTTGTAGTAGTATTCGCGGTCGCGCTCGTTGATCGGGCGGAGGACGCGGCAGGGGTTGCCGACGGCGACGACGCCCGCCGGAATATCCTTGGTGACGACGGCTCCCGCGCCGATGACGGAGTCGTCGCCGATGCGGACGCCGGGGAGGATGACCGCCCCCGCGCCGATCCAGACGTTGTTGCCGATGTGGACCGGGAGGTTGAACTGCGCGACTTTCCGGCGGAGTTCTGGGTCGACGGGGTGGCCCGCCGTCGCCACCACCACGTTCGGACCGAACATGACGCTGTCGCCGACGTAGATGTCGGTGTCGTCCACCAGCGTCAGGTTGAAGTTGGCGTAGACGTTGCTGCCGAAGTGGGTATGACGCCCCCAATTGGCGTGGAGCGGCGGTTCAACGTAGCAGTTCTCACCCATCTCGGCCAGGATTTCGCGGAGAAGGCCCATGCGCTTCTCCATCTCCGAAGGACGGGTCTGGTTGAAATCGTAGAGCTTATCGAGGCAGCGGAGCTGTTCTTTCGCCAGTTCCGGGTCGGTGCAGAAGTACACTTTACCGCTTTTCATGCGTTCTTTTACAGTCATATTGACATTTCCTCCCGGCTATGCTATTTTAAAAGGATTATGAATAAGATTTCCTACAAAACCGCCGGTGTCTGCAGCAGCCGCATCACCGTCGACATCAAAGACGGCCGCGTCGCCGGCGTCGAATTCACCGGCGGCTGCCCGGGCAACACCTTCGGCCTCTCCAGGCTGGCCGTGGGGCGGACCCCCGAAGAGCTGATCGGCGAGCTTCGCGGCATCCGCTGCGGGCGGAAGGCGACCTCCTGCCCCGATCAACTCTCCCGCGCGCTGGCCGATTACCTCAAATCCCAATCGTAAATCGTCCGCAGCACCGTTTTGCCGAATTCACGGACCAGATCGGGGGTCAGCGTGACCTCGCGGCAGTTCGCGTACGGAATCTCGAACGTCGTGGCGAACCGCGTATACTCCTGCCGCCTTGACCACTTCGCCAGCGTGGTTCCGCCGGTTCCGTAGTTGGCGTTAGTGTTCCAGCTGGTTCCGAAGGGGATGAAATCTTCGGCGAAGAAAAGCGGCGACTCCTTTTCGAGCCATCCGTTCAGCTCCCGCGCCTTCACCTCTGTGGCGGAGTCCTCCGAGCCGACGAGGTAGATGTACTCGTTGCAGCCATCCCGCAGCCATGGGCAGTGGAGGTCCAGGGTAAGCGCCGGGCGGAGGGAGCGCGACAGCTCCATGATCGCCCGCACCTCGGGGTAGATCGGTGCATCGCCGTAGTCGCGGGCATGATCGTGCGGCTGCCGGTTCTTGCCTTGGTCGCCGTTCTCCACCCCGTCCTTGTCGGCGAACGGAATCGCGGTCAGGATGAAGCGCTTGCGGAACGACCGGCCGAAATCATCGTCCGCCGCCGCCTTCTCCACCATTCCCTCCAGCGCGTAGGTCGCCATCATTTCGCAGCAGTGGTGGCGGCTGGCGATGAGGAAATGCGTCTTCCCCTCGGGCGAACCCTCGGCGACGGTCAGTTTCTCCACCGCGCGCCCTTGCGGCGAACGGCAGAGCGTTTCGGCGCGAAGATAGGGATTCCCAGCCATCCGGGCCAGAAAACGGTCGAGGTCGCTCTGCAGATAGGGCGTCCCCATGCAGAACCAGACCTCCGCCGGATCTCCTGCGCGGTATTCGAACGTGAAACTCTCTTCCTCGCGACTGCCGGTCCACGCCCAGGTGAGCCCCCGGTCGCGGCTGAACGCCGCCCCGCGGGGACCGACGGCCGCCCCCCCTTCGAAGCGGAAGCGGTAGGTCCCGGGAACCGCGAAAACCGCGCGGAACTTCCAGTAGAACCAATTCCCCCCGGTGTCGCGCAATTCGCGGTCCAGGGTAACTTCGAAACCATCCTGGCGAACCGGAATAATGTTCCCGGCCGGTATCGCGGCGTCGATCCGAACGTTCATTTCAACTTCTCCTGCAACTCGGCGTCGGCCTTCAACACTTCATCATGCTGTTCACGGCGGAACTCTTTCAACCCCGCCGCCACCGCCGGGTCGGAAAGCGCCAGAATCGACAGCGCATACAGCGCGGCGTTCTTCCCCCCCGCCTTGCCCGCGGTAACCACCGCCACCGGAATTCCCGGCGGCATCTGAACCATCGCCAGCAGCGCATCCAAGCCGTTGAAGGGCTCGCTCGCCACCGGAATCCCGATGACCGGCAGCGTCGTATGCGCCGCCACCACGCCCCCCAGGTGCGCCGCCATCCCCGCCGCGCAGATAATGACCTTGTACCCAGCCGCTTCCGCCCCGGCGGCGAACTCCATCGCCTCTCCCGGCGTCCGGTGCGCCGAAAGCACCCGGGCCGTAAAACCGACATTGAAGCGTTTGAGTAAAGCAAAAGCACCCTCAAGAATCGGCAGATCGGATTTGCTGCCCATCATGACAGCAACAACAGGACGGGATTCGTTCATAGCGGTACTCCTTGGCAAAAGTTTGATTTTCTACAATAGCACCGGAGCAGCTGTTTTTCCAGCCGTAATTTCAAAAACCGGCAGCCGCGGAAGGAGAAGCGCATGAAAAGCCGCGCCGGTTGCGTTTTCCCCATTGTCTCCCCCTGAAGGTTGGAGTATATTACTGATCATCCAGGAAAGGGAGAAGAGATGGAAAAGGTTCGTTTCAGTGTGTTTGCCGATTTGCATTACCGGGTCGATGCGTGGAATGGAGTGTCGGAGCGGCTCGAAGCGATTCTGGCGCGGGCGGAGCGGAAGAAGGCCGATTTTGTTATGCACTGCGGCGACTTCTGCCATGATGTGGTGGCGGCGCGACGGTTGATCGACCGCTACAACGATTCGGAAATTCCGGCCTATCACACCATGGGGAACCATGACTTCGAGCGGACGGACGGATTGGACACGGTTCTCCAGGCGTACGGAATGAAACGCAATTACTACTATTTCGACCGGAAGGGAATTCGCTTTGTTTCGCTCGATACCAACTACTACCGGACGGAGGGGGGCGAGGTGCGGCACTACGCGGACAGCGACGTCTATGCGAAATGCCACCAGAAGGAACTGCTGATTCCGGAGGAGGAGATGGCGTTTCTGCGGGAAACCATCGCCTCGTCGCCCGGTCCCCTGGTGCTGTTCTCGCACGGGAGCGTGGCGCGCCCGGGCAGTGTGGCGAACCGGGAGGAGGTGCTGGCGCTGCTCGAATCCTTCTCCCGCCGGAACAACCGGGTGCTGCTGTGGATCAACGGCCATCACCACCGGAACAACTTGCAGATCATCGGCAATACAGCCTTTTTCGACTTGAACAGCACAACGTCGACCTGGGTAAATCATCCGCACCGGGCGTATCCGCGGCGCCTGATGGAGACCTTTGAGCAATCGGAGCACGAGCTGTTGTTCGCCAGGCCCGTTCACGCGGTGGTGACTGTTTCCGGGAACGGCGAGATCAAGATCGAGGGGATGAAGGGCCGCATGTATCGCAACGTCACCCCCGAGCAGACGGGGGATCCGAAATATGACGCGGCGGGGCTTCCCTGCGACGCCTCCGTTTTGTCGGCGCACTTCCGGCTTCAGAAGTAACTTCATGGATTCAGACAATACGCTTACCGGGTTGCTGGTAAGCGTATTTTATTTCCCGAAAAACGCCATAAAAAAAAGCCTCCCCCGAAGGAGAGGCCGGATGAGGAGCGAGGATTACGCGTTCTTGCGGAGCTTGCGACGGGCCGCCAGGGCGCCACCGCCGAGGAAGAGCACGGCCACCAGGCCGGGGAGCGGCTGACCGGCGACGGAAGCCTGCATGGAAGCGTGGCTTTCGAGGCTGCCGTAACCGACGAAGACGACGTCCTGTTCTTCCACGTCGAGGAGAATCTTACGGAAGCTGCTGGTGCCGTCGAGGATGCCGGAGGTGTAGACGGTGCCGTCGCTGCCGGTGGCCCAGAAGCCGAGGACATCACCCGTATCGACCCACTGTTCGACCTTCTGGCCTTCGTTGGCGAAGGTGCTGATGGCGTTCGACATGTCGCCGATGTAGTAGCCGAAGTCGGAGAAGGGGTTGGAACCGGTGCCGTTCTGCATCAGGTTCAGGCTGATCGGCCCGCCGGCGACGACGTAGACTTCGCCCTTGGTTCCGCTGCCGAGTTGACTGAAGGCCGCTGCGGAGGCAACAACGCTGAAAGCGACCATCGCGATAAGAACCATCATCTTTTTCATAATCTCTTTTCCTTTCCTTTCGGGGGTGGTTGAACTCACGAAGATCCCTATTCCCCTGATCCCAATTCGTGGGTTTGCATTAATTATACTTGATAATTTATGAAAAGCAAGAGCAGGTTACAGGAAAATGCGTCTTTTTTTGAAAAAAAACCGAAAAAAGTTCTGAACAGGCCGAGAAATAGTACAAAACCCCTCATTCCGCCCCCATGAAAACGGCCGGTAACTAACGTCATAATGGTGTTTTGATCGTTTTTTTCAATCCGGAGATGATTAATTTACCGGCCGTGTTTTAGCTTGACGGAACCGGAATCGGCGGGCTGCCGGCAGTGAATGAAAATTAAATGCGTTGATTATCATTTAATTTTCATTATTGTATCATTAATTTATCAAAAAAATCCACCCACTGCCGAACGCAGAGGATGGAGCGGTGTGGATGGCGGCGGTCAGGCGCCGATTTTAACGATGATGAGGCCGATGATGACGAGGAGGATTCCGGCGAGGCGCAGTTTGCCCGGCTTTTCGTGAAGCAGGAACATCCCGGCCAGAACGCCGAGGGGAAGGCTCATCTGGCGGAAGGCCTGGATGTAGCTGACGTTGGTGACGTAGTTATAAGCCAATAGAACGAGAACGTAGGCGCTGGAGGAGAAGCAGCCGGAAATGACCGGGGTCTTGGAGCGGAGAAACAGCTTGCGGAACTCCGCGCGTTCAAAGCGGGAGGAGAACACCGCAATATAAAGGGACACGGCGAGCCCTGATTCAATCAGGAAGATATAGAAGAGGGCATTGCCGAGCCCGCCGTCGGGAACGAGCCGGGCGATTTCCCGGATGGCGAGGCTGTCGAAGATGGTGTAGCCGGTGGTCCCCGCGGCGGCAAGGAGAATGAAGCCGAGGCAGGCGGGGTTGTTGAAGCGAAAGCCCTGCCAGCGGGTAAACGGCATGAGAAGGCAGCCGAACGAGAGCAGCCCCATTCCCGCCAGGGCGACGGGGCCGGGCCGTACGCCGAGCCCGAAAAGCAGGGTCAGTGCGGCGGTCAGCAGCACCGGCAGGGCGCGGGCAAGGGGGTAGACAAGGGAAATATCGCCGCGCCGGTATGCGTAGGCCAACCCCAGGGCGTACAGGAATTCGCAGACGGTGCTGGCAAACCAGATCGCCCAGAAGCAGCCGGGGAGTTCGGCGAGCTTCGGCCCGAACCAGAAAAAACCGGGCAGCCAGATGACCATGGCGGTGGTGCTGGCAATGGCGTAAAAGGCCATCGACGGATGCTGCTTCTTGCTGAGAAAGTTCCAGCCGGCATGCAAAAAGACCGAGACCAATAAGAGAAGGAAGGCCGTGAGTGTCATGGGGTAAAATCCGTCAATGTCGATTGAATCCGAAACATGTGCATAGTATAGTAGGAAATTGAAGGAAAATCAACCCGGATCCGTCGAATTTACGATGTCGGTTTGTTACGACAGGAGGCAATATGAAGATCGTCGGTCAACTGGAAGCTCTGGGATTGAACGGCAGGCAGGCGAAAGTCTACCTGGCCTTGCTGCAGCTCGGTTCGGCGGGAGCGATCGAGCTGGCGAAATTCACCCGCTTCAAGCATCCGACCGTCTATGACGTTCTCGACGTGCTGAAAGAGAAGCGGCTGATCTCGGAATCCACCGTCGACGGGCGCAAGCTCTTCGCCGCGGAAAATCCCGACCGGCTGCTCGTCATGGAGGAGGAGAGGCGGCATACGCTCGACACCCTCCTGCCCGACCTCCAGGCCCTCTACCAGAGCGGTGCGCCCCGCCCCCAGGTGCGCGTCTATCAGGGCTTCGAAGGGATGGCGGTCGTCGACGAGGAGCTGCTTCACTGCCGGGCCAAAGAGTACTTCTATTTCGGCGGCGTTCGCGAAATGCTCCAGAATTCCAGCGAACGGCACCTCAACGAATACTACCGGCGCCGCATCGCCCGGGGCGTCTGGTCGAACGCCATCCGCATCCACGGTCCCGAAGACGGAATGGAGTGCATGCGTCCCGGCGAACAGCACCTGCGGCGGGTCCGCTATCTCGACAAGCCGATCTTCGAAGACGTGGCGGGGCTTTACATTTACGACAACCGGGTCGCCGTCATTTCCGCCCTCAAAGAGAGCTACGCCATGATTATCGAAAGCAACGAGCTCTCCATTCTGATGAAAACCATCTGGCAGTGCATGTGGGAGATCGCGCGCGAACCCTAGCCTCGCAGTTAAAGCCCGAGGAACTCTTTGAGGATTGCGCGGTCGTCGAAGCGGTAGCGGGTTCCGGCGATCTCCTGATAGTTCTCGTGGCCTTTGCCAGCGAGCAGGACGATGTCGCCGGGTTCGGCGAGGCGGGCGGCGAGGGCGATGGCTTTGCGGCGGTCCGGCTCGACCTGGCAGCGGGTTCCTTCGGGAATGCCGGCGACGATCTGGCGGATGATCTCTTCGGGAGCTTCGCTGCGGGGATTGTCGCTGGTGACGATGAGTTCGTCGGCGAGCTCCGCGGCCCGGCGGCCCATGGCCGGACGCTTGGAGGTGTCGCGGTCGCCCCCGGCCCCGAAGAGGATGATCACCCGGCGGCGGGCGATTTTGCGTAAAATCGACAGCACGTTGGCCAAAGCGTCCTCGGTGTGGGCGTAATCAACGTAGAAGTCGGCGCCGGAAGGGGCGGCGATCCGTTCGAGCCGGCCCGGAACCCGGATGGGGAAGGCGAGCGCGTCATTGACCCGGGAGGCGGAGATTCCCCGGTCCAGCGCGGTCAGGATGGCGCCGGTGAGGTTGTAGACGTTGTGTTCGCCGATCAGGTTGGTTTCGGCGTCGAAGGCCCGTTCGTCGCTTTCCAGGCGGAAGCGAGAGGAGTCGCTGCCGAGTTCGACGCGGGTGATCCGCCAGTCGGCTTCAGGAGTTTTGCCGAAGGTGACGGTGCGCACGCCGGCGAGCTCGGAGGCCAGGCGGCGGCCGTAGGGGTCGTCGATGTTGATGACGGCCACGCCGCGGCGCGGATCGAGGTGACGGTCGAAGAAGCGTTTCTTCGCCTGGTAATAGTGCTCCATATCGCCGTGGTAGTCGAGATGCTCGCCGGTGAGGTTGGTGAAGATGGCGGCGCGGAAGCGGGCGCCGTCCACCCGCCCCTGCTGAAGGGCGTGGCTGGAGAGCTCCAGGGCGGCGACCCGCATGCCGTTGCGCCGCATGGTCGCGAGGAGGGGGTAGAGGATCCCGGCGTCGGGCGTGGTGTAGCGCGATTCGGTGATGACTTTGCCGTCGCGGTATTCGACGGTTGAGATGAGTCCGCAGGGTTCTCCGGCGTGGCGGAAAAGGTGTTCCAGGAGGTAGGCGGTGGTGGTTTTGCCGTTGGTTCCGGTGACGCCGAGGAGGCGGACGCTGTCGTCGGGCCGCCCGTAAAATTCGCGCAGCAGCCGGGCATAGGCGCAGCCGGAGTCGCTGACTTGGATGTAGGTGATCGAGGGGTGGTAGTGGTCGAGCTCGCGCTGGTGGAGGATGATCTGGGCGCGGGCCTGTTCCGCCTGGGGAATGAAGTCGTGGCCGTCGACGTTGGCGCCCGGAATGGCGACGAAAACGTCACCCGGAATAACCTGTCGGGAGTCGCAGAGGATTCGTCCGCGGGTTCCGCCGGCGGAGGGTCCGCGCCGCTCCAGATACAGTTCCCCCAATGTCTTCCGGAATGATTTTATCATGCGGCGTCTCCTTTCATGTTCGCTCAGTCATTCTCCCCAGCCCGTGAATATAGCACAGCTTCTCCGGAAAAACAATGGCCTCGAGCGAAATTCTTTGACGGATTCGGATTTTCCCGATTTACAAATCGTTGAACTCATGCTATAGTATGGTTTTGTACTATAAACCCTTTTCAGGAGAGCATAGCCATCGTGAAAGAGATCAAGATAAGCATTATCGGTTTCGGCACCGTCGGGGCCGGAGTTGCCGCCAATATCCTTGCCAACAGCGAAGTTATCGCCAAACGGACCGGGGTCCGGCTGACGCTGGCGAAGATCGCCGACCTCGACATCACCACCGACCGCGGGGTGAAGGTTCCGGTGGGAATTCTGACCACCGACGCCGCGCTGGCGATCCGTGAGGCGGACATCGTCGTCGAACTGGTGGGCGGCACCACCGTCGCCAAGAAATTCATCCTTGACGCCATCAAGTCCGGCAAGCCGGTGGTCACCGCCAACAAGGCGCTGCTGGCGCTGCACGGCGAGGAGATTTTCGCCGCCGCGCGGGAAGCGGGCGTCGACGTCTGCTATGAAGCCAGCGTGGCGGGCGGGATTCCGATCATCAAGGCGCTGCGCGAATCGCTGGTGTCGAACCGGATCCTCCGCATCTACGGCATCATGAACGGGACCTGCAACTACATCCTCACCCGGATGGAGAATGAAGGGGCGAATTTCGACACCGTTCTCGCCGACGCGCAGAAGCTGGGGTACGCCGAGGCGAATCCCTCGCTCGACATCGACGGCTTCGACACGGCGCACAAGACCTCGATTCTGGCTTCCCTGGCGTTCGGCAAGTGGTTCGGGCTGGATCCCCTGCATGTCGAGGGCATCCGCGGCCTTGAACTCATCGACCTCAAGTGCGCCGACGAGCTCGGCTACCGGATTAAATTGCTCGGCATCATCAAGGATGCGGAGGGCAAGCTCGAAATGCGCGTTCACCCGACGCTGGTTCCGAAGAAGACGCTGCTGGCGGGGATAATGGACGTTTTCAACGGCGTGATGGTCGAGGGCGACACCGTCGGCCAGACCCTCTTCTACGGACGCGGCGCCGGGCGCCTCGCCACCGCCAGCGCGGTGGTCGCCGACCTCACCGATGTGGCGATCAACCTGGCGAAGGGCTGCGCGCGGCGGCTGGAAGCATTCCAGCCGGGCGAGCAGTTCACCCAGGTGGCGACGATGAACGATATTTCCAGCCGCTACTACCTCCGCTTCCAGGTCAAGGACAGCCCGGGGGTGTTGGCCGGGATCACCCGCATTCTCGCCGACAACCAGATCAGCATTTCCAGCCTGATTCAGCACGAAGTGCGGGAAGCGGCCGACGTGGTGACGCTGGTGATTCTGACGCACCGGGCGAAAGAGAAAGCCGTGAGCGCGGCGCTGGCCGAGATCGCCACCATGTCGATCAACCAGTCGCCGGTGAAGTTGCTGCGTATCGAAGATATTTGATTGTAAGGACCGTATACGATGGGTAATCATACCGTAGAAAAGATCGGCGGAACCAGCATGACCCGCTTCGGGGAGCTGATGGCCAATATTCTGATCGGCCACCGCAAGGGGCCGGAGTTGTACAACCGCCTGTTCGTGGTTTCGGCCTACGGCGGCGTCACCAACCTCCTGTTGGAGAACAAGAAGACGGCCGAGCCGGGCATCTACGCCCTGTTCGCCGCCGGCGACAAGGGTTGGGAGGGGAAGCTGGAGGAGACGCGCGCGGAGCTGATCCGGCTGAACCGCTCCTTCGACGAGCTGGGTCTCGACCAGGCCGAGGCGGACCGCTTCGTCAACGAGCGCATGGACGGGGTGCGGAGCTGCCTTCGCAACCTGGTGCAGCTGCGGAGCTTCGGGCACTTTCACGAGCACGCCTATCTGCCGGCGGCGCGGGAGCTCCTGAGTTCGGTAGGGGAGGCGCACAGCGCTTATAACTCGACGTTGATTTTGCAGAAGCGCGGTGTGAACGCGGTTTTCGTGGATCTCTCCGGCTGGAAGGATCGCGACACCGGTTCGATGGAGGATACCATCGAGTCGCATATGGCCGGGCTGGATTATTCGACCTGTATGCCGATCGTCACGGGGTACGCCAAGTGCGCCGAGGGGGTGATGGCGAAGTTCGACCGTGGGTACAGCGAGATCACCTTCAGCAAGCTGGCGGTGGTGACGAAGGCGCGCGAGGGGGTGATCCACAAGGAGTTCCACCTGTCGACGGGCGACCCGAAGCTGATGGGCGCGGAGAATGTGCGGACGATCGGCCAGACCAATTTCGACATTGCCGACCAGCTGGCGGATATGGCGATGGAGGCGATCCACCCGAAGGCTTCGAAGGCGATGGAATTGAATGACATTCCGATCCGGGTGACGAATGCGTTCGACCCGGAGAGCCCGGGGACGTTGATCAGCCGGGACTATGTGTCGCCGACGCCGCGCGTGGATATGATTTGCGGCCGCCGGGACGTGCTGGCGGTCGAGGTATTCGACCCGGAGATGGTGGGCGAGAGCGGTTACGACTACCGGGTGCTGGAGAGTTTTGCGCGGCACAAGATCAGTTACATTGCGAAGAACACCAATGCGAATACGATTACGCACTACGTGCCGGAGAAGGCGCGCAACATCGAGGCGTGCATTGAGGAGCTGCGCCGTCACTTCCCCGGGGCGCAGGTTTTGACGCGTCCGGTGGCGATCATCGGGGTGATCGGCAGCAACATGAAGATTCCGGGGTTCCTGTCGCGTGCGGCGGGGGCGTTGGCGGAGGCGGGGATCAACGTCTTGGCGTTGGATCAGTGCATGCGCCAGGTGAATATGCAGTTCATGATTGAGCGGGCGAATTTTGAGAAGGCGCAGAGGGCGCTGCACCGCGAGCTCGTGGAAAAAAACTAAAAAGTATTAATCTAAAAAAATAGACCGCGAAGCGGTCGTGCGCACCCGGCCGAGCCGGGACTCGAGTCCAGCGCGCGGGCCGAACGTCGGCCTCGGGGCACGGCGTCGCTCGTTGGCGGCGTGTACCAAACAACGTTGCGTGCCGATTTCCCCGGCCCATCGCGTGGTTAGCCTAAGTAAGCGCGGTAAGCGCCGCGAGCGGATGTGAGGGAACTCGTTTGCGGCAGCAAACGAGCGAAGGCACAAGAGTGCCGAAGCCGAACGTAGTCGAGCGAAGGCCTCGCCGTCTGAGAGTCGCTGCGCAGCAGCGAAAGTAAGATCGCGAAAG
>JAVBRV010000425.1:0-8493 GCA_031547585.1 Victivallaceae bacterium
GCGGCGGGCGGCGGCGGGGAGGATCCCGCCCGCCTCTTGCTGCAAAACTTCGCCGTTTATCTCGCCGCCGTTCCGCCCGAACTCCCCGTCGCGACGCCGGAGGAGCGCAAACGCGAGGCCGCCCGCTTCTTCGCCGAGGCGGAGTGGATGCGCGGACCGAAGCAATTTCTCGATAAAATCGACAAACTCCGTACCGCCTGGCTGCTGGATCCGGAGAACCCCAAGTACCGCAAAGTCTTGATGGAGAACCTGGCCCAGGGCTATTGGGCGAACCGGACGCCGGAGCAGCAGATTCGGCGGCTGGAACTGGCCTGCCGGGTGGGAGCGCCCGATTTCTCCCGCTCCTGGCTCTCCAGGCCGGGAGTCCGTTACAATTACCAGCTCTATATCTTCAACGGCTACGAATCCGCCGCCACGGGGTGGCCGCTGGAGGAGCTCTACCGTCGCCGGAACAAACTGTCGTTGGAGCAGCTGGCAACGGTTCGCGGATACGCCGAAACCTGCCGCGATTTTCTCCGGCGCAATGCCGCCTTCGAGCGGAAACGGGCGGAAAATGCCACCGAGAAGTGGGAGAAAGAGCATGCCTGCGATGCGATGACGAGCGCCATATTGGAGGGCATCCGGCCGGAATATTACTTCGACGACGCCCGTTGCCGCGCCGAATTGATGGGGAGCTTGCAACCTTTTTTTGAGGTCTATCCGAAATTTACGCCGAAATTCGAGCGTTACGTGCTTAATTTCCACGATTCGCTTTTCAGTGTGCTGGCCGTGATGCCGGTTCCTGAAGCGGCTCGGGTCGCGCGTGAGCTGGCCGGTCGCTTTGCCGCATTTTCTCCCTCGGAGTTCCGGAATCTGGAGATCCCCTTTCTCGTTTACGCCGCCGTGCTGGAAAATGCCGATGCCCCCGATAAACTGGCGGAAGCACTCCGGGAGCTGGATCGCCAACGCGAAGCCGCCGGAATTCCCGATCGATTCCTGACCGAGTCGAAGTTCTGGACGCGCAGTCATGCGTTCGACCTCCTTTTTCAACAGGCGCTGAAGACGGCGCGGGCGAAAGCTCCCGCCGCCCCGCCCGTACCCGGGAAGTACGGGCCGCGGCTGACGGAACAGGAGGAGGCCGCCATGCTGGCGGAGGCCCGCGCTTTCCGGGCTTCGCCCCCCAACCTTTTCAAGCAGGTGACGCCTCTCCTGCGGCGATTGGAGGCCTCCAGCAGCTTCGAACCGGCGTTTGCGGAGCGGTTGAATCCGGAGTACCGTTTTGAACAGCTCTGGCCGGCGGAGGCGGCGTATCTTCCCGACGATCCCCTCTTCTCCATCGAGGAGTGCGCGGCGGGGGAGGAGGGCACGGTCTGGCTCCTCTCCCGGAATGTCAGGGGAGTGCTGTTCGTCCACCGGCTGAACCCGGTAACCGGTGAAACGGCGCGCCTCTCCTGGTCGGCCGATCCGGCGGTGACGGCTCTGTTCCGGGGAGGCGATCGGAGTTCCCGGCCCGAAACCCGGCTGACGGCGGGAGAGGGGCATCTTCTCGCGGTGATCGATAACCGGGCGCTGCTGATTCCGCTTTCGGGCGCCGCCTGGCAGTTGCTCGGCGACTGGCCGGAGGGACTCCGCAGCGCGACGATCCGCGACGGGCGGCTGTGGGGAACCGGGGGGCGGATGCTGGTGAGCTCCGATTTCGCGGGCGGCGACCGCCGGGTTCACTTTTCCACGCTGCGCGAGGACGACCCCTTGCTCAACCGTCCGGAGGGGCGGCTGACATTGTGGCTGGAGGCCCTGCTGCCGGACCCCCTGTCGAAAAAAGCTCTGCTGATCCTGGGGCCGGAGGGCGTCTGGCGCTTCGATCCGGAAGAATCGACGTTCGCTCTGCTCGTCGCTATCGATGCTTCGCGGGGACGCCCATGGATTGGCGGCGTCGAGATGGCGGGAGGCCGGATTTTCTTTATGGGTGCTACCGGCGGCGCCGGCTTTCTCGCGATGTACGATTGCGCCTCGAAAGCGCTGACGCTGCCGGTCGGCCATGCGAATCGGGAGAACGACCGCACGTCGCTTTCGCCTCTGCGGTGGATGAAGGAGCCGCTTCCGCCCCCGGGGCGTTTTTTACCGCACGGCAACCGGTTCTTCCTGCCCGTCTGCGGTTCCGGGGGCGGGTGGAGCCGGGTTTGGAACATCGGGAACCCCGATACCCCGGATCCCTGGTATGGCCCGCCGCTTCGCGGTTTTTTGCCGCACCCCGATGGCCGTTCGGTGTTGGCGGTGACGCGGTATCAAGTGTTGAAGATGACCCCCAAAAAGGAGGATAAGCCATGAGGCGGTTCGGTTGTTTTTTAGCATTGGCATGGGTGGCGGCGCTTGCCGCCGGTGAGGTGGTTTTCCCTTTTTCGGACGCTCACGATTGGCTTTGGCAGGGCAATGGTTTCGGGGAAGAGCACGGGCCGGAACATCGCTGGCTGCGGGTTTACCCCGAGGAGAAGCCGGTTCGGGTGTGGGTACGTTCTCCGGCGGCGAGGAATGCGGAGCTGACCTTGCCGGTTTTTATCGGGGGCGGGGGGCGTTATGTGCTGAGCGGCCGGTTTCGCTGCCCGGGGAAGGGGGAGCGGCTGCTGCTCGGCTACCGCATCTATTCCGGATACAATGAAGATCCGGAACGGAATCATTCCCATTTTCTGGGAAACCAGGAGATGGAGATCGAGATGCCGCGGCAGCCGGGGGAGTGGACTCCCTTCCGCGCTGAGTGGGAATTCCCGGCGGAAATGCCCTGCTTGAGCTGCGGAGCGAAGGCCGCCCCGGCTTATCTGGAGCTCCGGCTCCGGTTCGAGCCGAAAAACGCCTCGGAGATGACCGAAAACCTGCTGCTTGAACTGGACTCCCTGACCCTCTCGGGGCCCGGCGACATCCGGCTGCGGCCGACGCCGGAATTCCGGCTTCTGGAACGGCGGAAAAAGCGGGAAGCCAAACAACAGGCGGCGGAGCATCGCGAGGCGACTGCCCGCCGGGTGCTGGCCGAGTCGCCGGGGAACCGCTTCGACGGAACCGGTCT
Source organism: Victivallaceae bacterium (assembly GCA_031547585.1). GTDB lineage: Bacteria > Verrucomicrobiota > Lentisphaeria > Victivallales > Victivallaceae > Victivallis. The sequence goes on from JAVBRV010000425.1 coordinate 3,038, forward strand.
CGCGAAGGGGCAGCCCCCCGCCATCCGGTCAGGGTACAATCCGGAGCTGACGCCGGAAGAACGGGTTCAGGCGAACCCCGATTTCACCCTCCGGGTCCTGCAGCCCTTCGCTTCGGAGAAGGAGTTGCATTCCCGCCGTGTCGGAGCATTTCGCTTCCCCGATTATTTCACCGACCGGCGCGCCGGTTTGAAGAGTACCTTCCGGGTCGGTAACTTCCTCTACGGCCTGACCGATAACGTCGGCCGGGTCGAACTTGCCGCCTTTTTGCTCGTTGATGGTTCGTGGCGCACGGTTCCGGGCGAGTTTTCGCGCGATACGCTCACGGCGTTCATGCCGCCGGTAGTCCAGGTGGCGGGCAACGTCGCCTGGTTTTACTGGTCTCTGACCGGCGGCGTTGACGGCATCCGGCTGAGCGACGGCCGGCGTTGCCGGCTGGAGGGATTGAAGGGACGCTTTCCGCAGCAGCCGCTGGCGGCGCTGGGGGGGCGGCTGTACGTCATTCAGCCGGATCGAATGAGCATTGCCGTTTGTGACTCCGAGGGCGGTTCGCCGCGCCCGGTTCCGTTGCCGCCGGAGGTTTTTTCGCAGCCGGGGTTGAAGCTGGGGGGCTTGCGGAGCAACGCCGCCGGTACGGCGCTTCTTCTGGAGCTGACTCACGGCGGTGGAACGGCGGCCGTTTACGAATTCGACCCGGAGAAAGGCACGGGGAAGCGGAAATTCCAGGCCTTCGACCCGGTTCAGCTGGTGAGCGGGCCGCTCTCCACCCTTCTCGTGCCGCGGCAGGAGGGGGGAAGCAGGCTGCTGGCCGTCGACCCCGGACCGGGAGAACCGTTCTGCAGTCTCGGCTCCATCGGCCCCTGCCCGGGCGTGACGAAGCTGGCGGGAGGGGGGCGCATGATTCCTCCCTTCGCCCTCTCCGGCCGAGTGGATTATTGCGGCGTATGGGGCGGTTACTTCCTGTTTTGCCAGGAGGGAGCGCTGTACTTTCTGAATCTGGAGGAGCCGTCGAACAGCTTGATCCTTCAGCAGATCCGGGGCCGTGAGCTGCATCCGGATCGGGCGACGGGCAAACTGCTCCTGGTGGGGAGCGACGCACTCTACGAACTGGCGCCGAAGGCGGGCTGGGGGAACTTCCCCAAGCTGGGCGAAATGGAATCCATGCCGGTTTTCTCGGCGGATGGTTCCCGGTTGACGGAGATTCCGCTCCGCAAGGCGGTGCGGCGGGTCGTTGCCGAATCGCCCGATGACTTTACCGCCGTTTGGGAGGAGAAGGGGCTGCGTTTCAAGGGCGCCCGGCTTCCCTTTGCCTGTTCACTGGTGATGGAGCTTGACCCGGCGGCGACCAGCCAGGAGCTGGAGTTTCACTTCTCCCCGGCGAAGGAGATCCCCGGACTCCAGGTCCGTGATTCGGGCGGGGCGCATGACTCCTTGAATTCACGCGGCGTTCTGCGGGTGCGTTCGGGCGTCGCCACTCTTCGTTTTTTCCTGCCCGTCTCCGAAGAACCGGTCGATTTCACCCTGGTGAAAATCTACGGCAAAGGAAGGCGCTAAAAGGGAGTTGGAAAATGCTGAACTACCGACCATTTTTGAAGGCTTGTCGAGCGATTTTTGCTGAAATCGCGAGGAGCGTATCGAGATACGTAACGAGCGGTTTTGGCAAAAAGCGCCGGCAAGACTCAAAAATGGTAGTTCAGCATTTTCCGACCCCCTAAAGTGCGAGACTCCCCGCCCAAGCCCCCCGCCCGTGGGCAGAGACGTGAAGTTGCAGGGCGACCTTTCGCAGCACAGCCGGGGAGCGTAACTGTCACCGAATCGTGAATTTGACTTCGGCGGCGGAGGCGTCCGGCGCGACCGCCCGCAGGGTGTAGTCGCCGAGGGAGGGGAAGGCGTGGGCTGAGAGATCGCGGCCGATGAAGCGGCCGTTCAGGAACCAGTAGACCGAGGGGCGGTTGCTTTGCAAGGTCAGGGTAACGCGCCCTTTGTGGCCCGGCGGGGGCTGGTATTGGATGGGCAATGGCGAAAGAATCCGCACCGGTTCGGCCGCCTTGCCGCCGCCGCAGGAGCGGCAGCCCATCAAGGGCAGTCCGGGGACGGCGTACTCTTTTCTTCTTCTGCCGCAGAAGGTTCCCGGCGTCAGGCCCGATTCGGCGCAGAGGTCGCGGAGTTCGAACGCCTCCAACCCCGGCCAGCGGGGGGCGGGGCGGTCGCGGTAGAGGAGGTCGAAAATTTCCCCCGCCGCCGGAGCCGCCGCCTCCACCCCCACCAGCGCGGGCGACGATTTGCCGCTCTTGTTGCCGAACCAGACCCCGAGGGTGTAATCGGGCGTATAGGCGAAGCACCAGGCGTCGCAGTTGTTGCCGCTGGTCCCGGTTTTCCACGCCACCTCCCGGGCGGAGCCCGGCAGCGGACGCTCGCGCAGCATCCGCGACACCATCCGGCAGCTGCCGGGGAGGAAGACCTCTTCGCGAACGGCAATCCGCTCCAGCACCGGCAGGAACGCGGTCTCCGCGAGGACGCCGTCATTGGCGAGGACGCTGTAGGCCCTCGTCAGGTCGAAGAGGGTGTGCCCGACCGTCCCCAGCGCCAGCGAGAGACCGGGGTTTTGGTCGTTTTTTTGATTGCTCCGCAGCTGGAGGCGGTCGAAGCAATCGAGCACCCGCCCGGTGCCGAGCCGGGCGGCGAGGCGGATCGCCGGGGTGTTGAGGGAACGGCTGAGCGCGTGGCTCGCGCTGACCGCGCCGTAGAATTGGCCGTCGTAATTCCCCGGCTGGTAATCGGCGTAGGCGAGAGGCGCGTCGTTCAGCCGGGTGGCGGCGACGATCCACCCGGCGTCGATCGCCTCGGCGTAGAGGAAGGGCTTCAGCGCCGAACCGGCGCTGCGGACGGCCCGCGCCGCGTCGACCTGGCCGCCGTCGGGATTCCGGAAGTCGAGGGTGCCGATATAGGCCAGAACCTCCCCCGTGCGGTTGTCGAGCAGCACCGCCGCCGCGTCGCGTACCCCTTCGAGGCGGGAGCATCGGGTTTTCAGCAGCTCCAGAATCGTGGATTGCAGTTCGAAATCCAGCGAGGTTTCCGGCTGATAAGACGGGACGTAACGGAGGGCGTGGCTCCACTCCGCACTCCCCGTGCCGAGTTCGAAGGAGGCGGGGTAGCGGAAGTCGCGCAGCCGGAGCGGCTCTTCCCGGTGGATCCGTTCGGCCTCCTCCCTTGTCACCACCCCGTGTTTCTCCAGCAGCCGGAGGACGAGCCTTTGCCGCTCCTTCGCCGCCGCGAAATGGCGGTCCGGGCGGAAGCGGTTCGGTTTCTGCGGCAGCCCGCACAGGAGGGCCGCTTCGGCGAGGTTGATCTTCGCCGCCGGGAGTCCGAAATAATACTGCGACGCCGCCTCGATGCCGTGGAGCTTGCCGCCGAAGGGGATCCGGTTGAGGTATTCGGTCAGGAGCTCCGCCTTCGAGTGGCAGTGCTCCAGCTTCCGCGCCCGGACGGCCTGTTTCAGCTTGGTCCGCAAGCTCTTCCGACCCGGCGGCAGGGTCATCCCCGCCAATTGCATCGAGATGGTCGAGGCCCCCGAAACCACTTTGCCGGAGGAGAGGTTTTGCCAGATTGCGCGACAGACTGCGCCGTAATCCACCCCCGAGTGGCGGTAAAAACCGGCGTCCTCCGCCGCCAGCAGCGCCTTCACCGCCTCCGGCGAAATCTCCGGCAGTGGAACCGGGAAGCGCCACTCGTGATCCCAGGTGCGTTCCAGCCGGATCAGCCTGCCGCGGCGGTCGAGCCGGGCGCGCACCGGCGTCCGCTCCTGGAGCTCCTCCAGCGGGTCCGGCACGAAGGCGGGCGCGATCCACCAGCCGAGGGCGGCCCCCAGAAGAACCGGCAGGAGGAGCGCGAGAGGGAATAGCAAATGCCGCTTCCGGAATTTTTTCATTTCACCTCGATCCGGGGGATGCCGCTGAAGACGCCCCGGACGTCCGGCTGGTACATGGCTTCGGCGTGAAGCGGCGGCACCGCGAAATCCCCCCGGATCACCGCCCGGGTGCGGTAGGTGAATTCCGCCTGGCCCGCGTCGGCGTCGCCGAAGAGGAGGAAGCGGTCGTCGCGTTTCTCCAGCCGCTTCGGGTGGAGCGCGCCGTAGCGGTCGGCGAGGTTCTTGGGCAGCATGGCCGAACGGGTGGCGAGGTTTTCATCTTCGATCTCCAGCCCGGCGGGGAGGAGATCGGCGATCACCACGCTCTCCACCGCGAACGGCGCTTCAAAGCGGATCCGGACGAACACCACGTCGCCGTGCCGAACCGATGTCACCGGGTTCCCTTCACGGTCGAGGTAGGCCTTCGACACCTTGAGCTTCCCCCCATCGGGCGGCGACTGGCGCGGAATGCCGGTCACCCGGCTCTCGGCGATGAGGAGGCCTCCCGAGAGGTTGGCGACCGTGGCATCCCCCGTGAGTTGCGCCTCTTCCACTTTGACGACGGTTTTTTCTTCGCCGTTCACCTTCGCCCGCGCCGGTTGCGGCGGGAAACGGTCGGCGTAGGCCGCCAGCCCCAGCGAGGCCCAGGCGTTGGCCTGGGTGGTTCCCCAGGCGGAGCCGTCCTTGCGGATTTGTTTTGCGAGCTCGAGGGCGAGCCGGGTGGCGAGGGCGTCGTTCGCCGCCTCGCAATCCATCAGGATGTAGAGCGCCATGCCGAGGCGGCAGGCGTCGTCGGAGTAGGGGAGGGGGACGTTCGCCGCGCGATAGCATTCGGCCTCCAGCGCCGCCGTGAGCGGGCGCGCGCCGAGACCGGCGTAGCCGCCCTTCACCAGCGCCGCTCCGGCGAGGAAGAGCGCGTAGTCGGCCTTCAGCGAGCCGGAAACCAGGTTGCGCGCCGCCGTTGCAAAGGCGTTGTCCCCGGCGATGGCCAGCACGTAAACGGCGTAGGCACGGCGGTCGCGGTTCGCCGGAGCGGCGTCGTCGGCGATTTTGCGGAGGTATTTAAGATACTTCGCGCGGGCGGCGTCGTCGATGGAGAGCTGGTTTCGCCGGACCGCTTCGAAGACGAAGTGCAAGGCGAAAAGCGAACCTTCTGTCCACGGGTCATTGCCACCGGGCCACATGGCGAACGAGCCGTCGGCCAGCGCCATCTGGAGGAGCCGGGCATAGCCGCCCGCGACCTTATGCAGGGCGGTCTCGGCCACCTCCGCCGGAACCAGCCCCGCCTTGACCAGCGCCGGGAGCGCCGTGAAGGGGAAGGCCGCCGCCGCGGTCTGCTCGAGGCAGCCGTAGGGGTAGCCGTTCAGCCAGTCGAGGGCGGCGCTCACGCCGAGCGCGGGGGAGGCGGCGAGGCGGAGCGTCCCCTTGGGGGTACCGATATACCCCTCCTGCAGCTTGAATTCGGCGGTTTCGCCCGGCTGGAGGAGTACGAGGGTATGGTCGGTCTGCGCGACATTGGCGGCGCGGATATTGACCCAGGCGTCGGTTTTG
>JAVBRV010000055.1:0-2940 GCA_031547585.1 Victivallaceae bacterium
TTTTCGCCCTTCCCCCAAGCCCCCAACCCACTTTTTCAAAAGAAGCGTTGAAGGTGTGTAAAATTGATTTTGCCGCTGGCAAAAGCAATTTTACGAGTTGGGTTTACAAGAACTTTCGCCAACGGGAATGATGATTTCGCGGCCGTTCACTTTCAGGGTGAACGGCTTTTCGCTTTTTACCCGGATGGTATTTTTGCCGTCGTAGTGGATCGAACAGCAGTTTTCGCCGAAGCGGAGGTCGTCGATGCCGTGGGCGCACGTCTGATGGAGCCGCCAGGAGACCAGATTTTTTGCCGCGTCCACTTCGAAGCCGAGCAGGTTTTCGATGGCGAGGCTGATGGGGCCAAGCGCCGACCAGCCGCAGAAATCGGCGCGCGCGCCTTTGGTGGTGGGGTGTTTCCCTGTGGCGGGGCAAGGCTGGGTCGGTGAGTAGACTTCCCAGATGGTATGAGGCGAAAATTCCCGCCAGGTCCGCAGCTGATGGCGGAGAAGCGCTTCGCCCAACTGATCGGCCAGAGAGGGGAAGCCGTTGCGTTCCAGCGCTTTGATCGCCATGTAGGCGGTCGGCAGCCAGACACCGCCGCGCCAGTAACGCCCGTCAGGGTCGAAATGGCGGCTGTCGCGCGACACCGACGGAAACGGGATGTCCCCGCCGAAGATGGCGGGGTCGGCGGCGTGCTCGGCCAACCGTTCCGCCTGGATGGGGGTACAGGCTCCGGCGAGGAGGGGCCAGAAGGAGGCGGGGGTTTTCACCTTGACTCGCCGGTGGGGCGGAGCGGATTCGATGTCGTAGTAGATGCCATCCTCTTCATCCCAGTAATGGTCATTGAGCAAGCGGCAGAGCTCCCGGTGACGGCGTTCGAAGGTTTCGTCGCCGGTCAGCTCCCAAATGCAATGAGCGCCGAGGGCCTGCTGGGCGAGCGCGTCGAGGAAGAAGATCCGGCGGTAGGCGGGGTCGTTGTCGAAGACTTCGGGGCCGAAATCGCCGCGCGGCGTATTGTCCATGCCGTTGCGTCCGCCGGTCCAATAGTAGCCCAGTTCGCATTTTTCGGCGCGAATGGTACTCCCCGGGTAGCTGTGCGTGGCGAGAGTACCGGCCTTGAAGCCTTCGAAGAGTTCGAACATGCGCTGGGGGCAGCGGCGGCGGCCGAAAATTTCTTCGAGGCGGTGGTGGTCGCCGGTCAGTTGATAATATTCGTATTCGACCCAGGCAGTAAGGGGCGGATTATCCGGAATGTGAATCATCAGTGATGACTCGACATCGTCGAGCATCGGCTGATAGAAGTTCTCAAGGCTTTGAATGCCGGGAAAGTCCTGCAGAGCGTAACGGCAGTAGAGGGCCATGAAGCAGGTATCCCAGAGCCAGATATGGTCCGTGGAAAAGGCTTCATCCATGTACGGCGTACAGGGCGCGCCGGAGTAGTCGCGCACATGCCGCGCGGCGGACTCCCAGGCGAAGGCGTGGAACTCTTCGAAAGCCGGTTCGGCCGCGAACGAAATGCGGGGGACGGAATACTTCATATCTGCCTTTTGTTAAAGATTCATAAAACATTTGCGGAAGGTGTCGTCTTTATAATTGCCGTTGCCGGCGGCGGCGGAGAGAAAGGACGTTCGCGGAACCATCTTTGAATGGCCGTCCAGGTATAAGGTCGAAGTGCTGCCGGAATGAGGCATTCCGACCCTGCCCCGATACATCATGAAAACGTAAGACGAGCCGCTTCCGGTACCAACGCCGGCGTTCATGTAGACGCCGTAGTTGGCCGCGTCGTCTTTCGTGGTGTTTTCCACCAGCAGGTTCACACTGGAGTGGGAGGCGTTCACCTGCGCGGTTTTTACCCCGACCGTGCGCTTGCCGCTCTCGCCGCACAATAATAGGAGCGGAACCGAATAAGAACGGATCGGCCAGTCATAAGAACTGACGGTGATGATGGCCGCACGGGGATCCGCCGGGCAACGGTACGAGGAGAAATTCCAACTGCGTCGAGCGGCATTAAGCGACTGCCCCGTATAGGCCGAAGGCAGGCCGACATAGTGGGCAATGGCAACATCCCAGGAACGGCTCCAATCTTCGCTGACCGGGGCGGTGTTTCCGGTCATCAGGTGTTTCTGATTCCCGGCAATGTAGTCGCGATAGTCGTTCGCGTACATGGAGAAACCCTGCCCCAGCGTTTTCTGATTGGCAAGGCACGACATACCCCGCGCCCGGTCGCGGGCTTTACTGAGCGCCGGGAGCAGGATAGCCGCTAAAATCGCGATGATCGCGATTACGACGAGGAGTTCGATAAGCGTGAATCTTGAACGCATGGCTGCCTCACTTTCATTTGTTGTCTACTATAATTATACCCGATTCCGAAAAGAATGTAAAGATGGCGGGGAATACGTTTCTTTGCATCTAGGAGAAAATATTTTGCATTTCCAAAAAAGCGCCTTGCATTCCTTCTCAGTCCGCAGTATCGTACCCGAATGAAAAAGCAAGAGCGCATACCGCCCCAACCCTCCGCCCTCTACCGGGCAACACCCGGCGAAACCGGCCACTCGGACGGCTGGGCCCGCGGGCGCGATCAACATCTCCCCATCTGGCCGGAAAACGCCTCTTTCTACCATTGCACCGAAGGGTGGGAGTGCGTCCACGACAACCCCTCGCAGCACTTCTTCGAAATGCTCCTCGCCGGAACCCTCCGTATCGAAATCGAGAACGAAATCTTCAACCTCAACCCCGGCGAAATCATCCTCCTCCCCGCCGGAGTCCCCAACCGCCTCGCCGTCCCCGGTAAATTCTGCCGCAAACGCGCCATCGGCATCTGCGGCCTCCTCGCCGATCTCACCATTACCGAACTCTTCGGCGAACAAAGACCCTTCATCTTCCCCCTCCCCGCCCACGCCGAAAACACCATCCGCTAAATCCATGATCTCCGCGCCGAGAATAACGATAAACGCATC
>JAVBRV010000075.1:0-6232 GCA_031547585.1 Victivallaceae bacterium
CAACTTCCCGGTTCGAATGCTATTTGTTTCCCGTGGACAATACAAGTGAAGTGTTTCGTAGCCTGCAAATGAACCGACTGTAACTGTAGACAATATGTCGACAGTTGAAATTGAAGAGCTTGAGTTGTCGACAATATGTCGACAACTGGCGAAAGCTTTTTGCCTCCGGGCACAGAAAAGAAAAAACTGAAATAATCTTTCTCCAGGGGGGCGTCAAAATGAATTGGCCGTGGCGGATCTATCACTTGCGGGTGGAACCGGGGAAAGTCTGGTTTCATTTCCGGGTTCCAGCGGCGGTTTTTATGAAGTGGTGCGAGCGTAGTCCCGATGCGGTCGGGAATATTCTCAACGCCATTCAGAAGGCCCGGCTGCGGAGTGTTCCCCCGGAAATTCAGCAGCTCATATCGGCGGGTTCGCCGGAGGCTTTCAATCGGTATGCGCGCGAGATCCGGCTTCGTTTTTGCCGGGAGTATGAATTCCCGGAAGAAGAATCCACGGCGGACGGCCACTGCTTTTGCGGATTGCGGCAGGGCGGAGACAAACTTTCGATTGAGTTCAAAACCACCCGTCCGGTTTCATATCTCGTCTGCTATCACGGCGTTTTGGTGAATTGCGCCGGCCGATGGTTCGGAACATTGAAACCGAAGCTATTCCCAACATTGGTTTGGAAGGTGGTCAATCGGCTCATGAAAAAGCGGGTGAAGACTGAATAAACGAAAAATTCCGGGGGGGACGCTTTATGGATGACGACACTGAGGAAACAGCGGCAATTCGCCGGTTATGGTTCATGGCCCTGTGGTGGTTCATCGGCGGTCTTTTGTGCATTGGCGTCAGTTTGACGCCAATGGCCGGTTATCTGGAACAAGCCCTGACCTTTTTGCCGGTCGGGAGCGTTCGGGCGGCGCTATGGCTGGTTGCGTTTGCCTGTTTCGGAATAACCTTCTACGCCATGCCGCTCCGAACCATCACCCGGCATCATCTGGAGTGGATGGGATTCTGCGGGAAGTATTGCGCGATTCTGGCGGCGATTGCGGGCTCGGTCGTCGGTTACCGCATCAAGTCCGGAATCACGCTCCCGGATGATTCGGCGGTGGTGACGCAATCCCATACGGTTGAGTGCGTGGTATTGGGGGTCGTCGGAGCCGCCGCCGGTCTCGTTATCGGAGCCGTTTTCGGCATCATTCTCGGCCTCTTTGTCGCCAAATTCACCAACCCGGGCAGCTGCCCGGATTAAGGGGGGGAAGATGAGTACGTACCGCTGTCCGGCTTGCGATCTCACCTTCGACGATGAAGAGGGCGGGGCGAAGCTCTGTCCGCTGTGTCAGGGGAAGTTGCGCATCGAAAATGACGATCCGCCTGAACTCGCAGAGAATTCCGGGAGGTCCCGGCTCTGGCTGGGGTTCTGGATTGTTTACCTCCTCGTCGGACCCTTTCTCAACCTGATTCCGGCGGCGCTGTTCGGCGTCTGGGCGATCGCCATCGCCATGATGATTTGCGGATTGCTGTTGGCGAAGGTTTGCGAACATTCCGAATTCCAGAGCGCAAAGCAATTGCTGCTTTGGTCCATTGCCGGATTGATTCCGCCGGTATTCACTTTCTATCTGTTGCCGGGCTGGATCATTTCCGAAAAGCTTCCATGGCTGGAGCCGGGTGTGCTCTGGGCGGCCGGACTCTTCTTCTTCGGCATGGCGGCGTTTTCAGCGGCTTACTTCCGAAACATCATCCGGATTCCGGCCTCGCTCGGAGCGTTGGCGTTGGCGATTTTCTTTTTCTATGCGGAGCCGAAGCTCTGGTTTTATTCTATCCCCATAGATCGGGAGTGGAGCCGGGCGGTCAATCTGTCGCAAACGAAATTCGGCTTGTTCGATTCGAAACTGGCGTACGGGCATTGGTTCGCCGCCGACGGAAAGCTCTACTGGCAGAGTCAATCCACGCTCGCGTGGAACCCGGAGGCGAAAACCTGGGAGGAGGCGAAAGACGCGCCCCCGCCGGGAGCCGTCGCCGGTCAACCGCACGCGCTGCCCTATGAACAGCCTTTCGACGCAAACCAGCAAGGGACTCCGGCCAAACCGGAACTGGTCCTCTTCCTCCCCGATCCGGCGAATCCGGGGAAATGGGAGACCCGGCGTTATGCGCTGGATCTGAAAAAGTTATATCCGACCTACGACCCCAACAGCACCACCAACGTCCGGTTGTCCTTTTCCCCGAAGAAGGTTCTGCCGGATGGCCGGTTGCTCCTGGCCTATCGGCTCACCTGGCAGCGCTACAACCGCCGGGGGAAAACCGCCTTTTTCTCCGGTGATCAGGATTATCTTTCGCCCGGAACGTTGATGTTGAATTTGAAAACCGGCGATACCGAAGTGAAAGCGGGGAAACCGCTGCAAAACACCACGATTCAACTGGCCGAAACCGATCAAAAACTGCTGGTGTGTTTTGATCTATCGTACAGCCCGGATATCCACGATATTGAATACGATTACGAAACAGGGGAATGGAGTGACCGGGGGACCTTTTTTCGCCCGGAATCGACCAATACGCTTTGCCGCTCGTATTTTCTGCCGGAGGGCGATATGCTGCATTGCCTGATCGGCAATGAGCTGGAGCATCGCGTCCGTGCGCCACTGGCGATGCTGGGTATGGAGGGCTACGGCAAGCCGGGCGAGATCCTGTACTGCCGGCGCGACCTGAAGAGCGGAGAGTGGAGCAAGTTCCGGAAGCTCTCCCCCGGAATCAAATTCGTCGAATGGCCGGAAGCGGCAAAGGAGGGCGCTACCATGGCGGTGGTCTGGCGGGGGAAACAACGGGGGGATTCCAGGCCGCCGGGTGAAATTCCGCACCTTTACTACGTGCTGAGCCGCGACGGCGGCGAGCATTGGACTCCGCCGCAGGAGATTCCGCTGCCGGAGCCGCTGAAAGTCGGAATCCCGAAGCTTGCGATCGTCAAGGACACCCTGCATCTCTTTTTCGACGCGCCGCCGCTGGAAGACCGCTGGGGAGGCAACCGGCGCGAACTGTACCACCTGACCCGAACCTTGCCGGATCATAAACAATAGGAGTTTCATATGTTGCGAATTATTCTGATTACCTTGGCCGTTATCGTCGTATTCTGGATCGTGCGCCGGATTCTGACCTTGCGCGCCCGGCGGAAGGGCTGGCTGGAGTTTCAGGTCGCGGCGGAAGCGCTCACCCCGGAGCAGTTGCCGGAGATCGCCGGAGAGTTCCGGCGGTTTGTGCAAAACGAGCTGAATACCGATCTTGCCGCGCTGGGCTTTGCCGAACAGGCGCAGTTTCTCTATAAGCATATCGAAGAGCTGCAAAAGCCCGGAACGGAATACTTTACCAACATTACTCTGGAGAAGCATCCGGAGCAGACGCCGTGGCTCGGCCTGGCGGCTTATCTGGGAGAACTCGTCCGGGCGCAGCACCCCAATGCTGTTTGGCGTAAAGACGAGGGCGGCTTGAATGTGGTGGTGATCGAGTACCCGGAGGATCCGCCGTATCAATCCTATTCGCCTTTCGCCAACATCTATCAGGTGGCTTATCAGCATAATTTGAACGAGGGGCCCGTTACACTGTATTACGGCTTCCGGTACATTCTCCGCGCCGAGGCGGTCAACCGGCAGCGTGGAATCAAATACACCCCGGAGGAAATGGCCGCCTTCGAGAAGCAGCTGGAGGAACGTTTCGGGAAGGTCCGGGTCGTCTGGCATGAGATCGTCTCCCCGGACGTTCATCTCGACATTTTCGTGGTCGATCCGCCGGATGGTTCCGCAGTCTATCTTTTCACTTGCGGTATGGGGGCGTACCTGATGTCGGTTCCCGAAGAACAGCGCGCCGCCGGAGTCGCCGAGCGGCTGGAGCTGATGGTGACGCTGCCGAACGACTGGCCGCTCGGGTTTATGGAGCAGAAAAAGGACGCCAACTACTGGCCGACGCGGATGCTGAAGGACATCGCGCGCTATCCGGTCGAAAACGCTACCCTGATCGGAGCCGGCCACACGGTGCAGATGCCGTCCCCTTACGCGAAAACGAAGTTTGAAACGATTCTCCTCCTCCCGCCGCCCGGCAGAACGCCGGAGGAGCTCCGCTTCCGCCTGTCGCCGGAGGTCGAAGTCGGGCTTCTGCAGCTGATTCCGCTCTACCCCGCCGAACGGGACTACGTCATGGAGCACCGCGAAGAGGCCCCGGCACTCTTCGGTGAAGCCACCCGAGTCATCAACCCCGCCCGGCCAAGCGTGCTCCCGCCGGAAGCAAAGGAGAGGAAATGAGTAAAGTAATTCGAGTCGGAATAGTACTGACCATTGGGGTTATTTCTTTGCTCCTGCCGCTTGGTTCTGCGGCGGAGGAGCCGGAGCTTTGCGTCGATCCGAATGCTCCCATTGCGGAGCTTTTCAAAGCGGCGGAGTCCGCCGTTTCACGGGTGGAGAAAATGCAGCCGGAAACATTTAAGCATAGCAAGTCCCCCCGTTGGGCGTATTCCTCATGGCGGGAGATCGTCTATCTTGACCAGCAGCTCCTGCATTTCATCATGCTGGAACAGGGGAGCGGACCGGAGTGCCTGGAGTTGAAATGGCGGCAATACGGAGCCGGGTGCCGCGAAAAACGCATCCTCATCCTGCTGCTCCACTGGAACTATCTGCCGGACAATCTTGATGAGATGCAGCCGGAAGGCAACCTCCGCTATGGGGATTTATCCGCCTGGAACCCGGAGTCGAAAGAGTGCAAAGCCCGGCGGGAAGAGATCGAATATGTTCGCCAGAACGGCCGCGCTACCCATGAGCGGCTTCGCGCCATGTTGAAGGAATGCAAGGATTGAAGGATAACGCTATAAAGGCTGCTCCAAGCGAAATGCGGCACGATACGTTGCCGCCCAAGTCAAACAAGCGCGGTAGGCGCCGCGAAGTGAATGTGAGAGTACTCGTTTGCGGTAGCAAACGAGCGAAGGCACAAGAGTGCCGAAGTCGGCCGAACGTTGGCCTCGGGGGTACGGCGCTGTTGGCGCCGCGCCGCTCGTTGGCGGCGTTTCCCAAACCGTGTTATTGTCCGGCCGAAATGCGGCACAACACGTTGCCGCCCACGTCAAACAAGCGCGGTAGGCGCCGCGAAGTGAATGTGAGGGCACTCGTTTGCGGCAGCAAACGAGCAAGGAGCAAATGCGACGTAGCCGAACGTAACGCAGCGAAGGCCCCGCCGTCTGAGGGCGCCACGAAGTGGCGATAAGGTCGCGAAGGCGACCGCTACGATCCGAGATCGGGGTTCGACCTTTGGTTGCGCGTCTCTGCCCAAGGGCGGGGGGTGGTTTCAGGAGGGGGAGTGAGGCCCCCTCCTGACTCCCATGGCGTTAATACGGAGAGGAACGGATGGATACGAAGTGAAGAAAATGGAAATGGAGGTGGAAGTTTCAGTTGAAAGCATGGTCCCCCGGCGGTAAGTTACTGAAGGGCACAGCGACAGGAGAAAAATGGACGAAGAAAGCCGAAGACATCGGGAGAAATTGAAAGCGGAGTGGCAGCGCTTTCTTTCCGGGGACTCTTCGTTTACGCCGCTGAGAGACGGAGATGATTTGTCTCCGGATGATTTGCTGATCCTCAGCGGATTCTATAACATTATGGGGGAGGATTACCAGAGCTTTTGCCGGTGGCTCTTGGAACGCGACTGCGATGACCCATTGATTATCGACGTCGCGGCCAACGGCATCGACTGGCAGTCCAGACTTGCGGACCGGGATCTCATTCTTGAACAGGCCGGAATCCGCAATTTGACGGAACCGGAGCGCCTGAAACGGATTGAAGCAGCCTTGGTCGCAAGATATAAAAGCGGCAAGATCGAACTCCTCGACTTGATCGATAAAATGGACACCCTGTGCAACAGATATTCTGCCTACGATGACTTCGGAATCTGGTTTGCTCTTTGGGAAAGCCTGGGATACTACGATCACTACAAAGGAAATTTGTGTTACGAGTTGAATCCGGATAATCCGCTGCATTCAGCGGAAGAGCTTCTGCGAAAACAACACAAAATATAAAAAAACGGGGATACGGCATTACGGACGGAGCCTTTCACGTATGTCTGCTATGACGGCAATTCTTGAAACTGGAGAAATAATATATGCACACAGAGAATGACGGAGAACAGCCCTGGCAGGAACAACTGTCGCGGTTTGCCGGTTTCTCCGCGCTTCCCTTGGCGGCGGCCGGCGTGGCGGTAAACCGCTTGGCAGGATTTCAGTATA
>JAVBRV010000510.1:0-35174 GCA_031547585.1 Victivallaceae bacterium
TATACTCAATCAGGTTAAAAACTTGAATTCTTTTTGACCGCTTTGAATGTATTTTTTCCTTTTGTCCTCGCGCGATACTCTGTATCGCTCTGCGGGAAAAGAAAAAAATCCATGCCAAAGCAACTCCAAAATAATTTCAAGTTTTCACCCTAATTGAGTATAAGGGCGGTCAGCCAGCCGAAAGGGGCGAGGCGGAGGCAGTCGCCGGCAAGGCCGGACTCCCCGGAGTCGGTTCCGAATGGGTGAAAGGTTTCCCCCGAAGGAATTTCCAGCCGGGCATTTACGGCCCGGTCGCTCAGGTTGATCGCGAAGAGAAGCCGGCGGCCGTCGGGCAGACGGCGGAGCTGGATCGTCAGCCGGGAGCGCTCCTCCTGCGTGACCCCCGAGAGGCGGTAGAGGGGCTCCACCCCGGCTTGGGCGAGGAGGGTTTCGAGCTCCCGGTGGTAGCGTTCGGCGTTGCCGTTATGAAAGCGCTCGAAGACCTGCGAGGCGTAGAGCCGCGCGACTCCTTTGCCGTAGCGGTGCGACGCCACTGCCGGTTTGCCGTCGGGGAATTCGGCTTCAACCGTGCACCCCTCCGGGCGGATGATGGTCTTGAAGTCGATGCCGTCCAGCTCGCCGCAGCGGTCGTCGAAGAGCTTCTCCATATCGAAGACCCGGCAGCCGAAGACCTGGTCGAGGCCGAACCCCGGCGTTTTCAGCCGGTGAACCGCCCGCATATCCTTGATGGCAAAGGGGGCGTCGGCGACCAGGTGGCCGCCGTTTTTGACGAACGCTTCGAGGCGGGCCGCCATTTCGGCGCTCACCCAGGGGCGGAAGGGGATAATGAGGAGCTTGACGCCGTCAAGACCGCCCTCGACCAGCTGCTTCGCCGACAGGACCCGGCAGTGGACGCCGACTTCGGCCAGCGCTCCGTAGAGATTGCGGTAGCTGTGCCAGTAGCGGTCGACGTCTTCGGCCTGCCAGCGCCAGTAGACCTCCCAGTCGCGATGGAGCATCGCCACTTCGCGGGGCAGGGCTTCGTGGCGGCTGAAGAGATCGTAATGCCCGGTCAGGAACCGGGCGAGTCCGCCGAAGGCGGCGGCGCGTTCGGTCACCGAGCCGTCCCAGCCGACCAGATTGAATTCGCCCGCCTGCGAGTCGGTCATCCGGCTGCGGTACATCCAGCGCATCACCGCCCGGGCGCCGTGCGAAACGAAGAGCATGTCGCGAGCGTTCATCTTTTCCGGCGAGAAGGTGCGCGGCATCATGTTGTGGACCCAGGCGGTCGGCCCGCCCTCGGCTTCGACGATCCAGAAGCCGTCCTTATCCCGCCGCCACGGGGCGCTGTTCAGCTGGAAGAGCGCCATCTGGTAATTCCAGTCGCGGTTGAGGTCGGCGAGCGGAAATTCGTGACGCTCCTTCGCCCGCTCGAAATAGGCGTATTTCGAGGTCCCGAGGATATCGCCTGAGCAACCGCTGTCGGCGTTCAGGTGATTGCTGAGGTGAACCAATATCGGCGTTGAGGGATCGGCCGCTTCGATGCACTGTTTCACGAAATTGAACTTTTCATCGCGGTTGCGGGAGAGGAACTCCCGGTAATCGAGGAACGGCTGGTAGCCGCCCTCGGCAAACCCCGCCTCCTCCTGCGGGAACACCTCCTCCCACGCTTCGAAATCCACCGGGAATTCGCTTCCCCAGGCCGCCGACAGCGTTGGCAAATCGCCGTATTTCTCCTTCAGGAACCGGCGGTAAAGCGCCAGCGTATGGCGGCAGAGGCAGGGGGTGAGGGCCCCGACCTCGTTCCAAGGGGACCAGGCGAGGAGCGCGGGGTGCTCCCGGTAGCGTTCGACCACCACTTGGGCGAACCGCTCGAAGTTTTCCAGCAGCGCCGGGTCGTCATAGCAGACCTGCATCCGGTTGCCGCGCAGCACTTCCGGCGAATCCAGCCGGTGTTTGCGCAAGCTCCCGCCGCATTCGCGGTGGAGCCAGCGGGGCTGGTAGACGCCCGAAAGACTGGTGCCGCTGCCGCCCAGGTTCACGATCACCCGCTGACCGTATTTCTCGGCCAGTGCGAAGGAGTGGTCCGGCAGGGTGAAGTCGAATTCGCCGCGTTTTCGTTCAATGCGGTCCCAGGCGATGAACAGCCGGAACACGTTGAACCCGAGCCGCTGCATATTGGCGACGTCGCCTTCCCACTCCTCAACCGGCACCTCCGTCGCCTTCGCCAGCGGCGCAAACGTTGTTCCCACCGGGAAAAAATCGATCTCTCGCTTCATCTTCCTCGTCTTTCTGATTATCGTACCGGTTCCAGGACCGGCAGGGTGAGCGTGACGGCCCCGGAGCCGAACAATTTATAGACCAGAAGCCGGATGTTGCCGCCGGTGACGCCGGGGGGAACCTCGAATTCGGCCGCGAGGGTCTGCCGGTCGCGGGTGCCGTTTGGCACCGGGAAGCTGCGGTTCAGGGAGACCGGCTTGCCGTCGATTCCCCGGTAGAGAAGCTGAAGCTGGATCGCGCTCCCGGCGGGCCCCTCGGTTTCGACGCGATCGGTTTTGAGGGTGGTTCGCAGGCGGTATTGGCCGGGGCCGTTGAACGAAACCGGCAAGGTGAGGTGGGGCCACATCATCGGGAGCTCGCCCCGGAAGACCGGTTCCCCGGCCTCTTCGCCGACTTGAAACTCCGAGAAATAGACCTGCGGGTCGTCGCCGGGCAGGAAGGGGGCGATGAGGCAGGGGAAGCGCCGGGCGTCGCGGCTGGAATAGAGGCTCCAGAGCCGCCCGGGGACGAACACAGGATCGGGGAGAGCGGCGGCGCTCCGCTCGTGAAGCCCCGATGCGTCGAGGCGGTAGGCCAGCGGCTGCCACTGACGGGCGGCGGGCGAAAAGGCGTGGTCTTTCTCGCGAAGGCTCCAGCGAAGGTCGCTCTCCGGGGCCGGGGCGTCGCTGAGCCGGAGCTGCCAAACGGCGTCCACGCCGGGAGCGCCGGAGAAGGCGTACTCGGTGAAGACCCAGGCTCCGGGCCGGGCGACGCCGTGGTTGGCGGCGTTGCGGAGCCAGCCGAGGAAGCGGAGCTTGAGCCCCCCATTCTCCTGGTAAAGCCGGACGAAGGTCTCCATATCGGCCGAGAGGCGGGGCTGGAGCAGGCTCGGGGTGAGTCCCTTGCGGGCGACGAGGTCCTGCCCGGCAAAGCGGACTTTGCCGTCGGCTCCGCAGAGCTCCCGGATGACGCCGCCCTGGCGGTTGAGCATAAGCCGGTAATGGGAATTTTGAATCTGCCAGCTGAGGCTGTGGTGGTGGATCTCGGCCCCCTCACGGCTGACGGGAGCCGCCGATGGTTCGCCGGGCGTGATGGAACGCAGGGTGATCGCGAAGCGGCGCGCCTCGCCCGGCCGGGCGGTACTGAGCGGACCGGGCTGGACCCAGAAGAGCGCCAGGTGGAAACCGGCGCGCCCATTCAGGCGGTTGAGCGCCATCACTTCATCGAAGGCCGGGGAGAGGGGCGCGTCGACCTCGATTTCGAGGCTGTCCTTTTCCCCGAAGAGTTTGAGCTTGGGCGAAGCCGGGTGAAGCGGTTTCAGGAAGCTCTGCCAGAGAATTCCGGAGGAGACGGGGAGCTTCGAATGCAAGGTAAGGAGGCCGGTCTTGCCGCCGTCGATCCAGGCGGGGTCGATCTAGTCGTCGAGCGTTCCTTCGAAGGCGTGAATCTGCCAGCGGCGCGCTCCGGGGGCGGCGAGGG
Organism: Victivallaceae bacterium; assembly: GCA_031547585.1. Taxonomy (GTDB): domain Bacteria; phylum Verrucomicrobiota; class Lentisphaeria; order Victivallales; family Victivallaceae; genus Victivallis. The sequence continues at coordinate 3,718 of JAVBRV010000510.1, forward strand.
CGAAAAGGGTGCGTTCCGCCGGGGAATATTTCGTCAGACCCCCCTCCAGTTCCAGCCAGTCGGGGGTCAGGGTGTAGCGAAGCCGCGCGCCCCAGGGGAAGCTCGCTTCGATTACCACCTTTTCGGGGGACGGCGTCACCCGGATTGCCGGGGGAACAGCGGGGAGCGTCCGGTCGGAAAGCAGGTCGGAGCCCTCGATCAGCTCCCCGTAGCGTAGGAGCAGACCGGTTCGGCGGTCGACGACCAGCTCACGGGCTCCCCGGATGGTGACGACGTCGGCGGTTTCGACGACGGAGAGGGGTTGCTTTACCGGTTGGTGATAGACCGGCGGCTCCGGCGGCGGCAGCGGCGTGGGTTCGTCCTCCGGCCGGAAGGTGAGCACGGCGGAGCCGAAAGGTGAGAGTGCAAGATCGAACTCACGGAAGGCATCCAGGGTCCCCGCCGCCAGCTTTTCGCCGGTCAGCGTATTCCAGAGGGTCAACCGGGCGTCGCGGGCGAAGCCGAGCCGTTCGATCGGAATGTCGAGCCGGATGGTTTGCGGTTCCGGGTGGAAGCCGGTGACGCAGACCGAAGCCGCGCCCGGCAGACTCCGCAGCACCGCGAATACGGCGGGGCGGCTGCCGACGGCGGTGAAATCGGCTTCGCCGCGGCGCAGCTCGGGGAGGGCGGCGCGGACTTGGTTCAGCCGGGCGAGCCAAACCCCCTGGCCGACGTCGCGGCCATCCATGACCGCCGGAATGCCCCGGAACCAGAAGAAGGCGGCCCGCAGGGCCTGTGCTGCCCGCTCCCCCAGCACCTGCGAGGCGGTGAACTTGTTGTCGTGGATCTCAAAGAGGCTGAGGCGGCGGGTTCCCGGCGGATCGACGGCGAGGCGGTCGGCCATCGTCCGCGAGAAGCGCCGGGCGTACTCGGCGGGGTCGAAAAAGTGCATCTTCAGCATGGCGTGGCGGATCGGAATATCGACCACCGCGTCGCTGACCGGCTGGACGAAGCTGCCGCCCTCTCCGAGAATTGCTCCATCCGGCTTCACCGAGCGGACCGTCCGGCGGATTTCGGCGGTCAGCCTGAGGGGGCCGGGGCGCTCGGAGTCGTCTGCCCGCTCCCCCTCGATCGCCGGGAGGGAGCCGCCCGACTTTTGCACCGCTTCGCGCCAGAAAGCGGCGTCCAGCCGGGAGGGCGGCGCGGCGGGGAACCCGGGGAGCCGCCAGTTGGGGGGCGACCAGGCGCACTGGTCGATCCGGAAGCCGTCGACGCCGAAGGTTTCGAGGTAATGCCGGGCGACTTGGGTGATATAATCGCGCCACTCCGGCGAGCTGTAGTCGAAGGCCATGTTGGCGTTGACGTCGCCCTCGCGGGTGATGGAGAGGGTGAAGGGGCTGACGCCGCGCCGGGCGGCGAACTCCGGGCGGCCGCCGTGAGGGACGATGTCCTGCCAGACCCGCAGCCCGAGTTCATGGGCTTTTTGGGCGAAGTAGCGGTACTCCTCCGGCGTGCCGTTCGAGCGGCGGATTTTGTAGTAATCCTGCGGATTGTAAGGGGTAAGCTCCTCAACGGGCTGAAGCCAGACGGTATTCGCGCCGCGTTGGCGCAGGTAGGGGAGCAGCCGGTCCGCCGCCTCCCGGAAGCCGCCGGAAACGCCGCAGGCGTCGGGGTTGACGTCCAGCTCCCAGACCGAAGCGTCGAGTACCCATTCCGGGCGGTCGGCGGGGGGAACCATGCCGTTCTCGCGATACCATTGCTGTGGAATCGCCCGGAGCGCGGCTTCGGCAGGGCCATCAAACACTTCGAGCTCGAAGGGACCGAAGGTCTGCGGCTCCCCCGGAAGCGCCCAGCCGCGGCTGCGGATGTAGAATTCGCCGGAGGCGTCATTGGCGCCGGTCTTGACGAAGGAGCGCAGGAACTGGCGGCGGGGATCGGTCAGGATAACCAGAGTCCATCCCGGCTCCGGTTCGAAGAGGAGAAAGGGAATATCCTCCGTGCCCGGCAGGGAGGTGTTCGGCGGGAGCTTCGCGAGCTCGCCCTGCCAGCGCCCGGCGTTTTCGGGCGTCTGGGTGATTTCGGTGTAATAGGTGCGGGTGTCGCCGAAGAGACTGCCCGGCAGATAGAAGGTCCCCTGCTTCGGCACCGGGAAGAGGATGCTCGCCTGGTCGAAGCGGGCCGGAGCCTCGCCGCGATAGGTCGCCTGGAACTCCCGCTTCAGCCGCTTGCCGAAGGTAATCACCTCTTCAAACTCCCAGTGTCCCTGCCGGATCCGCAGCTTCAGGACGCCGGTCTTTTGATCCCAATCATGACCGGCGAAGAGCGCTTTCCCCCCGTCGTCCTCGCGCTTGAGCCAGAAGGAGGCGCGCTTCGTCGGATTCTCAATTACCGTTTTCTCCCGGTGGGTGAGGCGTTGCCAGACGCCGTCGTCGACTTGCAGCTTCCAGAGGCCGTGGCGGAAGACGAGCGGCTCCGCGGCGGCGGCGATGACGGTCGCAAGAACGAAAGAGAAAAGGAAGAGTTTCTTCATGGTGCGCAATCCTCAGAAATCAAGATACCAGCGGTAGTATGCTTTGCCGTTGACGGTGTGCCGGTTGACCAGGTCGGTGTGACGCCAGTACTCCGTATGCCCGTCGGCCATCAGCGTATTGACGCCGCCCTGGTGCCGAAAGCCGACATTCAGGGCCGCGACTCCGGTTCCGGTGTAGGTGCTCGGGTGGTAGAAGATCCGGAAATGGTACTCGACGGTTCCGGCGTCGGTTCCGTCTCCACCGAAGTATTTTTGCGACGGATTCCGCACCTTGCCGTATTTCAGGGTGGGGTTGACGGTCGGCTGCATGCCGTTCCAGCCGTATCCGACCGCGCCGTAAAGGTACTTCTCCTGAAAGCCGGAGAGCGCCCGGAGCGGAGCTTCCGAAAAGGAGGGACAGCGGTATACGCCTCGGTGGAAGAAGGGATCCTCCTGAATTTCCGCATTGAACTCGTTCGCGGCGACGACCGGGTAGCCGTTGTACGGCGCTATCTGGTACGACCACCAGCCGGTTGCGCCGCCCGTTTTGAACTGCGAACAGGGAACGTAATCCTGATAATCGCCAGTGTACATCTGGGCGGCCGTTCCATGCTGCTTCCAGTTGGCTGCACAGGAGATTCGCTTGCCGCGTTCCCTCGCGCTGTTCAGGGCCGGCAGCAGAATCGCCGCTAAAATCGCAATGATGGCGATTACGACCAGGAGTTCAATGAGAGTGAACCTGAAAACGTGCCATCTCCTCTTTGGGGGAGCCATGAACCACCGCCTTTCATTGAAGTGAACTACCCTGATATTATACTCCACTTTCGGGCGAATGAGAAGAGGCGGTCGTGCCAATAATTTATGGTTTTTGTGCCAGATGGCGGAAGGCGCGGGGGGTTTGCCCCGTGCGGCGCTTGAAGATTTCAGCGAAATAGGCGGCGTCGGTGAAACCGAGGGAGCGGAGGATTTCGCCGATGCTCTGGGTTCCGCCCGCCAGCTTCCGGGCGGCTTCCTCCAGCTTCAGGTCGAGGATGAAGCGCGCCGGCGTCACCTCGAAACAGGTTCGCCAGTGGCGGAAGAAGGAGCGGCGCGAGAAACCGTATTTGGCGGCCAGGCGGTCGAAGTCGATTTCCCGGTCGAAATGAGCCCGGAAGTAGGAGGCGATGCTGAGGATTTTCTCGCGGCTGAAGTCCTGCTTGATCGTGACGCCGTCCTGCTGAAACAGCAACTCCTGCAAGAGCATGAAGGAGACCGAGTCGATCCGGTCGACGCAAAAAGGCTCCAGGGTATGGAACTGAAGTTCGCGTAGCTGGTGAATGAGGCTGTTGATTTCGGGGGTCAGGGTGATCGTCCAGAGCTGGCGCAGGGGAAGCAGATTCTGCGCCTGCATTTTCGCCATGGTTTCGGCGGTGTACGAAAAAAAGATGGTGTGGCGGTTGGTGAAGCCGTAGCTGTAGCGGCGTCCGGGGAACTTGAGGAAGACGTGCGGAAACGGCGTCCGGAACTCTTCGCCGTCGATATAATCGACCGCCTCTTCCTCCCCCGAAGAGAACCGCAGGCTGACCTCGAAGACGTCGGGATAAGGGAAATCCCGGAAAAAGGGGGCGGATTCCCCGCTCACTCCCCCCGTCGTCCGAACCGGGTAGGGGGATGGCGCCCGGCGTTCGATCCCGGTCAAGTCAAACAGAAACACCCGTCACCTCCCTCCTTGGCGATACAATAACCACCCTTTTACGAAAAATCAAGCCGCCCTTTCGGGTGATTATTTCTTGGCGGTGAGGCCGTGCCGCCAGTTGACCCAGGGCATGCGGAAGCAGCGGAGCCCGAGCTTATGGGGGAGGGGCGGGAGCTTGGCGGGGGATCGCCCGGCCTCGTCGAAGACGGCCGAGAGGAGCTCGTGAAATTTCAGCCGGTGGGGCGTGAAGAGTTCGAGAGTGGCCTGCCGGATCTCCTGAGGCGGAGGGGGGGCGGCCTTCCATTCGCGGGCGGCTTCGGCGACGGCGTCGGCATCGGCGGGAACGCGCTTCATGGCGAAGGGGGGGATGGTGAGGTCGCGTCCGCCGACGTTGTCGGTATTGATGACGGGGAGTCCGCAAAGGAGGTATTCGACGCTGACGAACATCGCTCCTTCGAGGGCGGAGAGGCAGAGCCCCGTGTGGGCGCGGTTGATGTCGCGGTAGATGAGGCTGCCGGGGACGTTGCGGCCCCATTTGGCTTGCGGAATGAGTTTGAGAATCCCATCGAAGTACTCCTGCTCGCGGTCATAGTAGTCGCCGATAAACCGGAGGGTGGGGATTTTGGCCGCGAGGTGGTGACGCTTGAACGGGGTGATGCGGGCGATGTAAATGGCGTCGAAGGTCTTGGGCATATTGGGGAGAATGCGGTAGTTGCGTTCATCAAGGAAGGCGTTCTGGTGGCAGTAGAGGGCGTTGACGCCGCGTTCCCGCAATCCGGCGGCTTCAGGTTTGTTGTTGGCGAAGACGGTGACGCGGAGGTTCGGAATGGCCTGTATGGCGTAGCCGAGAAGGTGGACGAAGCGGTCGGCGTCTTCCGGGAGCTCGACCTGCCAGCCGATCTGGAGGAAGAGGTGCACCGGTTCATCTTGCGGCAGCGCGGCTTTGAAGGCCGGAATCCGGTTGACGAAGTCGTAGTCGTAGGCGAAGAGAATGAACGGCTTGCGGCTGTATACATAGCAGGGAAGCTGATTGCCGACGATCAGCTCCTTGATCCGGTCTTTTGGATTCACGAGTTAGTTCCCCCGATTTTTTCTATAATATAGATGGAGTCTCAGGTAAATGCAAGTGTTTTCGCCTCGGGGTGCTGGTGGCGGAACCAGGTACGCTGGCGGCGGGCGAGCTGGCAGGTGGCGGTGACGATGCGGGGGAGGAGCTCTTCGCGGGGAAGTTTTCCGTCGAGGTATTCGCCGATCAGCCGGTAGCCGAGCGCCTGGTGGGCGGTGGGGGAAGTGAGGAGCCCGGCCTCGATGGCCCGGCGGGCTTCGTCGATCCAGCCCTCTTTCAGCATGATTTCGGCGCGTTCGGTGATCCGTTGGCGGAGGACGTCGGGGGGAAGCTCGATCTTCCAGGCTTCGACAGGGTGGCGGAGCGTCGCCTTCCCCTCCTGGAGTTCGAGAATTGAACGCCCGGCGAGAAGGCGGACTTCGAGCGCCCGGATCAGCCGCCGGCGGCAGTCCCCCCAGCGCGCCAGCGCGGCGGGGTCGAGCTCGGCCAGGCGGCGGTGGAGGGCGGCTTCACCTTCATCGGAATCATATTCGCGGTCGAGGCGGTCGCGGAGTTCGCGGTCGGCGGGGAGGTCGTCGAGGCCGTAGAGCAGCGCTTTCAGGTAGAGCCCGGTCCCTCCGGCGAGGATGGGCCGCCGCCCCCGGGCGCGGATGGCGGCGATGGCCTGTTCGGCGAGTTCGCGGTAGGCGTAGACGTCGACGCGGGTGTGGGAGTCGAAGCAGCCGACCAGGTGGTGCGGAACGCGCCGCTGCTCTTCCGGGCTGGGCTGGGCGGTGCCGATTTCGAGGCCGCGGTAGAGCTGCATCGAGTCGACGGAGACGATTTCGCCGCCTTCGCGTTCGGCCGCTTCGAGGGCGAGGCGGCTTTTCCCGGAGGCGGTCGGACCCATGAAGATCAGCAGAGGTTCACTCAAGGCGGTAGACCTGGTGGTTGGCGTTTTCAAAGAGGAGAACGGGGTGGAACCCGAAACGTTTCTGGAGGAGGGCGTAGGGGTCTTCGTCGCGGCGGAGGATGGCGACGGTTCCCCGGCCGAGAGGCGGCACCCGGTGCGGACCGTCGAAGTAGTAGGTGTATTCGCCGTTGGTGTAGAACATAAGGGGCCAGGGGTCGGAGGCGAAGCTGAGGTAGCAGGTGAGCCCGCCCGCGGGGAAACGTTTCCTGAGTTCGTCGGCGGTCTGCGACGGGGTGTGTTCCGGGCGGAGGTAGTAGCTGTAGAAGAAATCGTCCGCTTCGGCCTTGCCGTTGCGGAGGCTGAATTCGCGGCGCAGCTCGGGCGTCTGGGCGTAGCAGCACCAGCCGGTGACGACGAGCGACATGGCGCCGATCCAGACGAAGCGCTTCCAGCGGCGGGTGAGGCGGCAGTTGCACTCGGTGATGTCGCGGATGCCCCCCGCGAGCAGGAGGACGAAGAGCGGCAGCATGGGGAAGAAGACGCGGGGGAAGGGCGGCGTGGAGAGCAGCAGCGCCACGGGGATCGGCAGGAGCCAGATGGCGGCGCGGGCCGTCCACAGCCAGTTGAAGGGGCGGCGGCCGAAATGGATCACGCACCCCAAGGCCGGAATCAGCAGCATGGCGTAGCTGAAGACGAAGACCGAGGCGAGCGCTTTCAGGACCGCGATGCCGTGCTGCCAGCCTTCGCCGAGGCGGGAGTTGGCAAGCAGCAGGTTGAAGATGGGGAGGTAGAAGAGGAGGAGCCCGAGGATGGGGGTGAGGGCGAGCGCCCAGAAGCGCTTGCGTTTCAGGAAGTCCGGGCCCGAGAGGGGGAGGGCGTAGAGGACGATCCCCGCGAGGGCGAAGAGGTTCGAGGGGATAGTCCCGGTGACGAGAAGGGAGAGGAGGGCGTAGGGCCACCAGCTTTTCCAGGTTCCTTTGCGGGCGAAGGCGAGCGCCGTGGGAATGGTCAGCGTCACCAGGAAGGCGCTCATCATGTAGCCGCGGAGGGCGGTCCCGTAGAGGAGGAAGGGGGCGGTTCCGGCGGTGGCGAGGAGGACGGGGAAGAGGTTCCAGCCACCGTACCGGCGGCGGAAGAGGCAGTGGAGCGCGCCCAGCGTCCCGACGGCGAAGAGGGCCGAGAGGAGGCGCATCCAGACCACCGGGTCGAACCCCGGCGGCTGAAGCTGAAGCCAGAAGCGGAGAGTGAAGGTGTAGAGAATGTGGTTGTTGGGGATGGCGTAATTGGTGTAGATGAGGCTGACCGGGTCGGAAAAGGCGAAGTTGAGCAAAGTCAGGGCTTCGTCGAACCAGAGGTCGCGGTACAGGTAACGGTCGAGGAAGAAAAAGAAAAGGATCACCGCGCCGAAAAGCGGGAGGAAATGGCGGAACTTCGACGGCAGCATGAATGGATCTCCGGTTGTTTAGGGGGTAATATAATCGCGATTTCGAAGAAATGAAAGTCCGGCGGTAGTATTTTTCCTTCAATCCGGTTGACAGAAGGGGGAAGGCGTGCTATAGTTTCCGCCATGCTGATTCATGGGGGGATGGCGCCGTCGCCGTTCCGGAACGAAGGTTCATGAGGAATTTATGGATAAAATCAAAGTCCTGGCGGTTGACGACGAGAAATTCAACCTGGTACTGCTGAAAGGCTGCCTGAAGGGCGACGCCTACGAAATCACCGGCTGTACCAACGCGGTCGAGGCATTGCAAATCTACAAGAAGCAGTACTTCGACGTCGTGCTTCTCGACATTCTGATGCCGGGGATCGACGGCTTCGAATTGCGCAAGCTGATCCGTGAGCTGGATTCGGAGAAGCCGATCATCTTCCTGACGGCGCTGGTGGATGACATCAACACCACCATGCTCAACCAGATCTCCTGGGATCCGTACACGTATTACATGAATAAATCCTTCAGCAAGAAGCTCTTGAGCTCGAAGATCGAGCAGGCTGTGAACATTCACCGCAGCCGCCAGCTGGTGGCCGAGCATTACCAGAAGCTGGAGACCGAGATGTCGTTCGCCGGGGACATCCAGAAAATTCTGCTCCCCGACTGGTGCCTGATGGATGACCGCATGCTGGCGACCTCGCTCTACATGCCGAGCTACAAGGTGTCGGGCGACATCTTCGAAATCTTCAATATTTCAGAGTCGAAGTACCTCTACTTCATCGGCGACATCGCCGGGCACGGCATGCAGGCGGCCTTGTACATGGCCGCCATCCAATCCTTCCTCAAAGTGGCGATGACCGGCAAGGATGTGAAGATCCACGAACTGATGAACAAGCTCTCGAGCTTCTTCTGCAACGAGCTGGGTTCGCACATCTACATGACCTGTATCGCGGCGGTGATCGATTTCGAGACGAACCACATGAGCTTCCAGAGCGCGGGCCACCCGGGGCTGTACGCCTGTTCGCCTTCGCTGGGCAAGATGGAGAGAATCGGCGACCCGAACAAGGGCGGCTTCCCGATCGGCTGGTTCGACGACGTCGAATACCTCGAATCGGATACCTGCGAATACGATTTCCAGGATGACAGCGTCATTCTGAGCAATACCGACGGTCTGTTCGACATCGCCAGCAAGGATGGCGAGTCGCCGTCGGAAGAGATGATTTACGAGATGCTGGAGGAGCTGGTCGGCTCGTCCGACCCCGTCAGCGTCCCCTTCCGGCTGCGGAAGGCGCTGGAACAGATGGGCTTCGACCAGAGTCCGGACGATATCTGCGTGGTGGCGATCCGCAAGCGGATTGCCAAGCCGACTTCGATGGAGCTCCTCATTTCCTCGCAGATCTCGATGGTGAGCGACGTGGCGGTGAAGTTCTCGGAGCTGATCAACCGGGAGCTGCCCGACCGGATCGACATCATCACCAAGGTCGAGCTCCTGGTCCACGAGTACCTGAACAACGTCATCATCCACGGCCTCAACGCCAAGCGGAACTCGAAGAACCGCATCTACATCAGCATTGCGATCGAAGAGGAATCGATCGTCATCCGCGGAATGAACCGGGGGAAATTCTGGGACTTCAACGCGGTGGGCACCGAGGAGAAGGAGACCTTCGAGAACAGCAAGGCCACCACGGCCGCGACCTCCGGGCGCGGACTTCAGATTATGCGCGACGTGACCGAGCGGATCATGCACAATACCTACTGCGGGTTGAATGAGACCGTTTTCTATATCAAGAAATAAAGAGAGTTGAAATGGATCAGAATATTCTAAGCTATCTGTCCGAGTCGCTGGAGCTTTCTCCTGAAGACGCCAACGAGCTCTTTGTCATGTATCTCGACACGCTGGACGATCATTGCGACCGCATGGCTGCCGCCATCGACAAGGGAGATTTTTCGGAAATCCGGGCCTTGACCCACTCGCTGGTCGGGTGCTCGGGGAATATCGGCGCCGAGGCCGTGGTGGAAATCGTCCGCCGGATGAACTCCGCCGCCCGCAACCTCGACCTTTCCGGTGTGCGTCTGGTCTACAACGACCTCCGCCAGTGCGCCGTCGACATGAGGGCTTCCTGACCTTGTCCGGCAATTTCACCTTTTCGGGTGATCCGGCCGCCGAGAAGCTCCTCGAAGAGGCGGTCGCCGGCATCGCCGCCGAGCTTTCGGCCCATCCGGAGGCGTCGTTGTTGCGCGCCGTGATCCTGGGGGGCGGCTACGGGCGCGGTGAAGGCGGGGTGACCCCCGAAGGCGGACTCTCCAACGATCTCGACTTCTTCGTGGTGACCCGGGGGAACTCGGAACTGCCGTTCCTGCGGGAGATTTCGCACCGCTGGGAAGCGAAGCTCGGCATCGACGTCGATTTCTCGCTGCCGGGACCGCTGCACTACTATCACCGCATCCGTCGGAGCCTGATGATTCAGGAGCTGCTGGCCGGGAACCGGGTGATCTGGGGCGAAAAGGATATCCTGGACCCCATCGAACGCATCCCCTGGGAAAAGCTGCCGTGGGATGAAGGCGCACGCCTCCTTCTCAACCGCGGCACCGGCCTCCTCCTGGCGCGGCAGCGGCTGGCCGAAGCGGCCTCCCAGCCGGAAGATCTGGAATTCATCCGCCGGAATCTGCATAAAGCCGCCCTCGGCGCCGGGGACGCGCTGCTCCTCTTCCGCCATCGCTACCGTCAGCGCGGCCTCGAACGGCGCGAAGAGCTGGCCGGCATGAACGATCTCCCCCTCCGCTTCAAAGAATTGTACGCCAAAGCGCTCGCTTACAAATACCGGCCATGTCCCGAACCCGAAGAGGATTTTGTCGCCCGCGGCCGGGAACTCTGCGACTATTGGACGCTGGCCCTCCAAGAGGGCGCGGCGCATTTCGCCCCCGAAGGCGCCTCCCCCGATCCCGTGGAAAACGCCCGGCGGCTGATCCTTACCCCCCGGCAAGACCTCGGGAACCCCCTGCGCAATCTGCCGCTCAACCTGGTCTGGCTGCGAAAACTCCCCACTCTATTCCCTCTGACCGCCCACCCCCGGCTGAAGCTCCTTCTCCCTCTCGCTCAGTTCCTGCGCGATGGGAAACTTCCAGATGCTCATTACCTCTATCTCTGGCAGCGTTTTAACTGATTTGGCTTAACCACGGTTCTCGCTGGGGCGGCCCGCCCCAGACCCGACTCCCCAAAAAGAACCCCACCTTCGCCCACGGGGCTCGGTTTTTTGCTGCGCAAAAACAAGGGGGCTCTTTCCGGGGGCCCCGCTCTCCGGTACTCCGTGCGGCCTGCGGCCGTACTCGCACCTGCGAGTGAGGTACTTTTCGATTCCGGCGCTGCCCTGGACCCGCAAGGGGCGGTGGCCCCTTGACCCTCGGCAGGACGAGGGTCCTGCACCCTGGCCGACTTAGGTCGGCCGACTCTCGCATGGCGGTAGAAAGGATATGTGAAAAGTCGAGTGCTGATGAGCTGGCAACGTCATCGGTTGTTGGACTGGTCCAACAGGTCCGACCCGTCCGACAAAGCCACATTTCTGTACGGCATATAGCTTTCAAACGATCTATAACCTACAGCGCCTCTGACCGCGAACAGCGAGCGCCAGCTGGCTGTGCGCGCATCCCTGCGTCGGCAAAAAAGCCGGCAGAGCGGTGCGTGGCACTGCCTGCCAGATTTTTGTAGGGGACCCAAACGATTTTGAAAAAATCGGTTGGGCACAAAAATCGTCGCGCTCGCAACCCGTCCTGGGGTCAAGGGCGGAGCCCGGTGCCGCCGGTCGGCCTTGCGGGTGCAGGGCGGAGCCCGCCGGAGGGTCTGGGGCAGGCTGCCCCAGCGAGAACCGTTGTTACTTCGGAAACCGTTGAAAAAGCGGGGTGAGGTTATTGTAATCGCGCGTTGCCGGGCTATATTATTCCTGTTGAAATGCGATAAGGATTTTGTATGGCGAACGGTGTGGTAAGAGAAGAGAATAATGAATTTGCGGAGACGGGGTTCCGGATCCGTCATATCTTTTATTTTGCGGCTGCGGTGCTGGTTTTTTTGGCGATTTTCTCCTATTCTCCGGCGGATGCGGCTTCGATAACGGGTGGGGTGAATGCGCCTCCGACGAACTGGGTGGGTAACCTGGGGGCTTGGCTGGGGTATTGGTTTTTCAATCTCTGCGGACTGGCGGTTTATGCGATCGTTTTGTTGACGCTGCTGAAATGCGCCCGGGCGATTTTGCCGGGGAAGGGGAGGCCGCTGTTGTTTCTGACGGGCGAACTCCTGATGGTTTTCGGGATTATGCTGCTGTTGGCGCTGTCGCCGTCGCCGTTTGCGTTTTTGACGGAACGATTGGGGATCGGCCGGATGGGAGCGCCGGAATTGGCGTTGTCGGGCGGGGTGATCGGTCAGGTGCTGGCGGCGCCGCCGGTGGAGTCGCTTGCTTTGTCGGGCGGCGCGCTGCGGAGTTTGATCGGCGCGGTGGGGACGATGGTGATCGGCTGGGCGCTGGTGCTGGGCGGATTGATTGCGATTTATTTTTCGGATTGGCACCGTTTGCTTTGCCATTATGTGTACAGTCCGGCGCTGGCCGCCGCTGCCGACCGGCAGCAGCGCGGGGGCGAGCCGGAGGAGCCCCGTTCGGCCAAACGCGTGCCGGAGGCGGAGGACGAGGATGAACCGGAGCCGGAGGTTCCCCCTCGTGAGCGCCCTGCTTCCGGCGGTCTGTTCGGCAGGGCCCAGGCGGCGCTGGAGGCGTTGCGCCGGCGGCACCGGGATGAAGGCGCCAAGGTCGGCGAGCCCGAACCGATGCCGGACGATATTCCCGATGAGGATGAAGATGAGCCGGTTGCCGTGGCGGCGCCGGAGCGTCCGCAGCCTGTGGCTCCGGCGGTGAAGACGCCGGTGCAGCCGGTCGGAATCCCCGAGGTGGGAACCCGGGTGGTCGAGAAGGGCCAGAAGGCCGAGCCGGTGTATGCGAAGGATTATGTGCTGCCCCCCATAACCATGCTGAGCAAGGGGGAGGATACGGGGGGCGAGAGCCCGGAGGCGATTGTGAAATCGCGCGAGATCCTGCAGCGCACGCTGGAGAGTTTCAAGGTGCAGGGGCGGGTTTCCGACTACATTTCCGGCCCCCGGATCACCCGGTATGAGATCTCCCTCGAGGAGGGGATCAACGTGAAGAAGGTCGAAGCCCTCGCCGACAACATGGCGATGAATCTGTCGGCGAAGAGCGTGCGCGTGCTGGCGCCGATCCCCGGCCGTCCGGTGGTGGGGGTGGAGGTTCCGAACGCCACCAGCGAGGCGGTGTTCATGCGCGCGGTGATGGAGTCCCCGGCCTGGAAAGAGGGCAAGGCGGATATTCCCATTGTGCTGGGGAAGGACGTGGCCGGGAAGCCGGTGATTCTCGACCTCGCCAAAGCGCCGCACCTTTTGATCGCCGGTTCGACGGGCAGCGGCAAGAGTGTGATGATGAATACGCTGATTATGAGCCTGCTGTTCAAGTTCCCGCCGGATGAGCTCCGTTTGATTATGGTGGACCCGAAGATTGTGGAGTTCGAGGACTACAAGCCCTTGCCGCATTTGATTACGCCCGTCATCAACAATTCGGCGAAGGTGCCGGTGGCGCTGCGCTGGGCGGTCAACGAGATGGAGAAACGCTACCAGATTCTCGCCCGGGCCGGGGTGAAGAAGCTGTCCGAATTCAACAAGCGCCCGATTCCGGAGGCACCGGAGCTCGACGACGACGGCATTCCGCTGCCGGCGAAGATGCCGGTCCTGGTCGTCATCATCGACGAGCTGGCCGAGCTGATGATGACCGATGCGCGCAAGGATTCCGAGACCTACATCGCCCGGATCGCCCAGCTGGGACGCGCCGCCGGGGTGCATATCGTGGTGGCGACGCAGCGCCCGTCGACGCAGATCATCACCGGGGTGATCAAGGCGAACCTGCCGACCCGGATCGCTTTCCGGGTCGGTCAGATGGTGGACAGCCGGGTGATTCTCGACGCCAACGGGGCGGAGAAGCTGCTCGGGATGGGCGACATGCTCTATATGTCGCCGGGCGGCATGGACCTGGAGCGCGTCCAGGGGGCGTGGGTCAAGGACGCCGACATCAAGCAGGTGGTGAAATTCGTCTCCGACCAGGCGCCGCAGAGCTTCGATAAACGGGTCGTGGCCGAAGAGGAGGCCCGTGACGAAGACGATGAAGCGGTGGGGGGGGACGACGACGATGACGACGACGAGGGCGGCGGCATGTCGTACCAGGATCTCGCGCCGATGGTCAAGAAGTATTTGCGCCCCGGGGACGACGATGTGGTCCGGAAGGCGCTTGAAGTGGTTCTGGTGGATAAGAAAGCGAGTACGAGTTACCTGCAGCGCCGGTTGGGGATCGGCTACAACAGCGCGGCGAAGCTGATTGATTTATTTGAAGAGCGGGGCATTGTCGGCCCGCCCTCCGGCAGCGGCAACAAGCGCGACATACTGGTGTTTGACGAAGATGAATTTCAGGAGTGAAAATAATGGCTGACCACGAAAACCAGGACGGACTCGATCTCTTCGCCCTCCGGGGAACGGCGGAACCCGCGGCGCAGCCGCCTGTGGAGGAGCCGCTTCCGGCCTTTGATGAAGAGGTGAAAGAGGCGCCGCCGACGCGGCTTCGGACGCAGCCGCTCCCCGAGCCGCCGCGCGAGGAGTCCTTCGGGGAGTACCTGAAGAAGCTCCGGCTCCGGAACGGTTTCACCATCGACCAGATCGCCGAGGAGACGCGGATCAAGGGCGACTACCTCCAGGCGCTGGAGGAGGAGGATTATTCGCGGCTGCCGCAGCCGGTCTACATTCTGGGGTATGTGCGGAAATTGTGCGGCCTGTACCATGTCCCCGCCGACCAGGTTGAGAAAGTGACGGCCGAGCTGCGGGACCGGCTGGAGTACGAGGTCCCCGAAGATATTTCAAAGAGCGTGATCGACCACGAGGTCAGCGAGGAGACCGAGCGGCGGGTGCGTCAGCTGGCGCTGATTCTCATTGCCGCCGTGCTGGGCCTGGTGGTGCTGCTGGTTGCGGTGGGGCTCTTGATCGCGGTGGGGATGCGCGGCCGCGGCCGCAGCCAGACGGTGGAGCCGCCGGTGCATACGCGGTATTTCAACGAAGCGAAACTGCTCGAGCTTCAACCGGCGCCGCGGCTGGAAAGCCGGGAGCTGAAGAACTGAATCGCGGATTTTTACCGCCCGGAATTGGACAAACGACGTATCTGGTGCTATAGTATACCCCGCTATGAAAATATTGCTGATCAACGGGCCGAATCTGCAGCTTCTCGGGGAGCGCGAAGTCGGTATTTACGGTGGCGTAACGCTGCCGGAAATCGTCGACCGGGTGACGCGGGAAGCCGCCGATGCGGGGTATCAACTGGAAGCCTACCAATCGAATCATGAAGGAGATCTGGTGGATCGGATCGGGCGCGCGGCGCGTGAGGGGTTTGCCGGGATCATTCTGAATCCAGCGGCCTATACCCACACATCGGTTGCGATCCGGGACGCGCTGGCCGCGGTGAAGCTGCCGGCGATTGAGGTTCACCTCAGCAATATCCATGCCCGCGAAGAGTTCCGTCGCCATTCTTACACCGCGCCCGTGTGCATCGGCGTGGTTGCGGGGTTCGGCGCGGATTCCTACCTCCTCGCGCTTCGGGGATTGGCCGCGCATCTTGCTGCCGGCCAGTCGAAGTGAAGCGAGAAACAGTCTAAAACAGTATTCCGACAAGAAAGAGTTTTTCCGCCATGAAAATCGAAGAGATCAAGACGATCGTCAAGCTGATGAGCGAGCATGACCTGACTGAATTCAAGATCGAATCCGAAGCCTGCAATCTCTGCATCCGGCGGGGCGGCGCGGTAAGCGCGGCGACCCCCGTGGTGGTCTCGGCTCCGGCTCCGGTCGCGGTTGCGGCGGTTGCGGCCCCGGCTCCGGCGGCGGTTGCGGCTCCGGCTGCTCCGGCGGCGGCTTCGGCTCCGGTGCGCAGCATCGATTCGCCCCTCGTGGGGACCTTCTACCGGGCGGCTTCCCCGGATGCGGCGCCCTTCATCAAGGTGGGCGACCGGGTCAACGAAGACACCGTGATCGGCATCATCGAAGCGATGAAGGTGATGAATGAGATCAAGGCCGAGAAGACCGGGGTCATCAAGGAGTTGATGGTCGAGAACGGTCAGCCGGTCGAGTACGGCCAGCCGATTTTCATCCTCGAATAATCTGCCCGGGAAGGGAAAGTATGTTCAATAAGATTCTTATCGCCAATCGCGGTGAAATCGCGGTCCGGGTGATCCGGGCGTGCCGTGAACTCGGGGTGCGCACCGTTGCGGTCTACTCCCAGGCGGACGCCGACAGCATGGCGGTCAAAATGGCCGACGAAGCGGTGTGCATCGGCGCGCCGCAGTCCAGCCAGAGCTACCTCCTCATCGACCGGATTCTGTCGGTGGCGGCGATCTGCGACGTCGACGCGATCCATCCGGGGTACGGCTTTTTGTCGGAGAACGCCTATTTCGCCGAAGCCTGCCGCAAGCACGGCATCACCTTCATCGGCCCGACGCCGGAAGCCATGCGCGCCCTGGGCGACAAGGCGGTGGCCCGCGATACGATGAAAAAGGCGGGGGTTCCCACCACGCCGGGCAGCGACGGGATCCTGGGGAGCGAGGCCGAGGCGCTGAAGATGGCGCAGCAGCTGA
Source organism: Victivallaceae bacterium (assembly GCA_031547585.1). Classification (GTDB taxonomy): domain Bacteria; phylum Verrucomicrobiota; class Lentisphaeria; order Victivallales; family Victivallaceae; genus Victivallis. Next base: position 19,983 of record JAVBRV010000510.1, read on the forward strand.
AGTACCCGGTGATCATCAAGGCGGTGGCGGGAGGCGGCGGCCGCGGCATGCGCATCGCCCACAACGACGCCAGCCTGGTGCAGGGCTACCACGCGGCCAAGACCGAGGCGGAGAACGCTTTCGGCAACGGCGCGCTCTATATGGAGAAATATCTGGTCAATCCGCGCCACATCGAGATTCAGATCCTGGCCGACAACTTCGGCAATGTGATCCATCTCGGCGAACGCGACTGCAGCGTTCAGCGCCGGAACCAGAAGCTGATCGAGGAGGCGCCGTCGCCGGTGCTGACCCCGAAACTGCGCGAGAAGATCGGCAGCGCTGCGGTGAAGGCGGCCAAGGCGGCCGGTTACACCAACGCCGGCACGATTGAATTTCTGTACACCGATGAGGGTAACTTCTACTTCATGGAGATGAATACCCGCATCCAGGTGGAGCACCCCGTGACCGAAGCGATCACCCGGGTCGACCTGATTAAAGAGCAGATCAAGGTGGCGGCGGGCGAGAAGCTGACGATCCGGCAGAAGGACGTGGTGGTTTCGGGCCACGCGATCGAGTGCCGGATCAACGCGGAGGATCCGTTCCGCAACTTCGTGCCGAGTCCGGGCCGGGTGGAGCTGTTCGTTCCGGCGGGCGGTCCCAACGTGCGGCTCGACACCCACGTTTACAGCGGCTACCGGATTCCCCCGTATTACGACAGCATGATCGGGAAACTGATCGTCTGGGGGCCCAATCGCGCCGAGGCGCTGGCGACCTGCCGGCGGGCGCTCGATGAGATCGTGGTGGAGGGGATCAAGACGACGATTCCTTTCCAGAAGAAGATTATCGCCAACAAGGATTTCGCCGAAGGCAAATACGATACCGGATTTGTCGAACGGTTCATGCAGGAACAAGCCACACACAAGGAGGACTAACCATGAAAGCGGCAACCACCAAAAAAGCGGCTGCGCCGATTGCCGAAGCTGCCAAAACGACGGTTCTCGAAGGCTCCGAGATGGGCGAGGTGAAGATTCACGAGAACGTGATTGCTTCCTTGGTTCGCCGGGCGGCGCTGAATGTGGAAGGGGTCTCGCGTCTGGCCGGGAGTTCGCTCCTGGACGGCATTGCCGAATTTGTCGGCAACCGCCGCATGCAGTCGCGGGCGATCACGGTCGATATGGAGGAAAGCAACCGGGTGGCGTTGGAAATCAAGCTCAACATCAAGGCCGGTTTCAATATCCCCGCGATTGCCACCGAAGTGCAGAAGACGGTCATCGAAGAGGTCGAGAAGACCACGGGCATGACGGTTACGAAGGTGAACGTCGTGGTTCAGGAGATCGACGATCCCGCGCAGGAAATCGCCGAAGAGGACGATGAGGAACTGGAAGGTGCGGAAATCAATCTGCCGCTGAACTGAAACAGCCGTTTCGGTTTCGGGACAGGGGATGAGGAGTACGATCATCATGAATTTCACCGATCTAGTGACCGCTGAATTCTGGCGGGAGCTGCTCAGCAACGACTTCAACCGCGGGTATATGGCGGCCATCGGCCTGGTGCTGGCGGTATTCATCCTGGCGCTGGTGTTGCGGCTTGCCATGATGCTGCTGTTTCGCACGCGGCGCTGCAACTGGGTCCCGGTTCCTTCCGAGAGCGGGAATCTGGTGGTGTCGCGCAAAGCGATCGAGAACGCGGCCCGGCAGGTGCTGGAGGCGTTCCCGCAGCTCACCGTGCGGCGGATCTCCCTGTATCGCCGGGGCAAAAAACGCTATCTGATGACGCTGCAGTGCTACTTCTCCGCCAAGGGGAAGGGGCTGGTGCAGACCACCGAAGAGGTGAAGCCGAAGATGCTGGAGATGCTGACCCGGGTGTTCGGCATCGAGGCGTTGAAGGAGATCCGTTTTCAGGTGGAGGCGCTGGAGGATGAGATTTCCACCGGCGATTCGTCACCGGCGAAGACTGACGAGGAAGTACCGTTGCTTTGATTCTGGCATCACAATCACCGCGCCGCCGCGAGCTTCTGGCTCGCAGCGGCGTTTTGTTTCGGGTGGAGAGGTCGGAGGTGGAGGAGCTGACGGAGGCTCCGGACTTGCGCGAGGTTCCGCTCTTGAACGCGCTCCGCAAAGCCGAGTGGGTGGCGGACCGCCACCCCGGGGAATTGGTGCTGGGGGCGGATACCATGATCTGGCATCGCGGCCGGATCATCGGCAAACCGGCGGATCTCGAGGATGCGGCCCGGATTCTCGGCGAACTCTCCGGCGAGGCGCACGAGGTGATCACCGGCCTCGCGCTGGTGTGCCGGAATCGCAAAATCCGCGACGCCTGGTTGGAAAGCTCGCGGGTTTTCTTCAAGAAGCTGACCCCGGCGGCGATCCGGGAATACCTCGAACTCGTCCCGGTGCTGGATAAAGCGGGCGCCTACGCCATCCAGGAGCACGGCGACCGCCTGATCGAACATTTCGAAGGGGAGTTCGAAAACACCATCGGCCTCCCCCTCATCCAGCTGAAGCGGAAACTTTCAGATTATCGGGAATGAACGGCGATTTATACATCACGCCGTACGGTATGCTGCGGGACGAAGCCGGAACCTTTTCCGCCGGGAACGGGGCCGGTTTGCTGCTCCTGACCCAGCGGGAGGTGGCGGAGAATGCGCCCGCCGCACATTACTTTCGCAAGCTGTTCACCGATTACCTTCGCCGCCTCGGCGGAGCGGGCGAACCGGCGGAACGGAACCTGGAGGGGATTTTCGGCACGGTGCGTCCGGATGAAGCCGAGGTCGAAGCGCAGGCGTTTTCGGCGCCGCCCTTCACCGGCGGCGAGTACTTCGACGGCGCTTTGCTCTACCGTTTCTATCTGGAATTCGAACAGGCGCTCCAGGCGAAATTCAATGCGCGCTTGGAGTCGTTCGCGGAATTTCTGCGTTCGCTCTCGCCTGCCTGGAAAAATGTCGGCAAGGTGAGCTTTCACCTGGCGGAGAACAAGGGCGATACGACTGGGGCACTGCCTTTCGCCTTCATGGCGAGCTTCATCCACCGTGCCGAGCATGACCGGCCGAAGCACCTGCCGCTGGCGGCGGCGCTCAAGGCGTATGCGGGCAATCAGGCTTCGATGGCAGCGGTGCTTGCGCCGATTCAGGATGCGGCGGAGAAAAGCGAATTGCTGCGGGAGTTGCTGGAGAGCCGCCGGATTTTTCAGCCCGCCGCCTGGAGCAGCGGCGAGGCGTACCGATTTTTGCGCGAGATTCCCTTTTTTGAAGAGGCGAATATCGTGGTGCGGATCGCCAATCTCTGGAAGAACGCACCGCCGAGGGCGCAGGTTTCCGTTTCGCTCGACGTGGCGAAGGAGAGCCGGTTCGGGGCGGATTCCCTCCTCAGTTTTTCGGTTGAAGTCGCCTTGGATGGCGAACCTTTGACCGGGGAGGAGCTTCAGGAACTGCTGGATTCCGGCGGCGGTTTGATCCGCCTCAAAGGGCAGTGGGTCGAGGCCGAGCCGGAGAAGATCGCCGCATTGCTTGAGCGCTGGAAAGAGGCGGAGCGGATCGCCGGCGAAGAGGGACTGGGCCTGGCTGCCGGATTGCGGCTCTTGGCGGGAGTCGATTCCGGGATTACGGCGAAAACGGCAGATGAAAACGAATTCTGCCGGGTCGAGGCGGCCGGTGAGCTGAAAAAACGGTTGGAGGAGTTGCGCGATCCCGCCCGGATCGAGCTCCCGGAGCTGCCGGAGCCGTTGCACAACTGCCTTCGTCCGTATCAGCTGGATGGCGTGAAGTATCTCTGGCGCACCGGTTCGTTGGGGGTGGGGGCCTGCCTTGCCGACGACATGGGGCTGGGGAAGACGTTGCAGATGCTCACTTTAATTTCACTCTGGAAGCGCTCCGGGGGGCTGGATAAGCTCCCGGCGCTGTTGGTCCTCCCGGCGACGCTGCTGGCCAACTGGAAGAGCGAGAGCGAAAAATTTACCCCCGGTCTCAAAATCGCCACCTTGCATCCGGCGGCGATGGATCAGGAGGAGCGCGCGGCGTTCGAGGCGGATCCGGCGGAATATCTGTCGCCATTCGATCTGGCGCTGGTCACCTACGGCATGCTGCCGCGCTTGCCGCGCCTGGCGGAGCTGGATTTCCCCGCCGTCATCGCCGACGAAGCGCAGGCGATCAAAAATCCGGCGGCCAAGCAGAGCCAGGCGGTTCGCCGCCTTCGCGGCCGCCACCGGATCGCGCTCACCGGAACCCCGGTGGAAAACCGTCTCGCGGATCTCTGGAGCATTTTCGACTTCGTGAATCCGGGCCTCCTGGGCAACCTGAAAGCCTTCCTCTCCTTCACCAAAACGCTCGACGGCGACTACACGCCGCTACGGAAGCTGACGCAGCCCTTCATTTTGCGCCGCCTCAAGACCGACAAGCGAATCATCTCCGACCTGCCGGATAAGACGGAGTTGAAGGTTTATTGCAGCCTGACCAAACGCCAGGCCGCGTTGTACGCGCACTGTGTGGAGGAGATGCAGCGCGCGATCAGCGAGGAGGCCGAGGGGATCAAGCGGCGCGGGCTCGTCCTCTCTTACCTGATGCGTTTCAAGCAGATCTGCAACCACCCGGCACAATTCCTGGGGAACGGCGACTTTGCCGCCGACGCGGCGGGGAAGTTCCGGCGGATCGCGGAGCTGGTCGAATCGATCGCTGCGCGGCAGGAGAAGCTGCTGGTGTTCACCCAGTTCCGGGAGATGACCGAACCGCTGCACGGTTTTTTCCGGGAGTGTTTCGGCCGCGACGGCCTGATTCTCCACGGCGGAACGCCGGTCGGGGAGCGGGCGAAGCTGGTGGGGAAGTTCCAGAGCGACGACGGTCCGCCCTTCTTCATCCTGTCGCTGAAGGCCGCCGGAACCGGTTTGAACCTGACTGCCGCCAACCACGTGATTCACTTCGACCGCTGGTGGAATCCGGCGGTCGAGAACCAGGCGAGCGATCGCGCCTACCGTATCGGCCAGAAGCGCAACGTACTGGTGCATAAGCTGATTTGCCGGGGGACGCTGGAGGAGAAGATCGACAGCCTGATCGAATCGAAGCGCAACCTCGCCGATGAGCTGTTGAGCGAGGGGGCCGAGAAGCTGTTGACCGCGATGAGCAACGAGGAGTTGCTGGATTTCGTAAAATTGGATATCAACACGGTGGAGTCCGAATCATGAGCCGTTACGATGACGATTACTGGGGGTATCCGCCCTATGTCTCAGTGGCGGAGAAAAGGGCGAATAACGCCAAAATGGCGGCGAAGCTGGCCAAAAAGAACCGGAGCTTGCGGCCGGTCGTCGTAGAGGGAACCAAGATCGCCAAGACCTTCTGGGGCAAGGCCTGGTGCGACAACGTGGAGTCCTATCGGGATTACGAGAACCGGCTGCCGCGCGGCCGCTCCTACGTCCGGCACGGGGCCGTGCTCGACTTGCAGATTTCCGCCGGATTGGTGACGGCGTTGGTCGCCGGGAGCGCCGGCGAACCGTATGATATCAAGATCGAAATCACCCCCCTCCCGGAGAGCCGCCGGGAGGCGCTGAAAAAGCGTTGCGCCGGCAAGGTTTCGTCGCTGCTGGCCCTGGCGCAGGGGAAGCTCCCGCCGGAGCTGCTGACCGAATTCTGCGACCGGCGGAACGGTTTGTTCCCCTCTCCGGCGGAGATCAAGACCAACTGCTCCTGCCCGGATTGGGCGGGTCTTTGCAAGCATCTCGCCGCGGTTTTCTACGGCATCGGGGCGCGCCTGGATGAGGAACCGGCCCTGTTTTTCACCCTGCGCGGCATCGATCAGAATGAACTGGTCGGCGCGGGCGCGGTGGAGTCGCTGACGAAAGGCGTCGCTTCGGAGCTGGCGGCAGAGAACCTTGCCGACGTGTTCGGCGTGGAGTTCGACACCTTGGAAGAAGTCCCACCGGTGAAGGCGCCGCCGAAAAAAGCGGCTTCGCCCCCGCCGGTTTTTTCGGCGGAGTGGACGCCGGAGAAGATTTATACGTTGCGGAAGCGTCTCGGTTATACGCAGGCGGAATTCGCGAAGCGCTGCAAAACCAGCGGTCCCGGCGTCAGCCAGTGGGAATCCGGCAAGCTGCCGGTCACTGAGCGTTTCTGGAAAACGCTGGAAAAGCTTTCCCGCTCCGAACCCGCGCCGTTGGCCGATCTCCGCAAGCGGCTGGGGCTCTCCCGCGCAGAACTGGGCCGCCGCCTCGGCGTGACCGGCCAGACGATCGCCAACTGGGAGTCCGGGAAAACAAAGATTCCCCCGGCGCAACAGAAGAAAATCGCCCGATTGAAGTGATTCAGAGATCGATCAGGACGCCGTTCACATAGGCTTTCGGGAAGCTGTAGACCCCTTTGAATTTCCCTCGATCCGCGCTCTTGACGCTGCCGTCGCAGTGGAGGAGGTTGGCCTGCCCGGAGTGGATCAGGTTGGGGAAACTGGTGGTGGTGGTGATGCGCCGGAGGGAGAAGGATTGCACCTTCGAAGCGGTCGAGCGCGATTCCGAGAGGACCGGCAGGCGGAAATTCGTGCTCCGGCCGTCGACGCCGGAGAGCTTGCGCTCCTGGGCCGGAATTCTCGTGTATTGGAGGCAGATATATTCATGTTCCGTACCGCTCGTCGCGGGGGAGGGGGTGAGGACGCCGTCCTTCCAGTCTTCCGAGGTGGTATTGGCTCCGTAAGCGCTGTTGAGGTCATCGTTGCTGACCGGCGTCGCCGGGCAGCGGAAAGGGGATTTCATCAGCCGCGCCAAGGCCAGGTTTTTCGTCGCGGTGGTGATGTCGGTGTAGCCGATGAAGGGGTAATACCAGCGAAGCTCGATCCACGACGGGGTCCGGGAGCAGACATAACGCATGGGAACCATGTCGCGGTTCTCCCCGGCGTACAGGGCGATGTAGGTGCCGCACTGTTTCAGGTTCCCCGTGCACTGGATCGCCCGGGCTCTCGATCGGGCTTTGCCGAGCGCCGGCAGGAGAAGGGCCGCCAGAATGGCGATGATAGCCACGACAACGAGGAGTTCAATTAACGTGAATTTTGATTTCATAGGGGTTCCTCCCGATTATTCTTCTGCCGTTTCGCCGGAGATCGCCAGAAGGACGGCCGAGCCTTCCCCGGGGACGAATTCCAGATCGATGCTGATGATTTTTTTACACTCCTTCTGAAAGTCGGCGATGACCCCGGCGACCTCCCGGCGGGCGGTATTCTCCCAGCTGGAGAGATACCACGTCTGTTTTTGGCCGTTCCGGACCTGTTCGATGGCGGCTTTGCCGTTGGGGAACTCACCGGAACTCAGCCAACTCGAGAGTTCGCGCCCGGCGGCGGCCTCGAAGAACGCCTCCGTACCATCCTCATAATGAATCCGGTAGCGAAGGATGGGCGTTCCGGAATTCCATTCCCGGTCGGCGGCGTGGAGCACGTAGAGCCGTTTCCACTTCCCGGCGGCGGGAATGCCGGTGATCCCTGCCGGGAGTTCCCTTGATTTGCCGATGCCGACGGCGGCTTTGCCGAGCCGCATGGAGATGCCGCGCACATTGATCTCATCCGTTTGCGGCGAATCGAAAGCCTGATTGAAATAGCTTTCGAGTGGAATCGGCACGGTGATTCCGGCCTGGAAATCCGTGCGTTTCTGTTGCGGGGCGAGCCGCAACTCCCGTTCGGCGCGGCAGAGCTCGATTTCGGGCGTTATGGCGATGGTGTCTGTCACCTCGGGCATGGAGCGCCCGGGCGGCGTCCAACCGGGGTAAGTGAGGAGAACCCGGCTCTCACCCGCTGCCAGCTGAAGGGAAAGGAGTTTTCGCCCGGCATCGTAGTTTCGGCGTTCCGGGGGGAGGGGGGCGTTGTTGACTCGGATCTCCGCCGGTTCGAGGGGGGTGCGGAGCTCGAGGGCGAAGGGAGCCTTCGAGGCGAGGACCACGGTGGCTTTTCCGCCCTGGAAGCTGAATTCCGCGTCCTTGAGGGCGGCGTTCCCCCAACCGGCCAGGTGAAGCGGCGCGTCGCGCCCGACCAGCAGCGCGCCGCCCGACAGCGAGAGCCCAACGATGACGGAGCGGCCTTCGACCGGATGGCTCCAGACCGAGAATTCGTTGTCGTTGAAGAGGCCCGTGCGGCGGATCTTTTCAAGCTGCGCGGTCGATTCCCCCAGCGCCTCCCGGATCATCAGCTGCCGGTAGAAGGCCTGCGGACCGTTCTGGCCGGTTTTCTTCCCTTTCCGGATGTAGGCGACGTCGTTCCATTGCGGATAAGCGGATTCCAGCCGGTGGAGGAAGCGGCCGAGCACTCCCGGGGCGAATTCCTGATAGAGCCGCAGGATCGCCGGGGTGTACAAGCAGCCGAAGACGGCGCTGGTCGAGAGAACGGCGTCGTCCCAGCGGGTGGAGTTGATATGGCTCTGCTCGAAGTAGCCGAGTTCGGGGATCTGGGTGTTCCAATCCCAGTTGTTGTTGTGCGCCATATCCCATTCGCGTTTCTGCTGCGCCGCGACGAGGGAGACCGCCTCTTTGGCGGCGATGCAGAGCGCCAGACCTTCCGCGCGCCGGTCGCCGACGCCCCGCGCCAGCTTCGCCATCGCCTCCGAGGCGATCCAGGAGTCGGGCGCCATGTCGATCACGTGGACCAGCGACCGGTCGGTGGTGCCGACCGCGAGGGTGGCCCATTCGGCGCGGCGGGGGAGGGAGCCGTAGAGTTCGGTCACGGGGCGCCAGTGCTTTTGGATCAGCTTCCAATCCCCCGAGAGCTGGGCGTACCGCAGGGTCGGCAAGAGGAAGAATCCGGCAAAATCGGTGATGTCGTGATAGTTCAGCTGGTCGCCGTGCTTCGACTTCCAGCCGTAGGCGAAGTAGCTTTTGCCGGTGAAGGGTTCGGTCCGTTCGCCGTGGCCGTGGCTGAAGTCCGGCATTTGGAGCTGGGCGCGTTTTTCCCGGGTTTCGGTGTAGTAGCGGTCGACTACGCTCTCGAAATCGGTCAGCACGGTCCGCTTTTCGGCCGGTGTGTAGAGCTGGAAGCCGTCGAATTGCCACGCCCAGGTGATGCTGATGAAACGCCCCGGCGAACTTTCGTGGCGGAGGTCGGGGAGGCCGCGGAACCAGCGGCGGCTTTTCGCCTGAAGTTCCGGATAACGTTCTGTCCGCAGCGGCAGTGCTTCGCGGAGGTCGGGCAGGGGCAGCGTGTATTCGCTTTGGTTCCCCGGAACCGCGCGCCAGGGGCCGTAGATGGTGTCAAAGTCGAAGTCGGCGGTCTCTTCCGGGAGTCCGGCGGGGTAGCCCTTGGCGGCGGCGAAGGCGAGCACCGGGGGGAGGGGGGCGTATTCCCGGCCGTCGTACTTCCAGTCGTTGGCGGCCTTGCGGTACAGGAAGCGGTTGGCGATCCGGAGTTTGCCGCTCTTTTGATCCACGGCGAAGAATTCCTCGCAGCGCCAGGGGTAGGCGGTCATGACCGCATTCAACCGGCGGCACTGCTCCACGACCCCCTCCGGCGCTGCTTTCCAGCCGTCGGCCCAGTTCGGGGGGAGGGGGCGCACGCCGTGGAGGTTGCTGATGCCCACAGTTCCGGCTTTTCGGGCGAAGGTGAGAAGCAGCGCGTCGCCCTTTATCGCCGCCGCCTGCGGCCGGTGCTGCAGCGTCACCAGCCAGGGAACCGAGGGCAGGCCGTTGTCGCACAGCACCAGCAGCCAGTTTTCGGCGAGCTGATTCCAGGGGAAGGCGGCCAGCTCCTCCGGCGCAAGCAGCACCGCGCCGCCCCGGCGGGGAATCAGGAAGCGGGTCGGGCGGTAGTCGCGCCCCGCCTGGATGGTCAGGCGGAGCGTCCGGGCGTCGGTGGAGAGGAGCACGCCCGGCGCGAGGCGGCTGAAGGCGAGGTTCCACTCGACGGAGCGCCCCTCTTTGGTTTTACAGGGGTAGCTCCACTCGCCGGAGGTCCAGTCGATGTGGCGGTTTTGCGGCGGCGCGTCGGTGAATTCGGACCCCTCCGGACGGACTTCCAGCCGGGTTTTGGTGCCGTCGCGGTTGACGAAGAAGCCCCGCCAGACGAGTTCGCGCCCGGCGGAGAGCGCGGGACCCTCCGGATTGCGGTAGGTCCAGCCGTAAAGACCGGTACTGGTTTCGCTGACGCCCGATTGCCAGGTGTTTCCCGGGAGCCGGTTCCAAGCCTCGAAGCTCCGGTTTTCGGCGGTTTCCAGCGCTTTTTCCGCGGCGTCGAACTCGCCGCGTTTCAGGAGCCCGGCAAGACGTTCGCGCTCGGCGGCGGGGAGAAGTTCGGCTTTCGGGAGCTCCGCAAAGGCGAGGCTGCGGGAATACGCGGCGCTGTCGTCGATCAACTGCTTCAGCCGCCGTCCGGGGGTGAGGCGGCGGTGGAGCTCGGCGAACTCCCGGTTGAGGGAGAGGGCGAGGGTGTGTTGTTTTTCGGGGTTCTTTTCCGCGTCGAGCGCCCGGCGGGTCTCCTGGAGCGTCTTCAACCGTTTTTCGGCCCCTTCCGGAGCGATGCCATAGGGGGCGAACGACCGGTTCAAGGCGGCCATATCCGGCAGCTTCGTATCGGCGGAGGCGGCGATGGCGCGGACGGCTCCTTCGCGGGAGTATTCGATCCGCAGGTAATCCAGTTCGAGCTCGATATTTCCCTTGGCCCCGTCGGGATTGACCGCCGGGTAGACATAGAGGTAGAAGCCCCGGCTGTTGGCGTCGGGGTGCTTGAACTTGGCGAAGTCGAACCGGTAGGTGTGAAATTCGCCGTCGGCGATCTGCGGGACCGTCTGTTCGCTCTCGCCCCCCTTGAACCACTGCAGACGGATTTTCAGCCCCGCCGGAACCGTGGAGCGCAGCCGCAATTCAAGGGTCCCGAGGTCTTTGGAGTCATAGGGGACGAATTTCTCATAGCAGGAGCGGAGGTGCGGACCCGGCGCGGAGGCTTCCGGCAAAACAGCGGTGAGTTTCAAGGTCCCCTCCGGCGTGACCGTCGGCGGCCACTTGAAGCCGTTAATCAGAAGTCCCTGCCCGTCAGCGGGAAATTTCGGGTTGATTTCCCAGGCGATTTCCGCGGCGGCCAGGGGGAACAGGGCGGTTAAGAGGAAGAGGATTCCGATTCGTCTCATGCGTCACTCCTTAATCATGGATGGTTTTCACTTGCTAATAGTATAGATAATTTCACCTCGAATGACAAGGGGAAAACGGTTTTTTGTGCCGCAAACGGCCGCAAAACAACTTGCTTTTCCGCCAATTCCCTATATAGTAGAGCATCATGAAAAAGACCTACTTGAAAGATCTGGCCGAGGCGGCGGGGGTGTCGATTTCGCAGGCGTCGCGGGCGCTGAACGGAAAGCCCGAGGTCGCCCCCGAGGTGCGGCGGCGGGTTCACGAGCTGGCCCGGCAGATGAATTACCGCAACCTCTCGTACCGGCACCCGGTGACCATCGCCATTTTAAATGATTGGATCGAGGAGTTCAACCGGAATCTGCTGAATGAATTGCTGCGGGCGGCCCGGAAGCGGAAGATCCGCTTCTCGGTGATTCCGCCGGAGCATATTTCCCTCCTCGATGAGTGGCTCTTCGACGGAGCAATCACACTCGGTCGAGGCCTGATCCCGGATTGGCACGAGCGTTTCGGCTTGCCCCTGGCGGCGATCAACAGCTACGGGAACCTGCTGGATCGGATTCCGGGGGTGTATCCGGAGGGCGGGGGCGATCTGGCCGTGGAACATTTATTCAACCTGGGGCATCGCCGGATTGCCCTGCTGCAGCATGACACATCCGATAAGGAATCATCGCGCGACAGGCAGCGGGGAATGACGGAATTCCAGCGAATCGCGAAAAAGTGGGGTATCGAGGAGGAGGCGAGGCACCGGTTTCATACTTTTGAAAATCTGGAAGAGGTGGTTCGGGAACTGCTGGAGGAAGGCTTCACCGCCTTTATCGGCGTCTCTTCGGCGCACGGCCCCTCGCTGTACAGCGCGCTCTGTCGCTGTGGAAAGCGGATTCCGGAAGATGCTTCCGTGATTGCCACGGAGACAGAATATATATCGCCTTCGCTTATGCCGCCGTTGACGACGATTGCCTACGATTACCCGGCGTTGGCCCGGAACGCCATCGACCTCCTGCTGGCGGAGATCAACGGTGGTTCGGAGCTGCGCTCGATCGCCTGTCCGTCAAAGTTCATCGTGCGGGGCTCCACCGGCCCCTGTCCTTCGTCATAGATCGATCAGGACGCCGTGGAGATAGGCTTTCTCGAAGCTGTAGATGCTTTTGAGCTTCCGCCGGTCGGCGTTTTTCACGCTGCCGTCGCTGTGCAGCAAATTGACCTGGCCGTCGTGGAACAGAATGGTCGCTGCCCCGGTACGGCTGGCGGAGAAATATTGCTGGTCGTCGGTGGCGCGGCGCGCTTCCCACAGCAGCGGAATGCGGAAGTCGGCGCTTCGGCCGTCGACTCCGGCGAGTTTTCGTTCCTGCCACGGAATCCGCGAGTATTTGAGAATCGCATGCTCGTGATACATGCTTTCCGCTACGCCCGCCGGTTTGGCCATGATGTCCATCCAATCGAATCGGGTGGCGTTCATCGCGTAAACATAATTGACGTCGAGGGGACCGTATGGCGGCCGCGCGGGGCAGCGGACCGCAAAGGAGCCTGCCGCCACCATGGTCGAACTCCAACGTCTGTCCGTCGTGCCGTACATTTTGCGCAACTGGATAAAATCGTTGTTCTCGTTGACGTACATGGACATCGTGAGGCCGCATTGTTTGAGATTCGCGGTGCATTTGATGGCCCTTGCTTTTTCCCTCGCTTTGTTGAGGGCGGGCAGCAGGATGCCGGCCAGAATGGCGATGATGGCTATTACTACGAGGAGTTCAATGAGAGTAAATTTTCGTTTCATTTGATCTTTCTCCTTCTTATTCATTCGCGGTTTCTCCGGTGATTGCTGCTACAACGGCCGACCCGCTTGGGGGGACGTACTCGATATCGATGGAGGTCATGACCTTATACCCCCGTTGGAAGTCGGCGATGACGCCTTCGACCTGGTCGCGGGCGGTATTTTCCCAAGGTAGGAGGGTGAGAGTTTGATCGGCGACGGCCTCGAACACCGCCTCGCTGCCATCCTCATAATGGAAGCGGTAGCGGAGGATGGCGGTTCCGGACGGCCACTTCCGGTCGGCGGCGTGGAGGAAATAGAGCTTCTTCCACTTGCCGGGGGCGGGAATGCCGGTGACTTTGCCGACGGTAACGGCCGTTGTGCCGATCCGCATGGGTATGCCGCGGAGGGTCATTTCGCCCGGTTTCAGTTGGTTGAATTGGGTGTTGGCATGAGCATCCAGCATGATGGGAACACTCGGGCCGCACTGGTAATCCGGCTGTTTTTCGGCGGGATTGAGCCGCAGCTCCCGCTCCCGGCGGCAGAGCTCCATTTCGGGCGTCAGGAGGATGGAGAGGTCCGCCGGCGCGGCTGTCTCACGGTCCGGCGGCGTCCAGCCGGGATAGGTCAGGGTGACCCGGCTGACCCCCGGCTCCAACCGCAGGCGTAGCCGGCTGCCGTCATATTCGGCAGGAAGCGCTGCTCCGTTCACCCGGATGTCGGCGGGTTTCACCGGCGAATGGAGCGTCAGGGTAAAGGGTTCGGCGGCTTCGAGCTCCACGGTCGCCCGGTTGGTTTTGAATTGGAACTCCGCATCCCGGAGGGCGGCCTTCCCCCAGTCGGCCAGGCTGAGTGGGGCGTCGCGTCCGACCAGCATGGCGCCGCTGGTGAGCGAGAGCCCGATCACGCCGGAGGCGCTTTTAACCGGGTGCGACCAGGCCGAACGTTCGTTGTCGTGGAAGAGACCGATGCGGCGGAGCTTGGCGAACTCTCCGGTCGGCACCCCGAGGGCGTCCCGGATCATCAATTGCCGCAGGAACTCCATCGGGCCGTTTTCGCCGACCGTTTTTCCCGGCCGGAGATAACGGAAGTTATTCCACTGCGGGTAATGGTGTTCCAGCCGGTTGAGGTAACGCCGCAGCGCCTCCGGGCAGTTGGTTTGGTAAAGGCGGAGGAGCGCGGGCGTATAGAGGCAGCCCATGATGTTGCTGGTCGAAAGGGTGGCGGCGTCCCAGGGAATTTTATCGATCAGGCTGCTGTCGAAGTAGCCGAGCTCCGGAATCTGGGCGTCCCAGTCCCACTTGTTGTTGTGCGCCATATCCCATTCCCTTTTCATCAGGGCGGTACAGAGCGGAACGGCCTCTTTGGCGGCGATGCAGAGCGCCAGCTCCTCCATCCGGCGGTCGCCGACGCCCCGCGCCAGCTTCGCCATCGCCTCCGAGGCGATCCAGGAGTCGGGCGCCATATCGATCACGTGCACCAGGTCGAACTCGGTGGTGCCGACCGCCATCGACGCCCATTCCGAGCGGCGGGGCATGGAGCTGTAGAGTTCGCTGATCGGCTGCCAGTGTTTCTGGATCATTCCCCAGTCGCCGGAGAGCTGGGCGTAGTTCAACGTCGGCAGGAGGAAGAACCCGGCGAAATCGGTGAGGTCGTGGTAGTTCCGCAGTTTGCCGTGCTCCGACTTCCAGCCGTAGGCGAGATAGCTTTTGCCGGTGAAGGGTTCGGTCCGTTCGGCGTGACCGTGGCGGTAATGGGGCAGCCGCAGCCGTCCGAGGTTGTGCCAGGTTTCCCGGTAGTAGCGGTCCACCGACAGCCCGAGGTTCTTCTGGATAAACTGCTTTTCTTCCGGCGAAGCCAAATTGAAGCCGTGGAAATACCAGTTCTGGAACAGGCTGATCATCCGCCCGGTGTAGGCGTGGACGTGGGAGTCTGTCAAATCCCGGAACCAGTAGCGGCTTTTCGTTTGGGCTTCCGGATAGCGCTCGGTGCGGAAGTACAGCTTTTCAGAGAGATCGGGCAGCGGCAGCGCGTATTCGGCCTGGTTGCCGGGAACCGCGCGCCAGGGGCCGTACCCGGCGTCGAAGTTGAAAAGGGCGGCATTTTCCGGCAGCACGGCGGGATATCCGCGATCCGCCGCCAGAGTCAGAACCGGCGGCAGCGGCGCGACTTCGCTTCCGGGGTAATTCCAGTCGTTCGCCGCCCGGCGGTAGTGGAAGCGGTTGGCGATGCGGACTTTCCCCGCTTCCCGGTCTACCGTGAAGAACTCCTCGCAGCGCCAGGGGTAAGCGGTCATGACCGCGTTCAGCCGGCGGCACTGTTCGGTCACGTCCCTGGGAATTTCTCCCCACACCTTGGACCAGTCGGGCGGCAGCGGGCGCACGCCGTAAAGGTTGGC